>JAGRGI010000134.1 GCA_020445565.1 Chromatiales bacterium
ACCAGGGTCTTGCCCTCACCGGTACGCATTTCTGCGATTCTGCCGCCATGCAACACCATGCCACCGATGAGCTGAACGTCGAAATGACGCATGCTCAAGACCCTTCGCCCTGCTTCGCGCACAGTGGCAAAGGCCTCGGGCAGCAGATCGTCCAGGCTCGCCCCTGTTTCCAGACGCTCACGGAGCTTACCGGTCTGCGCTTGCAGCTCTTCGTCGCTCAGCTTTTCGATCTGCGCCTCCAGGGCATTGACCTGGGCGACGGACTTGTACATGCGCTTCACGGCACGCTCATTTCGGCTGCCGAAGATCTTGCTTAATAGTTTGCTGGCCATTGGTGGGGGTAGGAATCCTGAGAGGGGCAAAAGCCCCGATAATAGCGCAGCGAAGCCGCCTTAGGCAGCTTTCGCCGTAAAAACTGCGGAAACCGGGTCGACGACGACCCGGTCAATCAGATATCAAGGTCCTGCACGGACGTATTTGGCGGGATTGACGGTCTTGCCGTCGCGAATCACTTCAAAGTGTACATGAGGTCCGGTGGTGCGTCCGGTACTGCCAAGGGCGGCGATCACATCGCCGCGATGGACACGGTCGCCTACCTTGACGAAGTTTTCCTGATTATGGGCGTAACGTGTCGCATAGCCGTCGGCGTGATTGATCTCCACCATCTTGCCGTAGCCGGTCTTTCGGCCAACCCAGGTGACAACCCCATCGGCCACGGCCAACACATCCGAACCAGGCTTTCCGGCAAAGTCCATGCCGCGGTGGAAGTGCATTTTGCCTGAAGTCGGATGCAGGCGTTTTCCGTACGACGAAGAGATCCAGCCACTGTCCACCGGTTTGCCGGCTGGCAGAGCGGCCTGCTTGACGTCGTGATTGAGCAGCAGCTCTTCCATGATGTCCAACTGGCGGGCACGATCATCCAGTTGCGCGCTGAGTTCGTCCAGCAGGCGTTCGAATTCGGGCAATTTCAGGCTATTCCCTTCACTGGTCTCCTCCGGCCCACCGATTGCCGGCGCCTCAGTGAAGTTGAATTCGCCACCGTCCAATTGTGCCCGGCTCACCATGCGTTCGCCCAGGGCATCAAGTCTCACCACCTGGGCCTGAAGACGTCCAAGGCGAATGGCCAGGGCATCCAGATGGATTTGAATCTGTGCGTCCAACTCAGTGATGCGCTGCCGGTCCTCGGCCAATTCCTCCTTGAGGGAAACCAGGGAGGCATCGTGCTCTAACTTCACGACACCCGGTTCGCCTAGACGATATCCAGCGTACACCAGGGCCGACGCCGCACCCAGCAACGTCACACCCAGCAAAACTCTTGTAGCCGGTTTATCAATCGCCATTGCGGTCACCACCCTCTCGCCAAAGGCACAAACGTTTGCCGCGTCCCATTATTTGCTCTATCGTTCTTGCATTCAAACATCTACAAGCCCCAAGGCCAACAACTCCGCCGCGCCTGTCTATGCCGATCGCTCCACGTTCAGTATCTCGCCTACTCAGGCAGGATTCCGGTCCGCTGGCGCGACTGCGCTCCGGCCTGGAAATACACGAACGCAACCTTGCGCTAATCCGCGAGCAGCTCCCCGAGACCTTGCGCCCACAGGTACTGGGCGTCAGCCACAATGCCGGGCAGCTTCGGATACTTGTCAGTTCCCCGCTGTGGGCCACAAGACTTCGCTACCTGGAAGCCCGTCTGCTCGAAGTATGGCATGAGCTTGGCGGCGAAACCTGTACACGCGTCAAAACGCGCGTCCAACCCATCCAGGCAGGACCCGATCACAAACCCCGGCGCGCCACGCCTTTGTCCTCGAACAGCGCAAGCAACTTGAACACCATCGCCGAGGGCGTAACCGACCCGGCGCTACGCGTAGCGCTTGCGCGCCTGGCCCGTCGCTCGGCCGATAAACGGCGCTGATACCATCCGTCCCTGAAGTCTACCTCAAATAGCGTGCACCGGCGTCATGTACGATATTGGCGCTTGTGCCTCATCGGTGAACGTCACCTCTTCCCAGGCTTCTTTCTCGGCCAGCAATTGACGCAGCAACCGGTTGTTCAGCGCATGCCCGGATTTGTAGCCACTGAAAGCACCGATCAGGCTGTGGCCCAGGAGGTAAAGATCGCCGATGGCATCCAGGATCTTGTGCTTGACGAACTCATCGGGATACCGCAAACCGTCCTCATTGAGGACCCGGTAATCATCCACCGCGATGGCATTGTCGAAACTCGCCCCCAGGGCAAGATTGCGCTGGCGCAGCATCTCGAAGTCGCGCATGAAGCCAAAGGTACGCGCCCGGCTGACTTCTTTCACGAACGAGGTGGACGAGAAATCCACCGAGGCGAACTGAGTACCGTTGCGGAACAGCGGATGATCGAACTCGATGGCAAATGAAACCTTGAACCCCTCAAAAGGCTCAAAGGCCGCCCATTTGTCGCCATCACGCACGATCACCTTGCGCTTGATACGGACAAATCGCTTGGGGGCGTTCTGTTCTTCAACGCCAGCAGATTGGATCAGGAACACAAACGGCCCCGCGCTACCGTCCATGATCGGCACTTCCGCGGCACTCAGATCCACATAGGCATTGTCAATACCCAGGCCCGCAAAGGCGGACAACAAGTGCTCGACGGTGGAAATCCGTGTCACGCAAGGTCCGTCTTTATGGCACAAACTGGTGGACAACTGCGTGTCACCCACGTTTTCAGGGTGCGCGCGAATTTCCATCGGTTCATCCAGGTCGATACGACGGAAAACGATGCCCGTGTCTGCGGCTGCGGGCCGCAGAGTCAGGTAAACCTTCTCTCCGGTGTGTAATCCGACCCCGGTGGCCCGGATCACATTTTTCAATGTGCGTTGTTTTATCATTTTTTTCCTGGGCCCGAGGTGGATTCGGGGCGACCTCAAAGTTTAGAACTTGCTAATATTCTAACCTGATGTGACGGGTTTGTCATCCCCTGGGCCACAATCCATTGATATACCGATAAATCAAGCCGGTTGCCAGTATAGGTACGACTTCGCCTCGATCCTGTCAACCGATTGCGCTATCGGTAACGCGGTTTCATCACGTCTTGCCTCCAGAAGCATAGGACGGCCAGCGCAGTCCCGCTAAGGCAGGTTACCGGCCGCTTGGCAAGGCATCCAGCGTCTTCTCTGGTACTGAGATTTCCCATCGCAGCCTCAAGGACCCATATTTTGGGGTCGGCCCGTCACCGACCCCATGTTTCCTGCGGCGGCGTCCCCACTTCGACACCGCCGACAACCCCGACACACGAGTATCCCCTCAGTCCGCCTGACGGCGCAGAAAGGCGGGAATATCCAGGTATTCCAGACCGCTGGAACCGCTGCGTGGCGCGCTCTCACGGTAACCGCCACGCGCTACCTGGCCGTAGCCGCCCACATTGGCAACCAGGGGCTCTGACTCCGGGTAGTATTCCGGCTGGCGCTGCTCCGGCTCCGGTTCCTTGGGCTTGGCCGCGGCGATCGGCTCCACCACGTTGATCTCCGGCTCCTTGGCCATGCCAATCCCCCCCAGACCGGTCGCGACCACGGTTACCCGCAGTTCGTCGGTCATTTCCGGATCGATGACGGTGCCCACCACAACAGTGGCATCGTCCGAGGCCATTTCGCGGACCACATCACCGGCCTCTCCAAATTCGGAGATGGACATGTCCATGCCGGCGGTGATGTTCACCAGGATACCTTTCGCACCACGCATCTCCACGTCATCCAGCAGCGGGCACTTGAGGGCCTTTTCGGCGGCCTCAATGGCTCGGTTCTCGCCGGTGGCAGAGGCGGTGCCCATCTTGGCAATGCCGCGTTGAGCCATGACGGTGCGCACATCGGCAAAGTCCACATTGATCAGGCCCGGACGGGTGATCAGCTCGGCGATGCCCTGGACCGCGCCATAGAGCACATCATTGGCGTTGCGGAAGGCATCCAACAAGGAGGTGCCCTTCTCCAAAACCGACAACAGCTTTTCATTGGGAATGGTGATGAGGGAGTCGACGTAACGCTGCAACTCCTCAATACCGGATTCCGCCACCTTCATGCGGCGAAGACCTTCGAAGGAGAATGGCTTGGTCACCACCGCCACGGTCAGAATACCAAGCTCTTTCGCCACATCGGCGAATACCGGGGCGGCGCCGGTGCCGGTGCCGCCCCCCATGCCGGCAGTGATGAACACCATATCCGTTCCACCCAGGAGTTCCTTGATACGATCGCGGTCTTCCTCGGCGGCCTGACGGCCGACATCGGGGTGGGCACCGGCACCCAGCCCTTTGGTGATATTGGCACCCAACTGGAAGGTGGTACGCACATTGGAATTGGCCAAGGCCTGGGCATCGGTATTGGCGACGATGAACTCGACGCCGCCCATGTCGGCGGACAGCATGTGTTGCACGGCATTGCCGCCACCACCACCGACCCCGACGACCTTGATCTTCGCGCTTTGGCTGACGCCATCCATCAGTTCAAACATAGGCATTTTACTCGACCTCCGAACATCCAACTCTCGTTACAGGTACGCATCCCTGCGGAAATCCGCCCTGCCAGCCTGGCCGGACCAAAAGACACCACGTCAAGACATGGCGTCAGAAATTGCCCTGGAACCAGCTCTTCATGCGAAGGAAGGCTCCACGAACACCCTTGCCGGAAGGCAACTCCGGCAAGGTCGGCATCTCATTGCGATGCCCGAATAACAACAGACCCACGCCGGTGGCGTAGATGGGATTGCGCACCACGTCCACCAGCCCGTTGACATGCTTGGGCACGCCCAGGCGTACCGGCAGATGGAAGACCTCTTCCGCCAGTTCGACGACGCCCTCCATCTTGGCGCTGCCGCCGGTAAGCACCACACCGGCACCGAGCTTGCCGTCAAAGCCGCCGCGACGCAGTTCCGCCTGGATCAGCTCGAACAGTTCGACGAAACGGGGCTCCACCACCTCGGCCAAGGTGCGCCGCGCCAGGCGCCGGGCCGGCCGGTCACCGATGCTGGGAACCTCAATGGTGTCATCGGAACCGGCCAACTGGGTCAGGGCGCAGGCGTACTTGATCTTGATCTCTTCTGCGTTGTGGGTGGGTGTGTGCAGGGCCACGGCGATATCGTTGGTGACCTGGTCACCGGCGATGGGAATCACCGCGGTATGGCGCACGGAACCCTCGGTGAACACGGCGATGTCGGTAGTGCCACCACCGATGTCCACCAGGCATACCCCCAACTCCTTTTCGTCCTCGTCCAATACCGCATAACTGGAAGCGATCTGTTCCAGCAACAGGTCGTCCACCTCCAGACCGCAACGGCGCACGCACTTGACGATGTTCTGCCAGGCGCTCACGGAGCAGGTGACCATGTGCACCTTGGCCTCCAGGCGCACACCGGACATGCCCACCGGTTCCTTGATGCCCTCCTGGCTGTCGATGATGAATTCCTGGGGCAGGATGTGCAGGGTTTTCTGATCGGCGGGAATGGCCACCGCGCGGGCAGCATCGATGACCCGTTCCACATCGGCCGGAGTCACCTCCTTGTCGCGAATTGCCACGATGCCGTGGGAGTTGAGACTGCGAATGTGGTTACCGGCGATGCCCGCATAGACCGAATGGATCTGGCAACCGGCCATCAGCTCGGCCTCTTCCACGGCGCGCTGAATGGACTGCACGGTGGACTCGATGTTGACCACCACGCCCTTCTTCAGACCACGCGACGGATGCGTGCCGATACCGACAATCTCGATACCGTTCTCGGTATTGACCTCGCCGACGATCGCCGACACCTTGGACGTACCAATATCCAGGCTGACGATCATCTTTCTTTCGATCTTCTTCGACATCTAACTGATGCTCTTTCCTGTCGCGCCTTCCCCGGCGCGAGCGGTTCTCTTATTGACAGCCGGCACAGCCTGGGAGGGCTGCCCCTGACGCCAGGTCACGGCAAAGCCATTGGCGTAGCGGAGGTCGATACCGACCATGCGGTCGCGGTAGTCGCGCAATACCGCGGCAAAGGTTCGCAGCAGAACCTCGAAGCGCTGCGACTGCTGTTCACGACCCAGCTCGATCCGCGGGCCTTCCGCCAGTGTCACGGCCCAGGAACGGCGCGAACTCACCTCGAGCTCCGTCAGGCGCAGCCCGGCCCCATCAGCCAGGGCGCGTAAGCGCTGATAGCCCGCCAGTGCCTGTTGAGACGCGCTGTCCGGACCACTCAGCCGAACCAGCGCGAGATCCGCGGGAAACGCACCTGGACGGAATACCTGGCCTCGTGCGTTCAACAGCCCGTCATCGCCCCAGCGGGCCACCGGCTGCTGCTGTTCGACCGACACCAGAATGCGTGCCGGCCATTGACGACGAACCTGTGCCGAAGCCACCCAGGGCAGGTGTTCCAAACGGTGGCGCAGGTCCCGCCCGCTCAGCCACAGGAACGATGTGCCGGGCAGTGTCTCCAGCAGCTCGCGAACGCTGGCTTCGGCTTGCGGATTCAAACGCCCTTCCAGCACCACCGCCTCGATGGGGGTATCCAGCCAACGTTGCAGAGGCGGCAGTAGCAGGACCAGCGCGGCCAGCACCACCGTGAACCATAAGGTGCGGCCAAGCCAGGGCGGCGAGGGCCTGCGGGCGGTACGGAGCACGGCCTGTTGCTTACCCATTGCGCTCCGCCTCCATACTGGTCTCGAGGATGCGCAGCACCAGATCACCGAAATCCAGCCCGGCGACCCTGGCCGCCATGGGCACCAGGCTGTGGTCGGTCATGCCGGGCACCGTATTCACCTCGATCAGCCAGGGACGGCCATCGCCGTCCACCATCAGATCCACACGGCCCCAACCACTGGCGGCTACTGCCTCGAAGGCGCGCAGACACAGAGTGCGAAGCTCGTTCTCCTGCGATGCCGGCAGGCCACAGGGACAGTGGTAGCGGGTGGTATTGGCGAAATACTTGGCGTCGTAGTCATAAAACTGGTGCGGCGTTTCCAGGCGAATCAGGGGCAGTGCCTCGCCGCCCAAAACCGATGCGGTGTATTCCTTGCCTTGAATCCACTGCTCCACGAACACAACCGAGTCGTAGCGGCGCGCCGTTTCCCAGGCGGGCGTCAACGCCTCGACGGTTTCCACCTTGCTCATGCCGATGCTGGAACCCTCGTGGGCGGGCTTGACGATCATAGGCAGACCCAGTTCGGCCACGACGGCCTCGCTGTCCGGCGCCTCGTGCAGCACCCGGTAACGGGGTGTGGGCAGGCCGGTGGAGGCCCAGATGGCCTTGCAGCGCAGTTTGTCCATACCCAGGGCCGAACCCAGCACCCCACTACCGGTATAGGGGATGCCGGCGGTTTCCAGCGCGCCCTGAATGACGCCATCCTCGCCACCGCGACCATGCAACACAATGAAGGCGCGGTCGAAGCCTGCCGTGCGCAATGACGCGGCCACGTCCTGGTCCGGGTCCACGCCGTGGGCATCCACGCCCCTGTCCCGCAGGGCATTCAGCACCGCCGCGCCGCTCTTCAGGGAGATCTCGCGTTCCGCCGAGCGGCCGCCGTAGAGTACTGCCACCTTGCCGAAGGATTTGGGGTCCCTGCTCATAGCGCGGCCTCCCCGATCATGCGTACTTCGTGCACCAGGCTTACGCCGTGCTTGTCGCGAACGACTGTACGCACATGTTCCACCAGCGCCTCAATGTCCGCGGCCTGGGCGGCGCCCAGGTTGATGATGAAATTGGCGTGTTTTTCGGAAACCTGCGCCTGGCCGATGCGGTAACCCTTGAGGCCGGCTGCCTCGATCAAACGGGCGGCATGGTCACCGGGCGGGTTTCGGAACACCGAGCCACAACTGGGTTGCTGGGTCGGCTGAGTCTGGCCGCGCCGGTTCAGCAGCTCGCGGATGCGCTCTCGCGCGGCACCACCATCACCTTCGGACAGGCGTAAATCCGCAGATACGAACCACTCGCCGCCTGGCCCCTGTACGCTGCGATAGCCAATCTGATAATCCTCGGGCGTACGCCGACGAATCACGCCCCGTCGATCGATAGTCCGCACGGCCTCAACGATGGGCCAGGTCTCGCCGCCAAAAGCCCCGGCATTCATGGCCAGGGCCCCGCCCAGGGTGCCGGGAATGCCGGCCAGGAACTCCGCTCCCACTAGATCGGCACCGGCCGCGAAGCGAGCGACCTTGGCACAGTAGACGCCCGCGCCGACACGCAAACCGGTCGCATCGAACCGCTCCATGCCATCCAAGCGCCCGGCGGTAGCGATCACGGTGCCGCGAATTCCGCCGTCGCGCACCAGAAGGTTGCTGCCCAGCCCAACCCAGGTAAGCGGTTCTTCGGCAGGCAGGCCGGCGATAAAGTTCGCCAGATCGTCGAGATCCGCTGGCTGGTACCAGAGATCCGCCGGCCCGCCCACACGCCAACTGGTATGCCGGCTCATGGGCTCATTGCGCGTCAACTGTCCACGCAGTGCTAACGGTGGTAACCGCATGGCAGCCATCATGATGCCCGGCGCGCCTCGGCTGTCAGCTCTGTGGGTTGCACTGGCTGGGGCCGGCCTTCCACGCTGACGGGACGTGAGACGCCGGTCTTGCCAGCTTCAGATCCGTCCCGGAATTCCGTCCGCTGGTAAACATGGGCCAGTGGTTCGCCGCAGCCCATGTGCAGACGGCGCAGATCAAAACCGTTCATTGATCTCCCCCCTCGGCGGCACCTACCGCCAATAGTTGCGGCAGTCGTGCCGCCATCGCGCCGATGCTGCCGGCACCCAGGGTCAACACCACATCGCCATCGCGCAGGATGCCAGGCAGAACTTCCGGCAGATCCTCCACGTCCTCGACAAACACCGGCACCACCTGACCACGGGTCCGTACCGCATTGCTCAGGGTACGGCCATCGGCGCCCGGTAGCGGCGCCTCGCCTGCCGGATAGACCTCGCACAGCACCAGCACGTCGGCGGCGGACAACTCCTGCACGAAGTCGTCGAACAGATCGCGGGTGCGGCTGTAGCGATGGGGTTGGAAGATCACCACCAGACGCCGATCGGGCCAGCAGTCGCGAGCTGCTTGCAAGGTGGCGGCCAGTTCGCGGGGGTGGTGGCCATAGTCGTCCACCAGGGTGATCTGACCGGTTTCGGTGCGCACATCGCCCTGCAACTGGAAACGCCTGCCGATGCCGGCGAATTTCTCCAGCGCCTTGCCGATGGCATCGATTTCCACGCCCAGCTCGCGGGCCACGGCGATGGCGGCCAAGGCATTGAGCACGTTATGTTTGCCCGGCAGGTTGAGCACGAAATCCGCACTTTCGCCAGTGGCCTTGATGTCCACGGTGAAGGCAGTCCTGAAGCCCTGCGGGCGGATATTGCGCGCCCGCACATCGGCCTCGTGGCGGGTGCCATAGGTGAGTACCGGCTTGGCCACCTTGTCCACCAGATTGCGCACCACTGGGTCGTCGGTGCACAGAATCGCCAGTCCGTAGAAGGGCAAATGGTGGAGAAACTCCAGAAAGGTGTCCTGCAAGCGGGCATAGTCTCCGTGATAGGTTCCCATATGGTCGCGGTCGATGTTGGTGACCACCGACATCATCGGTTGCAGATGCAGGAACGAGGCATCGCTCTCGTCCGCCTCGGCCACCAGCACCCGACTCTCGCCCAGACGGGCATGGGTGCCGGCACTGTTGAGCAGACCACCGATCACGAAGGTCGGGTCCAGACCGCCCTCGGCCAGCAGGCTGGCAGCGAGGCTGGTGGTGGTGGTCTTGCCATGGGTTCCGGCCACGGCGATGCCATAGCGAAAGCGCATCAGCTCGGCAAGCATCTCCGCACGCCGCACTACCGGGATGCGTCGCGCCCGCGCCGCCTGTACCTCCGGGTTTTCTTGGGCCACGGCGGTAGAGATCACCACCACATCCACTTGTGCCACATTCCCGGCCTCGTGTCCCAGGAACACCCGCGCCCCCAGGTTGACCAGGCGCCGCGTAACGGCATTCTCGCGCAGGTCCGAACCACTGACGGCGTACCCCATGTTGAGCAGCACCTCGGCAATGCCCCCCATGCCGGAGCCACCGATTCCAACGAAGTGGATATTGCGGATGCGCCCCATGGCATCGGGCCGACTCGGCTGGCGGTAGGATTTGGGATCAGCCATGGCGGGCCACCTCCAGACAGGCGTCGGCCACGGCCCTGGCCGCTTCGGGATGAGCCTGGTCGCGGGCGGCCCGGGCCATACCGAGCAATCGTTCGCGGTCGCCGTGAAACTCACGCAGCCAGTCCGCCAGGCGCTCCGGCGTCAATTGATCCTGGGGGGCCAGCAAGGCAGCCCCGACCTGTTCCAGAAAGCGTGCGTTGGCGGTCTGATGGTCGTCCACGGCATGCGGGAAAGGCACCAGAATGGAGGCCACCCCGGCGGCGCAGAGTTCAGCAATGGTCAGGGCACCGGCGCGGCACACCACCAGGTCGGCCCAGCCGTAGGCATCGGCCATGTCTTCGATGAAGGAGCTGACCTGTGCCTCGACATGGGCAGAGCGGTAAGCCTCAACGGTTTCCGCCTCGGTGCGACGACCGCATTGGTGGCGAACCTTGGGGCGAATGTCCTCGGGCAACAGGGCGAGGGCCTTCGGCAGAGTCTCGTTCAGAGCCTTGGCGCCCAGGCTGCCGCCCAGCACCAACAGATTCAGGCGCCCCTGCCTGCCGGCCAGACGTTGATCCGGCAACGGCGTGGCGCCTATGGCCTTGCGAATCGGATTACCCACGGCCCGCGCCGCACCGCCGAAAACGTCGGGGAAGCCGGTGAGCACCCGCCGGGCAAAGGGACGCAGCAAACGGTTGGTCAGGCCGGGGATGGCGTTTTGTTCATGCAGCACCAGGGGCCGGCGCAGCAACCAGCTAACCACCCCGCCGGGGCCGGTGACGAAACCACCCATGCCCAGCACAGCCGCCGGACGCAACTTGAAGACGATCCCCAGTGCCTGTGACAGCGCCCAAGCCAGCTTGAACGGTGCCAGCGCCCAGGCCAGGGCGCCCTTGCCGCGCAGGCCGGATACCTTGACCCAGCTCACCGGATAGCCGGCGGCGGGCACCAGTTCCGCCTCCAGACCGGTGGGACTGCCCATCCAGACCACGTCGACGCCGCGCTCGCGCAGCACCTCACCCACAGCCAGGGCCGGGAAGATGTGCCCGCCGGTGCCACCAGCCATGATCATCACCCGCGTCGCCATCTCAATCCTCCCCCGCCGCGGCCAGGGGTACCTCGGCCAGTTCATCGTGGACCCGCAGCAACACGCCTACGGCGATGCAGGCCACCACCAGGCTGCTGCCGCCATAGCTCATCAACGGCAGTGTCAGACCCTTGGTGGGCAGCAGCCCCAGATTCACACCCAGGTTGAGAAACGCCTGCATGCCGATGAGCAGCCCCAGGCCGCAGGCCAGAAAGCTGGCGTAGTACCGTCCCAGGCGGTGAGCGCGTTCACTCAGGGATAAGGCTCGCCAAGTCAGAAAGCTGAACAGGGAAATCACGCTGAGACAGCCCACCGCCCCCAGTTCCTCGCCGATGACGGCGAAAAGGAAATCGGTGTGGGCCTCCGGGAGATAGGCCAGTTTTTGTACGCCAGCGCCCAAGCCGACGCCGAGCCAATCGCCGCGACCGAAAGCAATCAGGGCCTGGATGAGTTGGAAACCCTTGTTATAGGGGTCGGCCCAGGGATCGGTGAAATACAGCACCCGGTCCAGGCGATAGTCCGTGGTCAACACCAGAGTGACGGCCAGCAGGGCAGCGATGCCGATCAACACGCCAAACTGCCACAAACGGGCACCGCCGATGTACATCATGCCCAAAACGGTCGCGAGCAACACGGCAGTGGCACCGAAGTCCGGCTCCGCCAACAACAACATGGCGGCCACCACCAGCAGCACCAGGGGCTTGAGGAAGCCTTGCCAGCCACTGCGCACCTCTTGCCCGCGCCGCACCAGATAATCGGCCACGTAGAATACCGCGAACAGCTTCATCAGCTCGGAGGGTTGCAGGTTGAACGGACCGAGGGGCAGCCAACGCTTGCTGCCGTTGACCTCACGCCCCAGCTCCGGCACCAGGACCAGCATCAGCAGCACCAGTCCAAACAAAAACAGCAGTGGCCCCTGTTTCTCCCACACGGCGGTCGGTGTGCGCCAGGCCAGCCAGCCGGCTATCAACCCCACAAGCAGGAACAGGGCCTGACGATTGGCAAAATAGAACGCCTGACCGGTGCGGTCTTCGGCCCATTGCAGGGAAGCCGACGCGACCATCACCAACCCCAGGGCCAGCAAGGCCAGCGCAGCCAGCAGCAGCGTCAGGTCCGGCCCTGCGGCGCGGGGTTTGATCTGGCGCTCCTGTTCGCGCGGTACCGGTATCGCCTGCTGAATGCTCATGGGAGCCTCCTGCGAACCAGCTCGGCGAACACCCGTCCGCGGTGCTCGAAACCCGTGAACATATCGAAGCTGGCGCAGGCCGGCGACAACA
>JAGRGI010000135.1:0-2922 GCA_020445565.1 Chromatiales bacterium
TCAAGGCATAGATCGGAATACCCGAGCTGATGCGTGACATCCACAGAACGGTGGAACCGGATTCGGTCAGTGCCGCGATGGCTTTCACTTCCAGGTGATTGGCGGTGTACATGGTGGCCATGGCAATGGCCTCATCGACTCGCTCAAAGGTGCTGTCGATACGGTGATCAGAGGTGCGCACGGTGCGCTCTTTTTCGGCCTCCTGGCAAATGCGGGCCATGGCTTCAACGGTCTTGGCCGGGTATTTGCCAACGGCGGTTTCGGCGGAGAGCATAACCGCGTCGGTGCCGTCCATTACCGCGTTGGCGACATCGGAGACCTCTGCGCGGGTGGGCAGACGGTTGTCGACCATGGATTGGAGCATCTGGGTCGCGGTGAGTACCACGCGATTCATCTTGCGAGTGAGCTGGATGATCCGTTTTTGGGCGGCCGGCAGCTTGGCGTCGCCGATCTCAACGCCCAGGTCACCGCGGGCCACCATGATGGCATCGGAGGCCTCGATGATTTCTTCAAGGACATTGAGCGCCTCAGCACGCTCGATCTTGGCCATCAGGTCGCCCTTGCCGCCGGCCTCGCGCAGCAGGCGCCGCGCCTCGTTGACATCGTCAGCGGTGCGCACGAAGGAAAGGGCGAGATAATCCGCCTGCAATTCGGCGGCGATCTTGATGTCTTCCTTGTCCTTGTCGGTGAGCGCAGCGGCTGACAGGCCGCCGCCCTGGCGGTTGATGCCCTTATTGTTGGACAATTCTCCGCCGATGACTACCCGACACTCGATCTCGGAACCGTTCACCTGGTTGACCCAGAGCTGGATCATGCCGTCGTCCAACAGCAGGGTATCGCCCCTGGAGACATCCTCCGGGAGACTCTTGTAGGTCAACCCCACCCGTTCGGCAGTGCCGGCGTCATCTTCCAGTGCGGCATCCAGGGTAAAGGTGGCCCCATCCTTGAGGACAACCTTGCCTTCCTTGAACTTGGTGATGCGGATTTTCGGGCCCTGAAGGTCCATCAGCACGCCGACTTGACGGCCACACGCCCGGGCGCGATTGCGGACTGTCTCGACGCGCTGACGATACTCTTCCCGTGTGCCGTGGGAAAAGTTGACGCGAACCACGTCCACTCCGGCGCTGATCAACTCGTCCAGCACCTTGGGATCATCGGTGGCCGGACCCAGCGTAGCGACGATCTTAGTTCTTCTCAGCATGCTTGCCCCTCGGCGTATGCGGTGGCGGCCGGAACACCCGGCCGCCTGGATGCGCCAGCTCAGGCCTTGGCCCGTTCCTCGAGCATGGCGACCGCCGGCAGTGTCTTGCCTTCCAGATACTCCAGGAAGGCGCCACCAGCGGTGGAGATGTAGGATACCTTGTCGTAGATGTCGTATTTCTGAATGGCGGCAATGGTATCGCCACCGCCGGCCAGACTAAAGCCCTCTGCGTCGGCAATGGCCATGGACACCGTTTTGGTGCCTGCGCCGAACTGATCGAATTCGAACACGCCGACGGGGCCGTTCCAGACGATGGTACCGGCCTTCTTGATGATCTCGGCCAGTTCCTCTGCGGATTTCGGGCCGATGTCGAAAATCATATCGTCATCTTCCACGTCGCCTGCGTCTTTCAGTACGGCGGGCTCGTTCTCGTCGAATTTCTTGCCGCAAACCACATCGACGGCAATCGGAATGCTGGCGCCGCGGGCGGCCATCTTCTCGATCAGTGCCTTGGCCGTATCGACCAGGTCGTTCTCACACAGTGACTTGCCGACGTTCTTGCCGGTAGCCTTGAGGAAGGTGTTGGCGATACCTCCGCCAACCACCAGCTGATCGACTTTTTCGGACAGGGCCTCCAGCACGGTGAGTTTGGTGGAGACCTTGGAACCGCCGACGATGGCAACCATGGGGCGGGCCGGGTTGGCCAGCGCCTTGGCCAGGGCATCCAATTCCTCGGCGAGCAGCAGACCGGCGCAGGCCACCGGGGCGAACTTTCCAGCACCGTGGGTGGAGGCCTGGGCACGATGAGCGGTACCGAAGGCGTCCATCACGAATACATCACACAAGGCGGCGTATTTCTTGGCCAGTTCCTCGTTGTCCTTCTTCTCACCGGCATTGAAGCGAACGTTCTCCAGAAGTACCACCTCGCCTTCAGCGATTTCCGGTGCCTTCTCCAGGTAATCTTTGACGAGAGGAACTTCCTTGCCCAGTTTGGCGGACATATCGGCGGCGATCGGAGCCATGGAGTTCTCTTCGTCCACTTTACCCTCTTCCGGGCGGCCGCGGTGGGAGAAGACCATGACTTTCGCGCCGGCCTTCATGCAATGTTCGATGGTCGGCATGGAGGCGGTAATACGGGCATCGGAGGTTACCTTGTTGTCCTTCACCGGCACGTTCAGGTCGGCGCGGATGAGAACGCGTTTGCCGGCGAGGTCGAGGTCAGTCAATTTGATGAAGGACATCGGAGTATCTCCTGGGAAATGATGGTTCCGAAAGAATTCAGGACCAAGGCGGCCCTTGCCTGAATCCACTCAGCAAGAGCGGGCGACCGACAGGCATCGGCCGCCCGATTCGACAGCGATACCGACGAGCGGTACCGCTGTTGGCACAGGCGCTTAGCCAGCGACGTGCTTGACCATGCGGAGCATGTTGCAGGTGTAGCCGTACTCGTTGTCGTACCAGGACACGACCTTGATGAAGGTGCCGTCCAGGGCGATACCGGCCTCGGCGTCGAAGATGGAGGGGGTGCCGCGACCGCGGAAGTCGGTGGAAACCACCTTCTCATCGGTGTAAGCGAGCACACCGGCCAGATCGCCGGACTCGGAGGCAGACTTCATGGCGGCGCAGATGTCGGCATAGCTGGCGTCGTTGTTCAACTCGACGGTCAGGTCGACCACGGAGACGTCAGAGGTGGGCACGCGGAAAGCCATGCCGGTGAGCTT
>JAGRGI010000135.1:2947-4365 GCA_020445565.1 Chromatiales bacterium
ACCTTGCCCACAGCCTTGGCGGCACCGGTGGAGGAAGGGATGATGTTCTCCAGGATGCCGCGGCCACCGCGCCAGTCCTTCATGGACGGACCGTCGACGGTTTTCTGGGTGGCGGTGGCGGCATGCACGGTGGTCATCAGGCCACGCTTGATGCCCCACTTGTCGTGCAGCACCTTGGCCACAGGGGCCAGACAGTTGGTGGTGCAGGAGGCGGCGGAGATGATGGCCTGGCCTGCGTAGGTGTTGTGGTTGACGCCGTAAACGAACATCGGGGTGCTGTCCTTGGAAGGCGCGGACTGCACGACCTTCTTGGCGCCGGCATCGATGTGTTTTTGACAGGTTTCTTCGGTGAGGAAGAAACCGGTGCACTCGATGACCAGATCAGCGCCGATCTCGTTCCACTTCAGGTTGGCGGGATCGCGCTCGGCGGTCAGACGAATCTTGTTGCCGTTGACGATCATGGTGTTGCCGTCGACGGCAATGTCGCCGGGGAAGTTGCCGTGCACGGAATCGTACTTCAGCATGTAGGCCAGATAGTCCGGGTCCAGCAGGTCGTTGATACCGACCACTTGGATGTCAGGGAAATCCTTGGTGATTGCGCGGAAAGCCATGCGGCCGATACGGCCGAAACCGTTAATGCCCACCTTGATGGTCATAATGTTTCTCCTGATTGGGGGTTCAAGGGGAAGGACGACGGCCCGGCAATCCGGGCCGTCGCGCAAATCGAATCAGAGCACGCCGTTGACGGCCGCGACGACATTCTCAACAGTGAAGCCGAATTCCTTGAAAAGCGCCTTGTCCGGGGCGGATTCGCCGAAACGGTCGATCCCGACCACAGCGCCATTGCTGCCGACGTACTTCCACCAACCGGCGGTAACGGCGGCTTCAACCGCCACACGGGCGGTGACGGCCTTGGGAAGAACGGACTCGCGGTAGGCCGCGTCCTGGGCGTCGAAGGTATCGGTGGACGGCATGGAGACGACGCGAATCTTCTTGTCGCCCATGGACTTGGCGGCTTCGACAGCCAGACCGACTTCGGACCCGGTGGCGATGAGAATGGCGTCAGGCGTACCGTCACAGTCCACCAGTACATAACCACCGCGAGCAATAGCGGCGATCTGGTCTGCGCTGCGTTCCTGGTGCGGCAAACCCTGGCGGGAGAAGATCAGGCAACTGGGCTGGGTACGGCGTTCCACGGCCAGCTTCCAGCAAACCGCCGATTCAACCGCATCGCAGGGTCGCCACACGCTCATGTTGGGAATCATGCGCAGGGTGGGGATCTGCTCGACCGGCTGGTGGGTGGGACCGTCTTCGCCCAGACCGATGGAATCATGTGTGTAGACGAAAATCGACGGGACTTTCATCAAGGCGGCCATGCGCAGGGCATTGCGTGCGTACTCGGAGAACATCAGGAAGGT
>JAGRGI010000136.1 GCA_020445565.1 Chromatiales bacterium
ATCAACGTGGACCCCGGCACGATGAGCCCTTTCCAGCATGGTGAGGTGTTCGTCACGGAGGATGGGGCGGAGACCGATCTGGATCTGGGGCACTATGAGCGTTTTTTGCGCACCACGATGACCCGCAACAACAATTTCACCACCGGCCAGATCTACGAGAACGTGATCCGCAAGGAGCGGCGCGGCGAGTATCTGGGAGGTACGGTTCAAGTGATCCCTCACGTCACGGACGAGATCAAGCGCTGTATCCGTCTGGGGGCCGGCAGTGCCGACATCTGCATGGTGGAAATCGGCGGTACGGTGGGTGACATCGAATCCCTGCCTTTTCTTGAGGCCATTCGCCAGATGTGGGTCGAACTGGGCCCCATGCAGGCGATTTTCATGCACCTCACCCTGGTTCCGTACATCGCCGCGGCGGGGGAAACCAAGACCAAACCCACACAGCACTCGGTCAAAGAACTGCGTTCCATCGGCATTCAGCCGGATATCCTGCTGTGCCGCACCGAAAAGGAGGTGCCGGCTGAACAGCGTCGCAAAATTGCCTTGTTCACCAATGTGATGGAACGGGCAGTGATATCGGCGGTGGATGCCGACAGTATCTACCGGATCCCGATGTTGCTGCATGGTCAGGGCTTGGACGACATCGTGGTGGAAAAGCTGCGTTTGTTTGTGCCGCCGGCGGACCTGTCCGGGTGGCAGAAAGCCATCTACCAGCTTTACCACCCTGATGCGGAGGTTACTGTCGCCATGGTGGGCAAGTATGTGGATCTGACCGACGCCTACAAGTCGCTCACCGAGTCCCTGGTTCATGCCCACATCCACACCCGTACCAAGGTGAACATCGTCTACATCGATTCGGAGGAGATCGAGACCAAGGGCACCGACTGCCTGGAGGGCATGGATGCCATCCTGGTGCCCGGCGGTTTCGGGGAACGCGGTGTGGAAGGCAAAATCCGGGCAGTGCGCTATGCTCGTGAGCGACAGGTACCCTATTTGGGCATCTGTCTGGGGATGCAGGTGGCGGTGATCGAGTTTGCCCGCAACGTGGCAGGGCTGGAAGGCGCGCACAGTACCGAGTTCAATCCGAATACCCCGCATCCGGTCATTGCCCTGATCACCGAATGGCAGGCAGAGGACGGGACCGTGGAGCGGCGTTCGGCACAGTCCGATCTCGGCGGTAGCATGCGTTTGGGTGGGCAGCGCTGCCGCCTGGAGCCCGGCTCCCTGGCGCACCGGATGTATGGGAAGGATGAAATCGTCGAACGTCATCGCCATCGCTATGAATTCAACAACCGCTACCTGGAGCAATTGCAGGCTGCGGGTCTGCGCATCTCCGGTCGGTCAGTGGACGGCAAGCTGGTCGAGATCGTCGAAATCGAAGATCACCCCTGGTTCCTGGGTTGCCAGTTTCACCCCGAATTTACCTCGCGTCCCCGTGAAGGGCACCCATTGTTTTCTTCCTTCATACGCGCGGCCAGGGCGTGTAAGGAAAACAGCGAGCAAGAGGCGGTAACAGCATGAACCTGTGTGGATTCGAAGTTGGGCTGGATCGGCCATTTTTCCTGATTGCGGGTCCCTGTGTGATCGAGAGCGAGCAGCTGGCCCTGGATACGGCGGGCCAGCTTCGAGAGATCGCCAAACGTCTGGCTATTCCCTTCATCTACAAATCCTCCTTCGATAAGGCCAACCGCTCTTCCCACGCCAGCTTTCGAGGTCCGGGCATAGAGGAAGGCTTGAGGATTCTGGAGAAGGTCAAGGAGCAGATCGGCGTGCCGGTACTCACCGATGTGCACGAAGACACGCCGTTGGGCGAAGTTGCCGCTGTGGTGGATGTGTTGCAGACGCCGGCCTTTCTCTGTCGCCAGACCAATTTTATTCAGGAAGTCGCGCGTCAGGGCCGGCCGGTGAACATCAAAAAGGGTCAGTTCCTCGCTCCCTGGGACATGAAGAACGTCATCGACAAGGCCCACGCGGTGGGTAATCAGCAGGTCATGGCCTGCGAGCGCGGCGTATCTTTCGGTTACAACAACCTGGTCTCCGACATGCGCGCCCTTGCGGTTATGCGCGATACCGGTGCGCCGGTGGTGTTCGATGCCACCCATTCAGTGCAATTGCCGGGCGGACAGGGTACGGCCTCGGGCGGCCAGCGCGAGTTTGTGCCGGTACTGGCCCGGGCTGCGGTGGCCGTGGGTGTGGCGGGATTGTTCATGGAGACGCATCCAGACCCGGCCGCCGCGCTCAGCGACGGCCCGAATGCCTGGCCCCTGCCGAGGATGGAAGAATTATTGCTTACGCTCAAACCACTGGACGATGTGGTCAAGTCCAGGGGATTTATCGAGACGCAACTGTAGACGCAGCGGGACTCACCACCTACAACACAAGAAACCCACCTCAACCTCTGTACCTGGAATTCAACATGGCTGCGATAAGCGAAATCCACGCCCGGGAGATCCTGGACTCCCGCGGCAACCCCACCGTACAGGCCGATGTGCTGTTGAGCGACGGTACCCGCGCCACGGCTTGTGTCCCTTCGGGCGCTTCCACTGGCGAACGGGAAGCCATAGAACTGCGCGACGGCGACAAGGGGCGTTACGGCGGCAAGGGCGTGAAAAAGGCCGTCGCCAATATCCACGATGAAATATTTCCCGCGGTCAAGGGCATGGACGCAGACGACCAAACCGCTCTCGATCAACGCATGATCGATCTGGACGGCACGGACAACAAGGGTCGGCTGGGCGCCAACGCCATTCTTGCGGTATCCCTGGCCAATGCCCATGCGGCCGCTGCCTCCAAGGGGCTGCCCCTGTACCGCTACCTGGCGGGCGATGCCGAGGTGGTGTTGCCGGTGCCGATGATGAATATCATCAATGGTGGTGCCCACGCAGAGAACAGCGTTGATTTGCAGGAATTCATGATCCTGCCGGTCGGCGCTCCGAGTCTGGCCGAGGCAGTGCGTTACGGCGCCGAGGTTTTTCATGCACTCAAGAAGGTATTGCACGGCCGCGGCCTGAACACCGCCGTGGGTGACGAGGGCGGTTTCGCTCCCGATTTGTCTTCCAACGAGGCGGCTATCGAAGTGATCCTGGAGGCTATCGGGAAGGCGGGATTCACTGCCGGGAAGGACATCTATCTGGGGCTCGATGTGGCCAGCTCCGAATTCTATGAGAGCGGCAGCTACAATCTGGCCTCGGAAGGTCGCAAGTTCAGTTCCGAGGAGTTCACCGACTACCTCGCGGCCTGGGTCGACCAATACCCCATCATCTCCATTGAAGACGGTCTGGATCAGAACGACTGGCAGGGCTGGAAATACCACACCGAGAAGCTGGGCAAGCGTGTCCAGTTGGTGGGCGATGATCTGTTCGTTACCAACACCCGGATCTTCCAACAGGGCATAGACCAGGGCATCGGCAATTCCATCCTCATCAAGTTGAATCAGATTGGTACCTTGACGGAAACTCGCGGCGCCATTGCCCTGGCCCATCAATCGGGGTACACCGCTGTGGTATCGCACCGCTCCGGCGAGACAGAGGACACCACCATCGCCGATCTGGCGGTGGCGGACAGCACCGGTCAGATCAAGACCGGCTCTTTGTCGCGCACCGACCGTGTTGCCAAGTACAACCGCCTCATTGCGATCGAGGAGCAACTGGGCGCTGCCGCGAAGTTTGCCGGCCTGTCGGCCTTTCCCTTCCTCAAGGGATAAATCAAGGCAACGGAGCGGGCAGTGAGGATCGTCCTGCTGGTCCTTACGCTTCTGTTGCTTGCTTTGCAGTATCCCCTGTGGTTTGGCGACGGGGGGTACCGCGATCTCAAGCGCCTGCGGGCGGAACTGGCCGAACTGCGTGAGGAGATCCGGGGTCTCAAGGAACGCAATGGTGCACTAGAGGCGGAAGTGCGCAGTCTGGCCGATCAAAGCGAGGCTATCGAGGAGCGGGCGCGCAGCGAACTGGGCATGATCCGCGACGGCGAGGTCTTCTACCGTGTGGTGCCGTCCGCCAATACCACGACATCATCGGACTGAGGAGCGAGCGTCATGCGTTTCTGGGCTGTGATTCCTGCCGCCGGAATCGGCGCGCGCATGGGGGTGGACCGTCCCAAGCAATATCTGACTCTGGCGGGGCGCACGGTGCTGGAGCACAGTATAGGGCCCCTGCTGGCTCATCCGGCCATCGCTGCTGCCGTGGTGGCGATTCGTCAGGACGATCCCTGGTGGCCGACGTTGACACTGCGTAACGATGCCCGCGTGCATACCTGTGCCGGCGGCACGGAACGTGCCGATTCCGTTCGCAATGCTCTGCGCCATTTGCTTGAGCGGGGCGCGCACAATGATGACTGGGTCCTGGTCCACGATGCCGCCCGCCCCTGTCTGCTGGCGGAAGATCTGGAACGCCTGATCGAGACGTTGAAAGACGAACACATCGGCGGCTTGCTGGCGGTGCCGGTCACAGACACGGTCAAACGGGCTGCCGGCGATGGCCGGGTCGAAACAACCCTGCCGCGCACCGGACTCTGGCGGGCGGCCACGCCACAGATGTTCCGTTTTGGCCCCTTGGTGCACGCCTTGGAGGTTGCCACAGCCGAGGGTTTGCTTGTGACCGATGAGTCCATGGCGATGGAGCATATGGGCCATCGGCCCCTGTTGGTGGCCAGCAGCGCACGCAATCTCAAGATCACCCATCCAAGCGATCTGCCCATCGCCGAGCGCTACCTGGAGTGTTCCCTGTGAGACTGCGCACCGGTCTGGGCCAGGACAGCCACCGTTTCGAGACCGATGACTCAACCAAGCCACTGGTCTTGGGCGGGGTGGTATTCGATGGTCATCCGGGGCTGTCTGGTAACAGCGATGCGGATGTGGTGTTGCACGCCATCACCAACGCCGTATCCGGCGTCACTGGGGTGAACATCCTTGGCAAGGTCAGCGATGCAATGTGCAGGGCCGGAGTTACCGATAGCCGGTTCTATTTGCAGGAAGCCCTCAAACATCTGGGTGAACTGCGTATCAGCCATGTCAGTGTCAGCCTGGAGTGCGCCCGCCCCAAGATCAGTCCGAATATCCCCCAAATGCGTGCCTCTATCGCCGCGATTATGGGTATCGGCGAACGTGACATCGGCATTACCGCTACCAGCGGCGAGGGTTTGACGGCCTTCGGCCGTGGCGAAGGCGTAGCAACGACGGTCATCCTGACCGCCTGGGAACCAGGCGACTGAATCATGACGGATGTCGATTACCGTGAGGCGATGGCGGCCTGGGCCTATGCAGACCGCAATCCGCCAGCGGTTCGCGGTGTGTTGCGGCAGGAGCCGGAAGACTTCCAGGTAGACGAGATACTGGGTTTCGAACCGGCCGGAGAGGGTGACTATCTTTATCTGCTGATTGAAAAACGCGGTGCCAACACGGAGTTTGTTGCCGAGCGCCTTGCGGATCGATTCGACATCAAACGGCGAGACGTAGGATACGCCGGCATGAAGGACCGTAATGCCGTCACCCGGCAATGGTTTTCCCTGCGTACCCGCGCGGATGCAGACGCATTCGGTGCCGGGAGCGATGAGTTTCGAGTCCTGCGGGCGTCTCGACACCGGGCGAATTTGAGTCCGGGGAGTTTAAGCGGAAACCGGTTCCAGTTGTGTGTCCGTGCTCTTCAAGGCTCCCGGACAAGCCTGGAGACGGCCATCGAACGGGCACGCCTGCAGGGCGTCCCGAACTACTTCGGGCCGCAGCGATTTGGTCTCGATGGCGGTAACCTCGCTACTGCGTTGCAGTTGTTTGGCAATCGGCGGGTAAAGCACAACCAGAAGCAACGTGGCATCTATCTTTCCGCCGCGCGTTCCTTTCTGTTCAACGAGGTCCTTTCCGACCGGGTGCGGGAAGGGAGCTGGGATGACCTGTTGGCGGGCGAGGCGGTGATCCAGGACGGCAGTGATAATTACTTCCGTACCGGTCCGATCGCGCCGATTTTGCTCGAACGGGTCGCTCGCCACGAGATCCACCCCAGCGGGCCGCTCTGGGGGCGGGGTCGTCCCGTTGTCAGCGGTACGGTAGCCGCTATCGAAAAGCGCGTATTGGCTCCCTACGAGCTTTACAAGTCCGGTTTGGAATGCGCCGGATTGGTGATGGGGCGTCGCGCCCTGCGCCTGTTTCCGAAAGACTTGGATTACCGCTGGGTTGGGGACGATGACTTGGTGATTCGCTTCGAATTGACGGCGGGTAGCTATGCCACCAGTGTGATGCGGGAGTTGATCGATTCTGAAACGGAATCATCCGACGAATCTTCGGAAGGGTGATGGCCGTGGCGCTATGCCTGCCGGGGGGGGGCGCCCTCTAGTATGCCGGTCAAGGGCTGACGGAGCGCTTGACAACGAACGGGAACTGGCCTTCAATTCCCACATGAGGAAACAAATGGAGAACATGTGGTGAATTCCCAATCTGTCATCGACCTTGCCGACACGTCGCTAGGCCCTTCCGGCATCGTGTGTGATAATCCGGCAGATTTAACGTCGGCCCCGGCCGGGGCCGCGCAATCACCAAGGCGAGGTGTGCGAATGGACGACAACCGAAAGAAGGCTCTGGCGGCAGCACTGGGGCAGATCGAAAAGCAGTTCGGCAAGGGCGCGGTCATGCGCATGGGTGACGTATCGGCCCAGCGCGATATCGAAGCGGTCTCCACCGGGTCTTTGGGTCTCGATATTGCCCTGGGAATAGGCGGTCTGCCGCGTGGGCGCATCATTGAAATCTACGGGCCAGAGTCCTCCGGAAAAACCACACTGACTCTGCAAGTCATTGCAGAGATGCAAAAACTCGGCGGCACCGCCGCCTTCGTCGACGCTGAACATGCGCTGGACCCCATTTATGCAGAGAAACTTGGTGTAGAAGTCGACAACCTTCTGGTTTCCCAGCCTGATACCGGCGAGCAGGCGCTGGAGATCACCGACATGCTGGTCCGCTCAGGGGCCGTGGATTGCGTGGTAGTGGATTCCGTCGCGGCCCTCACGCCAAAGGCCGAGATCGAAGGCGAAATGGGGGATTCCCACATGGGCTTGCAGGCCCGTCTGATGTCTCAGGCCCTGCGTAAACTCACCGCCAATATCAAGCGATCCAATACCCTGGTCATCTTCATCAACCAGATTCGAATGAAGATCGGTGTGATGTTTGGGAATCCCGAGACCACCACTGGCGGCAACGCGCTGAAATTCTATGCGTCGGTGCGTCTGGATATCCGCCGTACTGGCAATATCAAGAAGGGCGACGAGATCATCGGCTCCGAGACCAGGGTGAAGGTGGTCAAGAACAAGGTGGCCCCGCCATTCAAGCAGGCCGAGTTCCAGATTCTCTACGGTGAGGGTATCTCCCGGGAAGGGGAGGTCATCGATCTGGGTGTGAAGGTGGGTGTTGTGGACAAGTCCGGTGCCTGGTACAGCTACAACGGCGACCGAATCGGTCAGGGCAAGGAAAACGTGCGTGTCTTCCTGCAGGAGAACCCGGATATCTGCACCGCCATCGAGGGCCAGATTCGCGAAAAGCTGCTAGTGTCTGCCAGTAGCACGGATGAAGAGCGGGTGGAGGAGGTCGACGCCTGAGCACGGCGGCCGATGCTCGAAAGAGCTGTACTCACCAAGCCATGCAGTGGCTGGCCCGGCGGGAATATGGCCGCCGGGAACTGACAAACCGCCTGCTCGCCAAGGACTACGGCACCGATGAGGTCGAAACCTGTCTGGATGCCTTGGAAGCTGCTGGTTATTTGAGCGACCAGCGATTCGTAGAGGCCATGATCAACAGCCGGCAGGCAAGGGGATATGGCCCAATGCGGGTTCGTGATGAGTTGCGTCAACGCGGTCTGGACAGGCAGCTCATCGATTTGGCTGTTGATTTGGCCGATCCCACCTGGATCGAGGTGGCAGGCCGGGCCTATCGGAAACGCTTTGGTGAGCTGGTGCCCGCGGACACCAAGGAGCGATTCCGGCGAATGCGCTTTCTCTACGGACGGGGTTTCACCAGCGAGCAGATCGACCAAGTCCTGGCAGGCGACGCCTAGCTTGAGGGCGCGCGCCAGCATGCGGGTAACGTATGTCTGGGAGTAATCGGGTTCTTTCTGACGCATTTCTCCGTGAAATAGAGCGTAGGCCAACGGATTCGCCGTCTGCGTGAATCTCCCCGCTGAGCGGAAATGCCGCTGATTACGGCAATACCGGTTTCGTCTCATGCGCATTTCAGCTACAGTTCCTGTTTCGGTCACAACTGGCGGGCTGTGCCAGTGGTCGTCGAAAAAGGCCAAGTTCCGGCGGTCCCCCTATCGGCCACGGAGGCGGTCACCGAAACCTATGAACCAGCGGATCGTATGAAAAGCAGCGCAGCGCTACGTCAAGCCTTTCTCACCTTTTTCCAAGAGCGCGGTCATACCGTGGTGCCCAGCAGTTCCCTGGTGCCGGGAAACGATCCCACCTTGTTGTTTACCAACGCCGGCATGGTTCAGTTCAAGGATACCTTCCTTGGGCAAGAGACCCGCGAGTACAGCAGGGCGGCGAGTTCCCAGCGCTGTGTACGTGCCGGCGGCAAGCACAATGACCTTGAAAATGTAGGTTACACCGCCCGCCACCACACCTTCTTCGAGATGTTGGGCAACTTCAGCTTTGGCGACTATTTCAAGCGCGACGCCATCCGCTATGCCTGGGAATTCCTCACTGGAGTGATGGGTTTGCCCGCCGAGCGGCTGTGGGTGACAGTGTTTAATGAAGACCACGAAGCGGCGGATATCTGGCTCAAGGAGGTCGGCGTCGACCCTGATCGCTTTTCTCGAATCGGCGCCAAAGACAATTTCTGGTCTATGGGTGACACAGGACCTTGCGGTCCCTGCACCGAGATTTTCTATGATCATGGCCCCGAGATCCCCGGCGGTCCTCCCGGCACCCCGGATGAAGACGGCGATCGTTATGTGGAGATTTGGAATCTGGTCTTCATGCAATATGACCGTGACATCGAAGGTAATCTGCATCCCCTGCCCAAACCCTCGGTAGACACTGGTATGGGGCTGGAGCGGCTGGCAGCGGTAATGCAGGGTGTTCACAGCAATTACCAGATAGACCTGTTTCGTGCCCTCATCGACGCAGCCGCACGTCTGGCGGGTCGGCCAGCCGATGACAATAGCTCCCTGCGCGTGATTGCCGATCACATCCGCTCCTGTGCTTTTCTGATCGTGGACGGCGTACTGCCTGCGAATGACGGTCGTGGTTATGTGCTGCGCCGGATTATTCGCCGCGCCATTCGTCACGGCTATAAACTCGGTATTGAAGAGCCTTTCTTCTACAAGCTTGTCGGTGCCCTCTGCGAGCAGATGGGTGGCGCTTATCCCGAACTGGTTGAGGCCCGCTCCCGGGTTGAACAGGCACTGGAAACCGAGGAAAAGCGTTTCGCTGAGACCCTGGAGCAGGGCATGACGATTCTGGAGCAGGATTTGGCGGGGCTTGCCGGGAGCGAAATTCCCGGTGAGACCGTGTTCAAGTTATACGATACCTATGGTTTTCCCGTTGATCTGACGGCGGACATCGCGAGAGAACGCGATCTCACCGTGGATATGGCCGGCTTCGAGGCTGCCATGGAGCGTCAGCGCGAGCGTGCCCGTTCCGCCAGCCATTTCGGCGTCAACTATGGCGACCGTATCCGTGTGGATGGGACAACCGAGTTCCTTGGATATGATCATCTGGATGCTGACGGTAGAGTCATCGCTTTGTATCGGGATGGCAAGCCAGTCGAGCGTCTGGTCGATGGAGAAACGGGGCTGGTAGTGCTGGATCGTACTCCCTTTTACGCCGAGTCGGGTGGCCAGGTTGGCGACCATGGGGTCTTGGCTCTCGGAGACAATCAATTCCTGGTACAGGACACGCAGAAACAAGGCGTGGGCATCTTTGTGCACAACGGCATGGTTCGGCAGGGAGGGTTGTCCGTGGGTGACACGGTCGCAGCCCATGTCGATACCCAGCGCCGCAGCGCCACTGTGCTCAATCATTCAGCAACCCACCTGCTCCACGCGGCCCTTCGAACGGTGCTTGGCAGTCATGTGGCTCAGAAGGGCTCGCTGGTTGGCCCAGAACGATTACGCTTCGATTTTTCCCATCCTGGACCTGTTTCCAGAGATGAGCTGATTGAAATAGAGCGCTTGGTTAACGAGCAGGTTCGTTTCAACAACACGGCAGAAACACGGGTAATGGCCCTGGACGAGGCAATGAAGTCCGGCGCGGTTGCGCTGTTCGGCGAAAAATACGGCGATAATGTAAGAGTTCTACGTTTGGGTGATTTTTCTGTAGAATTATGTGGCGGAACGCATGTGAAGGCATCTGGCGATATCGGCTTGTTCAAGATCGTCAGCGAATCGGGCGTAGCGTCCGGCGTGCGCCGTATTGAGGCGGTCACGGGCCAATCCGCCATCGACTTGGTGGAAAGCAATGACCGCCTGCTCGATCGCATTGCCGATCTGATCAAGGGCAGTCGAGAAGGACTCGACAGCAAAGTGGTTCAGATGCTGGATCGCATGCGTCGCCTGGAAAAAGAGCTTGATCAGCTGCAGGGCCGGTTGGCCAGTGCGGCCGGTGACGAGCTTGAGGCCAAGGCACAGGAAATTTCCGGCATCCACGTACTGGCCGCCCGTCTCGACGGCGCCGACGCAAAGACCTTGCGGGAAACCCTGGACCAATTGAAGAACAAACTGGGCACTGCCGCTGTGGTGCTGGCCTCCGTAGAGGGGGAAAAGGTAAAGCTGGTGGCGGGTGTCACGGCCGATGCCACCAAACGAATCCGCGCAGGTGACTTGGTCAACGTGGTTGCGGAAAAGGTCGGGGGGCGCGGCGGCGGGCGTCCCGACATGGCTCAAGCGGGGGGAAACAACCCGCAAGCCCTGGATGGCGCGCTTGCGGGCGTACCGGACTGGGTGAAAAGTCATCTGTCATAACAACAAAGCCTCGACAATAGAAGGCTGTTGACTGGGGATTGCTCCGCCTATGCGGGCCAGCTGCATTAGCGATGCTGATTTGGGCCTGGACCCGATCGAGCGCAATCACCCGTGTCCACAGCCCTTCCCTTGATCGTTTCTTTGATGTTAAATGCGCGCTTTTGGACGCGGCTAGGGGCCGATTTCGATCTAAATGGCACTGATCGTACAGAAATACGGTGGCACATCCGTGGGCACCGTCGAGCGAATCGAGGCGGTCGCCGAGAAAGTTATCGGCTATCGTGACCAAGGCCATGATTTGGTCGTGGTGGTTTCTGCCATGAGCGGCGAGACCAATCGCTTGGTGGATCTTGCCAAACGCATTGATCCCCGCCCCAAGCCCAGAGAGCTGGATGTGCTGCTTTCCACCGGAGAGCAGGTCACCATTGCCCTGCTCAGTATGGCCTTGGAAAAACGCGGCTATCCGGCACGATCCTACACCGGCGGACAAGTGCATATTCTCACTGATGACGTCCACAACAAGGCACGCATCAGAGAGATCGAGAATAAGAACATCTGCGCCGACTTAAAAGCGGGGAAGGTTGTTGTCGTAGCCGGTTTTCAGGGTGTGGACGAGGCCGGAAACATCACCACGCTGGGGCGTGGTGGGTCCGATACCACGGCGGTGGCCTTGGCGGCGGCCCTAAAAGCCGACGAATGTCAGATTTTTACCGACGTGGACGGTGTCTACACCACCGATCCTCGGGTCGAGCCCAAAGCACGGCGTTTGCGGACCATCACCTTCGAAGAGATGCTGGAAATGGCCAGCCT
>JAGRGI010000137.1 GCA_020445565.1 Chromatiales bacterium
AGATGTAGAACGGAATCATATTGATCCCGTGGCTGGAATAGGCACTGCCGGCGGCGATCCAGGAGGCAAAGGCACCCGCTTCGTTGATACCCTCCTCCAGGATCTGACCCTTTTTGTCCTCGCGGTAATACATCACCTGGTCGGCATCCACCGGCTTATAGAGCTGGCCTACCGATGAGTAGATACCCAGCTGACGGAACATCCCCTCCATACCGAAGGTGCGGGCCTCGTCAGGGACGATAGGCACCACATACTTGCCGATCTTCTTGTCACGGGCGAGTGTGCTGAGGATACGGACAAACGCCATGGTGGTGGAAAAATCACGCTCGCCGCTGTCCTTGAGCTGGGCGTCGAAAGCGGACAAAGCAGGAATCTCCAAGGGTTTGTCATCTTCCAGACGGGCCGGGAAAGGTCCGCCGAGGGCCGCCCGCCGCTCACGCATGTACTTGAGTTCGGCGCTGCTCTCATCGAATTTGAAAAACGGCGCCTGGGCAATATCCTCGTCGGAGATGGGGATGTTGAAGCGATCACGGAAATGCTTGAGGGACTGGTCTCCCATTTTTTTCTGCGAATGGGTGATGTTTTGGCCCTCGCCCGCCTCACCCATGCCGTAGCCCTTGACGGTCTTGGCCAGAATCACGGTGGGCTGGCCATTGGTGTTGGCCGCGGCGTGGTAAGCGGCGTAGACCTTGAACGGGTCGTGGCCACCGCGGTTCAGTCGCCAGATGTCCTCGTCGCTCATATTGGCAACCATCTCGCGCAGTTCCGGGTATTTGCCGAAGAAGTGCTCACGGGTGTAGGCACCGCCCTTGGCCTTGTAGGTCTGGTAGTCGCCGTCCAGCACCTCTTCCATACGTTGCACCAGCAGACCATTTTTGTCGCGGGCGAACAGCGGGTCCCAATAGCCGCCCCACAACACCTTGATGACGTTCCAGCCGGCGCCGCGGAATACCGCTTCCAGCTCCTGGACGATCTTGCCGTTTCCACGCACCGGGCCATCCAGGCGTTGAAGGTTGCAATTGATCACGAAAATCAGGTTGTCGAGCTTTTCGCGCGCCGCCAGGGAAATAGCTCCCAGGGATTCCGGTTCGTCCATCTCGCCATCGCCCATGAAGGCCCAGACCTTGCGCGCTGAGGTATCCGCCACCTCGCGATCATGCAGATAGCGCATGAAACGAGCCTGATAAATGGCCATCAACGGCCCCAACCCCATGGAAACCGTAGGGAATTGCCAGAAACCGGGCATCAGCCAGGGATGCGGATAGGAGGAAAGGCCCTTGCCATCCACCTCCTGGCGAAAATGGCTCAACTGCTCTTCGGTCAAACGCCCTTCCAGGAAAGCGCGGGCGTAGATACCGGGCGCGCTGTGGCCCTGAAAGAACACCAGGTCGCCGCCATGTTGCTCCGTGCGTGCATGGAAAAAATGATTGAAACCGACATCGAACAAGGTGGCGGCGGAGGCAAAGCTGGCGATGTGCCCACCAAGTTCTGAACTCTTTCGATTGGCCTGCACCACCATGGCCATGGCATTCCAGCGCACGATCGAGCGGATGCGGGCCTCCATGGAGTTGTCACCGGGCAGATGGGCCTGTTTGTGCACCGGTATGGTGTTCACATAGGCGGTGTTGGCGCTGTAGGGCAGATAGGCGCCGGAGCGGCGTGCCTTGTCGACCATTTTTTCGAGTAGAAAATGGGCGCGCTCGACGCCCTCGCGCTCGAGCACCGATTCCAGCGCCTCCAGCCATTCTTGTGTCTCTTCGGGATCGATGTCGAACTCGGTGGACATAGTCATCCTCTCGACCAGGTGAAAATCAAAATCGGGGGGGGTGGAAACGTTCCCGTCGGCTCCTGCTCGGCCGCATCCACAAAAGATAGCGGCAAATCGAAACATTGCAGGGTGACCAGCCAGGAAGGAAACGGCCACACCTTCACCAGGAGCGCCATTGTTATCGTTCAGGCCGAGACCGTGATAGCCGGCGCCTCGGCAACGTCATTAAACGAGGAAAGGGGAGACAATTCAAGCCAGGCAGAGCCGGGCTTAATTTAGTGCGGCGCAACAAAAAGGCGCGCGGAAGCTGGCTTCCGCGCGCCTTTTATCAAGTCAGCGGTTTGACTTAGATTTCCTGCTTGCCAGCCTCGCGGGCAGCCATGATTTCCTTCAGAGCGGCGGCATGCTTGTCTTCCATGGCCTTACGCTGCTCTTCCATCTTCTTCATCATTTCGTCGCGACGGGCAACGGCTTCTTCCTGACGGGCCTTCATTTCCTGCATGGCCTTGTCACGGGCCTTGCTCATCTCTTCAGGCATCTGGAAGGCGACCGGTTGATAAGGAGCGGCCGGCATGTTCTGCATGGCCTGCTCCATCATCTTGGCCTGCTGCTCCATGAAGCTCTTCTGCTGGGCTTCGACCGCAGCGCGCTGCTCTTCGATGGTCTTGGTGAAGTCGGAACCTTCAACCGGAGCAGCGGGGGCGACCGGAGCTACCGGGGCATAACCGTAAGGGGCATAGCCATAGTAGGGAGCGTCGTAGCCATAACCGTAGCCGTTGCCGCGCAGAGCGGTGTTGCCACGGGCAGAGAAGCTCATGCTGAAGGAAGCATCACCATTGCCGTACCCGTTGCCCAGACCGTCACCAAAACCCCACCAGGCTTGAGCGGAAGAAGCGCCAGCGACTGCGGCCGCAGCCAGAACCAGGGAAATCTTTTTCATTGCAGTGTACCTAATGTTTTGTATTTTATTTCATCATCACCCCGGGCACAGGCCCGGGGTTGCGTGCTATTTGCTTTATCGTTATCGGGTCAACCCCAGTACTTACTTGGCCTGAGGGGCAGCCGGAGCGACAGGCGCAGGCGGAGCCATGGGGGCAACCGGAGCATATCCATAGCCATAGTACGGATAACCGTAGTAGGGGGAGCCATAACCGTATCCGTTGCCATAGGCGTTGGCGTTGCCGCGAGCGCTCATGCTAAAGTCGAAGGCACCGTCGCCGAGGCCGTTGCCCCAGCCGCTCCAAGGGCCGTTGCCGCCCCACGGACCCCACCACGCAGAAGCGGAGGCGGAAGCACCAACCAGACCCATGATCGCGATCGCTTTGACCAGCTTTTTCATGTTCGTATCCTCTCGGTAGATTCAGTGTTAACCCGTTCGAAACCCAGGATGCTGTGCGGTTTGCCTGGAACGCCGACAAGAATATTAGAATTTAATTAACTAGTCAATAGTTAATTTAACTGTTTTTTACGTTGGCAAGAAAAAATCTATGCAAATCACCATTGCTCGCCCCGACGATTGGCATCTGCATGTCCGAGATGGGTCCATGATGCAATGGGTGGTCGCCGATACCGCCCGGGTGTTTGGCCGTGCCATCATCATGCCCAACCTCAAACCGCCGGTTATCAGCACCCGCCAGGCGGCGGCCTACCGGCAGCGCATCCTTAGCACCCTGCCCGCGGAGAGTACGTTTCAGCCACTGATGACGCTGTATCTCACCGACCAGTTGCCGCCGGCAGAGATTCGGGAGGCCGCCGCGAGCGGCATCGTTCATGCGGTAAAACTCTATCCGGCCGGCGCCACCACCAACTCCGATTCCGGCGTCACCGACCTTGAGAAGACCTATCCCACCCTGGAAGCCATGGCCGACTCAGGCATGCCCCTTTTGGTCCACGGTGAGGTCACGCACAAGCACGTCGATATCTTCGACAGGGAAAAGCGCTTCATCGATGAGGTTCTGGAACCCTTGGTGACGCGTTTTTCCGGCCTCAAACTGGTGTTCGAGCACGTGACTACAGCGGACGCCGTCGCCTTCGTTCGAAGCGCCCCCGAGCGGGTGGCGGCGACAATCACCGCCCATCACCTGCTCTACAACCGCAACCACATGCTCGCCGGCGCCATACGGCCGCACTATTACTGCCTCCCGGTGCTAAAGCGCGAAACCCACCGAGAGGCGTTGGTCGAGGCAGCAACCTCGGGTGACGGCCGCTTTTTTCTGGGTACCGACAGCGCCCCCCACCCGCGCAGGGCCAAGGAAACCGCCTGCGGCTGCGCTGGTGCCTACACCGCCTATGCGGCGATGGAGATGTACACTGAGGTCTTTGAACAGGCCGGCGCTTTGGACCGCCTGGAAGGCTTCGCCAGTCTCAATGGCCCGAAGTTCTATGGCCTGCCGCCGAATGCGGACCGGATCACGCTGGCAAAAGAGGAATGGAGCGCACCAACGTTATTGGGCAGCGGAAACGATGAAGTCGTCCCCCTGCGGGCCGGGGACACGATTGGCTGGAAGGTAGTAACCGGGTAGACCGAGCCACCCGGCAAGCGCAATCAGGGAATGGGCGGCAGGTCGTCGATGTAATCGGGCTCCGGCGGCGGGTTGCCGTCATAGACCAAGTCACGCCGTTTCTGCAGATAGGCGTCCCTAACGAAAATATACTCATCCAGCGCCGCGGTCTTGAGAACGTTTTCCGCGTCCAGCAGATCCGCCCGATCATCCACGATGCGCAGGCCATAGACGGCATACTGCACTACGGAGGGATCGATCAGGTTTAGAGGATCACTGTATAGCTTGACACCGACCCCCACCGCGTCGCGCACGCTGCTCGGCCCCAGGAAGGGAAGAACGAGATAATTTCCGGCGCCTACACCATAGGCCCCCAGGGTCTGCCCAAAGTCTTCGTCATTGCGCCGCATGCCCAGATCGGACGCCACATCGATCAGCCCCAGCACGCCAATGGTCGAATTGATCGCGAAACGCCCCAGGTCGGTCCCGGCGCGTTTGAACTTGAATTGCAGCAAATCATTCGCCGAAACGAACAATTCATTGATGTTATTAAAAAAATTTGTCACCCCAGTGTCAACGAAGTCAGGCGTGACATAGCGGTATCCCTGCGCCACCGGTTTCAAGGCATAGGTATCCACCGTCTTGTTGAACGAATAAACGCCCCGATTAAACCCCTCCCAGGGATCGAACTCGTCGCGAAACTCCCCATTTCCGGCGCAGCCGACCAAACCGACCAGGGAAAACAAGGCCAAACCACGCGTGAACTTCAGTGACAAACCGCGGAAACCCATCTTGAATCCTCAATATGATATCAACGGGGTCAGGGCAGTGACCTAAAGCATCCGGGGACTATGGGTAGTTGCCCCCTGCCCTGCCAGCAGGACCAGACCGCCGCGCTCGGCAGCGCGAGAACGAAAATAATGACGTTCACCTTGCGGCGGTATCGTCCAGCGTCTGGAAAATAGCATAGACGAAACCACCTTTACCATCGGAGGCTTGCCGGGGAACACGCCTCCCCTTTACACTGTCATACCTAGTACGCTCAAGGGGGCGACATGGTTTCGACGTGGGTTGCGAAACCTTCTGGTGCATGTCGAGGGGCAGAGGACCTCGTTAATCCAGCTGCAAATTGATAGTTGCCAACGACGACAACTACGCTCTAGCTGCTTAATAACCAGCCTAGTGCCCTCTGACCGGCGTGTGCTTATGCACCCGGACTCCAGGGGTCGACCCTCATAAGCTCGCAGCGAAGCTCGTCTGTGGCCTAGCCGCTAAAACCTAAGCAGACTCGCTGAATGACCGCCCTGCCCGTCGGGCGGCATCCGGCTAAACACAATAGACAGGGCTAAACATGTAGAGCCGAAGGCAGAGGACTTGCGGACGCGGGTTCGATTC
>JAGRGI010000138.1 GCA_020445565.1 Chromatiales bacterium
TCAGCTTGCCGAACGGGAACCAGATCAGCAACGCCTCGACGCTGAGCAGATGGATCGCCAGCAGGGTCTCGTAATCGGCGCCCAGATGGGCGTAGGCGAGAATGCCGGTGACCAGGGGCAACAGGGTAATCAGCCAACTGAAGTAATCGTCGGCGTTGGAGATCAGCCGCATCACGGGATGGGTCAAACGCCGGATCAGCAGAGCCACCAGAGCGGCGATGGTCAGTGCACCGGCCAGCAATACCAGGTCATTGGGCAGACCGGGCCAACTCAGGCCGGTGAGCCCCTTCAGGAATACGATGTGAGGCACAAACAGAAACACCACCACCAGCAGACCGATGTGCAGGACATAACCCGCCACCAGATGAAAGGCGGTGGGCTTGACGAACTCCTTGTGGTGCCAGAAGCGGCTAAAGATGGTCCGCAGCCCACCACGCACGGTCCCGGTCTCGCGGGGCTTGGAGAAATCGCGGTTGCGGACCAGGAGATAACTGCCCAGCAAACGCCAGAACACACCGATGATCAGAACGACCAGGGAGACCTGCAATCCAGGCCCACGGGCGAAATCGAGCAGGTTCATACCTCCTCCTTTTGCGACTGGTCTTTGCGGCGTTTGGACAACATGGCCGACCCCACACCGATGGCGACACCAGCGGCTGCGGCTGCGGCCAGGGTTTCCGCATTGGTGGAGGTACCCTGGGACAGGGGCTTGTAGAAACCACCCAGATCCCAGAAACGCGGTTGCGAGCAACCCAGGCAGCCATGGCCGGCCTCGATGGGGAAACTCACCCCCTCATTCCACTTGGTCGTGGCGCAGGCGTTGTAGGTAATGGGTCCCTTGCAACCGAGCTTGTACAGGCACCAGCCCTTCTTCGCGCCTTCGTCATCGAAACTCTCGGCGAACTTGCCACGCTCGTAGAACGGGCGCCGATAGCACCGGTCGTGGATGGTCTGACCGTAAAACGCCTTGGGGCGACCCAATTCGTCCAGGGCCGGCAGCTTGCCGAAGGTCAGGTAGTGGGCCAGCACGCCGGTGATGACAACGGGAATGGGCGGACAGCCAGGTACATTGATGACCGGGGTGTCCTTCACCAGATCTCGCACCGACACTGCCCCCGTGGGGTTCGGGGCCGCACCGGGCAGACCGCCAAAGGCGGCACAACTGCCCACGGCAACCACGGCGGCTGCCCCTTTGACCGTCTCTTGCAGCATCTCCACATTGGACACGCCGGCTATGGTGGAAAAACCGGGATCGCCCAGGGGGATAGAGCCGTCCACCACCACCAGATACTTGCCCCAGTTTTCCTTCATGGCGTCGGCACGCGCCTGCTCGGCCTGATGGCCTGCCGCCACCTGCAAGGTATGGTGATAGTCCAGGGAAATGGTATTGAAGATGAGCCCTTCCACCGTGGGCGCATGGGAGCGTGTCAGCGATTCCGTACACCCGGTGCATTCCTGGAACGACAGCCAGATCACCGAGGGCCGGCGGGCCGTTTCCAGGGCCTTGGCAATCGCAGGCACCATGTTCGGTGGCAGCGCCATCAGGGAAGCCGTGGCAGCGCAAAACTTGAGGAATCCGCGCCGGCTGATGCCTTGCGCCCGAAGGTGTTCGCCCAGTGTGATCGCGTCAGTCATGCCAGTACTCCAGCAGACATCGATGGGAATTTTTATTGTTTCGTCCGGCAGGTCATTCCGCCGGTTAGCGAAACCCGCTGTCCTTAGCCCGATTCGGCGGCCAATCGGGATTGCAGCTCGCTCAGGGCATCGGCCATGTCCTGACGCTGCGATCGCAGCAGTTGCGGGACCTCCACGATCTCGATGAATCTGGCGATCACCTCCTCCTGCGCGTTGCGGTGGGTAACCAACCAGACGCCGGCAATGCCGGTCTCTTGAAACTCACTGCGCCCCAGGGACTCCATGGTGGCAGACACCTCCCCCGACCCCAGGGTTTGCTCGATCTGCGTCTCCTCCCCTGGTCCCAGAGGAATCGCCCGCAAATCAATGGTAGTCGACATTCCCTCGTTTAATAGACGCTCCAGCGCGTGTCGTATTTCATGCAATAGGGGCAGTACATTGCCCGTAGGCCAATCTCTCACAGCGGCTGGCGACACGCCACCCTTCTCACGCCGCGACTTCGGCAGGCATTTCCTGACCGGCCGACCACAGGCGGATCAACTCCAGAACCTTACAGGCGGCGACCGGGATGGCGTCCGCCACTGCTTCGCTGGGGTCTTGCCCCCAATCGAACCGCTCCGGCTGAATGCCGACCAAGGCCCGATGTTTAGGCAACGTCGTGGTAAGGCGGGCAATATCCATCAGATCCAGCAGCCCCACCTCGTGCACGCTGCGCTTGGCCTTGCCCAGGAAACGGTCCATCTCCTTGCCGACGAAACTCTTCACGCTGCCGGGCGATTTGCCCAGTTCGGCGGCATCCAGCACGATCAGATTGTCGGTTTCGGCGATGCGATCGGCCAGGGTGAAGCTCAGGGTGCCCCCATCCACATAAGAGACTTCAGCGAGATCGGGGTGGGTGCGTTTCAGGAAGCCCAGCAGGTGCAGTCCCGCACCTTCGTCGCTAAGCAGTTTGTTGCCGATTCCCAGCACCAATGTTTTTTTCATGGGTCACTCTTCTCCAACCGTCGTTTGATTAATTTATGTTACATTTCTGCTCAAAGCATAGGCTGTGAACGTTACAACTGGATTGACATCCATCAAGAGAAACAAGTTCTCAATAACTGTCGAAAATCATTGAATCATAATATTTTTATGGCATCGACCGGATGCTGTCGGCCGGCAGAGGGCATAACATGTGTCTTGGCATTCCCATGCGCATCGCGGCGATCGACGGATTCAATGCACGTTGCGAGGCAAAAGGCGTGGAGCGCGACGTTAGTCTGTTCATGCTGCAGGACGAATCCGTGGCCGTGGGCGACCACGTGATGGTGCATGTCGGCTACGCGATTCAGAAGTTGAGCCAGGAGGAAGCGGACAGCACCTGGGAATTGCTGGACCAGTTCCTCGACGATGCATGAGCTGTCGGTCTGCCAGGCCCTGATCGAGCAGGTTGAAAGCCTGGCCACGCAGAACGAAGCGGAGCGCGCCTTGTCCATAGAGTTGCGTATCGGTCCGCTATCGGGCGTGGAGCCGGAATTGCTGCGCCAGGCATATCCCCTGGCGGCCGCAGGCACACTGGCGGACGGGGCTGAACTGATCATCCGGGAGCAGCCGGTGCGTGTACGCTGCAACGACTGCGGCGCGGAAACTGACGCCACGCCCAACCGACTGCTCTGCGGCAGCTGCGGCGGCTGGCGCACGCAATTGCTGCAGGGCGATGAGCTATTGTTGGCAAAGATCGAGTTCTCCACCAAGGGGTGAGCCATGTGCGATACCTGTGGTTGCAATGTAACGCCCGGAAACCGGCACCTGATCCTCGGCCAGGGAAAGCTCTCCAGAGCGGCCGACGGCAAGCGCGCGGTCACGGTTCTTCGCGGTCTGTTGACGGAAAACGACCATCAGGCCGCTCACAATCGCGGGCACTTCGACCGTCACGGCGTACTGGCCATCAATCTGATGTCCTCTCCAGGCTCGGGGAAGACCGCCCTGCTGGAGGCCACCATCGCCGCCCTGTCCAGCGAGTTTCGTATCGCCGTCATTGAAGGCGATCTGGAAACCGAGAACGATGCCGCGAGGATTCGCGCTCAAGGCGTGCCCGCCGTACAGATAACTACGGGCAGCGCCTGCCATCTGGATGCGCACATGGTGCACACGGCGGTTCACGAGCTGAATCTCGCCGATCTGGATATCATCTTCATCGAAAATGTCGGCAACCTGGTCTGCCCTGCCAGTTTCGACCTGGGCCAGCATCACAACCTCACCTTGCTTTCGGTGACCGAGGGAGACGACAAACCGGCGAAATATCCTGTGATGTTCCGTGCCGCCGATGCGGTGATTCTCAGTAAAACGGACCTGCTGGCCGTACTCGATGATTTCGACCCTGCCCGGGCCGAAACCAGTCTGCGACAACTGGCAAGCACGGCGCCGCTCCTGCCGCTTTCCGCCCGCAAGGGAGTAGGAATGCGTGCCTGGTTTGACTGGCTGCGTCAGCGCCTTGCCGAACATCGCGAACGCTGCCTCAGGGGCGAGACCCGCCGACCGCACATCCAGCCCGACGGTATCGCACTGCACGCCGCCGAAACATGACCGCCGACGCCCGCACCTGGCTGCGTCGTATAGAGCGCCTGCCGCTGCCACACTCCGTAAAGATCATGAATGTCTGCGGCGGCCATGAGCGTTCCATCACCATGGCCGGCCTGCGCAAGGCATTGCCGGGCAACATCGAACTCGTTCCCGGCCCGGGTTGCCCGGTGTGTATCTGTCCCGAAGAGGATGTCTTCGAGGCCATCGAGATCGCACTGGGTGAGCAGGTCATCCTGCTTGCCTTTGGCGATATGTTGCGGGTGCCGGTGAATCGGCCAAAAAGCGAACCCCGCTCCCTGGAGCAAGCCCGAACCGCCGGGGCCGATGTGCGCCCCATCGCCTCCCCCACCGAAGCCGTGCGCATCGCCCAGGAGAACCCGGGACGTGCGGTTGTCTTCTTCGCCGCAGGCTTCGAGACCACCACCGCACCGGTGGCGGCCATGCTGGCCGAAGGCATTCCTGACAATCTCAGCGTCCTGCTCTCCGGCCGTCTGACCTGGCCTGCCGTGGCCATGTTGCTCGATTCCGAGCGTCCGGGTTTCGATGCCCTGGTGGCGCCCGGCCACGTGGCCACGGTCATGGGCACCGAACAATGGCGCTTCGTCGTCGAAAAACACAGCCTGCCTACCGCTGTCGCCGGTTTCACGCCCCAAAGCCTTTTGGCCGCCTTTTACTCCACGCTGCGGCAATGGCTGGAGGGGCGTCCGTTTCTGGACAACTGTTACCCCCAACTTGCCCGTCCGCAAGGCAATCCCACCGCGCAAAGGCAGTTACATCAGGTCATGGAGGTGGTGGACGCCAATTGGCGCGGCATCGGCAGTATCCCGGCATCCGGTTTCGCCCTTCGTGAAGCCTATGCCGCCCATGACGCCCGCCGCCGATTCCCCGACCACGCCGATCCAAACCGCAAACGGGCCGGTGAAATGCCGCCCGGCTGCGATTGCGCCCAGGTGGTACTTGGGCGCATCTACCCCGATCAATGCCGGCTCTATGGCAAGGGTTGCACTCCGAGGAACCCCATAGGCCCCTGCATGGTGTCGGACGAGGGCGCTTGTCGTATCTGGTGGTCCGGCGGACTGCGGGAAAATCGCGCGATGGCTGAAAAGACCCGCTAGAGACTAACCGCCGGTCAGGAAATACAGCATCAGCAGGTTCCAGACCAACATCGCCGCCGCGATCCCCTGCCACAATCGCACCGGATTGCGTTCGATCAATGGCAGTGGCGCGCGACTTTCGAAGCGGGAGTTGGGGTGCCCCAGGTCGTAGACGAATTCCGACAGGGTGTCGTAGCGCTCGCGGGGATCGCAGGCCGTTGCCCGTTGCAAGGCGCCGTCCACCCACAGGGGGACGCGCGGATTGTGATGCAGGGCAGAGACGTAATCGATACGACAACCGCGGGTTTTCTCGGGCGGTTTCTTGTAGGGCAAATGGCCGGTGAGCAACTCATAGGCGATCAGCCCCAGGGAGTAGAGATCCGATTGCCGGGAGCCGCTGTCCCCACGGTGATACTCGGGGGCCGCATAGTCCAGCGTACCCACCAGATGATGATGGGCCAGGGGTGAGGCGATCTCTGCCACACCGGCAATCTTCACGGAGCCGAAATCGACGATCTTCACCTGTCCCTTGGCATCGATCATGGCGTTTTCCGGTTTCAGGTCGCGGTGCAGCATCTCCAGGCGGTGCAGACTGCGCAGCCCCTGGGCCAGCTGTTCGACGATGTTGACCACCACATCCAGTTCCGGACGCGGGTTGCGCACCATCCAGGAACGAAGCGTCTCGCCGTCGATATACTCCTGCACCGAATAGAGAAAGCGACGATTACGTTTGGCGCCACAGGCGCGCACCAAATTGGGACTGCGCACCCGCCGGCCTACCCAATCCTCGTGAATGAACTGCTCGATGTACTGCGCATCGTCGTCGAAATTCACCGAAGGCGTCTTGATGGCCACCTTGTCGCCGCTTTCACCGTCGGTAGCCAGATACAACTGGCTGCGCTTGCTGGCGTGCAGCTCCTTGAGGATCCGATAGCCGTCCAGGATCATGTCCGGCTCCAGATCGGGCGGAAACGGCAGTGCGGTGAGCTTTTGATAAAAGGCGTCGGGCTCGTCCACCGGCAGGGAATCGACGCGCACGATCTGGCAGGTGGAATTGTCGGTGCTACCGGCCCGCAAGGCGGCCTGGACTACCGCCTTGGCCGTTTCGTTGAGGTCCGTTCGGGCCATGCCGACCAGTTTTCCTATTTCTTCGTCGGACAGGCTTCCGTGCACGCCATCGGTCGTGAGCACGAAGACGTCACCGGTTTCCACCGGCACCGAGCTGTAATCCACCTCCAGATGGGGCTCCATACCCAGGGCACGATTGAGAAACTCCCGCTGATGGCCAAGATTGACCCGATGATCGCGGGTGAGCAGTTCCCAATCACCCCGTTTCCAGCGATAGATGCGCGAGTCGCCCACATGCAGGACATGGGCGGTACCCGACTTGATCACCACTGCGCTGAAGGTGGTGCCAAAGGCGGCACTGGAACCCTGCAAATGCGCCCGACCGTACAACCAGCGATTGAGAGCCGACAGCACCCGCGCCGCCGAGGTTTTCACCGTCCAGCTCTCCGGCGTGGCAAAGTAATCGGTGAGAAAACCCTTCACCGCGGATTCCGCCGCTTCCCGCCCCGCGCCGCTGCCACTCATGCCATCGGCAACCAGGGCGACCGCGCCCTTGGTTTTCTGCACGTGGGCTCCGGGCACGAGAACACCGAAGAAGTCCTCGTTCTCCTCTTTCGGGCCAGTCTCGGAGCACTGGCCCAGGGTCAGTTCTATCTCGTCGGCCACCGTTTCTCTGCCTGCGCGGGTTTACTCAAAAGCTTACTCCACCTCGATCATCTGCACCGTGCCATCGGGCAGCACTTCCGCCATCACGCCTTTCGGATCTTCCAGGAAGAAAATTACGGCGACGAAAGCCACCACCGCGGCAGCGGCGATGGTTAGGAAGAACACGCTGGGTTCCACGAAGGAAAGCACGGTCAGGAAGGTGACCGCCCCCACATTGCCGTAGGCTCCGGCCATGCCGGCAATCTGCCCGGTCATGCGACGCTTGATCAAGGGCACCATGGCAAATACCGCCCCCTCCCCTGCCTGCACGAAAAAGGAGCAGGCCATGGTCACGGCCACTGCGGCGATCACGGGCCAGGAGGAATCGATCTGGCTCATGAGGAAATAACCGGCCATCAGGCCCAGGAGCAAGACCATCATGCTCTTGCGCCGGCCGAAGCGGTCGGAGAACAGGCCACCGCCGGGACGCGCCACCAGATTCATGAAGGCATAACCGGAAGCCAGCAGGCCCGCGGTCACCTGGGACAGCCCGAAGGTATCGACGAAAAACAGCGGCAACATGGAGACTACCGCCAACTCGGAGCCGAAGGTAACGAAATAGGCCAAGTCCAACACCGCCACCTGGCGGAACTTGTAGCGCTCGATCTCCGGCACTTCCCGCTCGAAGACATGTTGATTGATATGGTAGATCTTCCAAACCTGGAACAGATAGAGAAACACCAACACGCTGTAGATGGCCCATTCGGCGGTCACGGACAACAGTCCCAGGTTGGCAGGGCTCAGCTTCCAGGTGAGTAGAGCCAGGGCCGCGTACATGGGGATGTTCATCAGCAGGTAAAGGAAGAAATCGCCCTTGCTGGTCACCTCCATGGCACCGGTTTTCTTGGGCTTGAAATAGGTAGAGCCCTTGGGCGTGTTGCGGGCCAGTCGATAGTAGATCACCGAGTACACCAGAGCGATCGCACCAGTGGTGCCCAAGGCCCAGCGCCAACCGTCATCGCCGCCGTACATTAGTGCGACCGTGGGCAGGATGAGCGCCGCGGCGGCCGAGCCGAAATTGCCCCAACCGCCGTAGATGCCTTCCGCCAGACCCACCTGTTTGGCAGGAAACCACTCGCTGATCATACGGATACCGATGACAAACCCGGCGCCCACGAAGCCCAGCAGGAAACGGGTGATCGCCATGGTCTCGAAGCTGTCCGCCAGGGCGTAGGCGAAGCACAGCACGCTGGAGATCGACAGCAGGGCGCTGTACATGATTCGCGGCCCGAAACGATCCACCAGCATGCCGATGATGATGCGGGCAGGGATGGTCAGGGCAACGTTCAGGATGAGCAGGGTCTTCACCTGCTGATCGGTCAGCTGCAACGCCTCGCGTATCGATGCCATCAGCGGGGCATGGTTGAACCACACCATGAAACTCAGGAAGAAGGCGAACCAGGTGAGGTGCAGGATGCGGCTGCTGCCGCTGAAGGACCACAAGCGAATTCCGCTGGCTGAAGACATGGGGGCTTCCTTTTGGTGCGGGAAAGACTTCGCCGCAGTCAGCAAATATCTTGCCAGCCGGCGCTTACCCCGAAAACTCTGGGGATATTGGCCAACAGAGGCGCCTGACAGCGCTCTGGATGCACTACGATGGATCAGACACTTGTGGAAATGGCGCAAGAACGGTGCTCGCCATTGCCCATTGTTGCCCTGCCGCGTCCGACAAAGAATCTGAACGCTATTTGTCCACACCTTATTTTGCGAGCCTTTCTTGGCCCAGCGAGGCAGCGTTATCTATCCAACCTCACGCACTCACTCGCCTTATTTTGGTGCGATTTACGACCGCTTTCGTCGAAAAAGGGAACACACTCATGATCTCCCATGCTCACAAAACCGCCATAACCACATGAATAACTGCCACTTACAAAAACGCCAGGCCAGGATGGCCCATCTTTTGCTTTAGCACAGTAGATTACCCTGATTGGGGTTTGGCTTAGGTATTCTCCGAGGAGCAACAGGCATGAGTGAAAAGCTGGTATTGGTTGGCAATGGCATGGCCGGAGTTCGCACTCTGGAAGAGCTGCTGAAACTGGCACCGGGGAAATACGACATCACGGTATTCGGTGCCGAACCCTACGGCAACTACAACCGCATCCTGCTCTCGCCGGTGTTGGCCAGTGAAAAGACCATCGAGGACATCATCCTCAACGATGAGCAGTGGTACGCGGACAACGGTATCAAGCTCCACAAGGGCAAAAAGGTCGTCGACATCAACCGGGCGCGGCGTCAGGTCATTGCCGACGATGGGACGGTGGAATCCTACGACCGTCTGGTACTGGCCACCGGCTCCGACCCCTTTGTGATACCGGTGCCCGGCGCGGAGCTGGAAGGCGTGCTCACCTTCCGCGACATACACGACGTACATTCCATGATCGATGCGGCCAAGCAGCATAAGAAGGCCATCGTCATCGGCGGCGGCCTGCTCGGCCTGGAGGCTGCTAACGGCCTGATGAAACAGGGCATGGACGTGTCGGTGGTTCACCTGCTGGATACTTTGATGGAGCGCCAGTTGGACAAGCCGGCCGCCGGCCTGCTCAAGCGTTCTCTGGAGGAAAAGGGCCTGAACTTCCTCATGGGAAAACAGACCGAGACGATACTCGGCGAGAGGCGCGTCACAGGGTTACGCTTTACCGACGGCTCCACCGTGGACGCCGACCTGGTGGTGATGGCGGTAGGCATCCGTCCGAACGCCGATCTGGCCCGCAAGGTCGGTCTGCATTGCGAGCGCGGCGTGGTCGTCAGCGACACCATGCAGACCTTCGACCCCAGCATCTACGCCGTTGGTGAGTGCGTGCAGCATCGCGGCATCAGTTACGGTCTGGTCGCCCCCTTGTTCGAGCAAGCCAAAGTGGCCGCCAATCACCTGGCAGAGATGGGCATCGCCCGCTACGAGGGCTCGGTGACCTCCACCAAGCTCAAGGTCACCGG
>JAGRGI010000139.1 GCA_020445565.1 Chromatiales bacterium
GCGACCCGTTCTTCATGATGACGCGCCGCTCGCTCAACACCTTTATGAATGCCTTTACCAGCAGTGACTGGACGGCCTATCCCTTCGCCAGCCAGAACCGCAAGGATTTCGACAATCTGTTGCAGGTCTACCTGGATGCCGCGTTCTTCCCCCGTTTGGATGAGCTGGATTTCCTCCAGGAGGGCCATCGGGTGGAGTTCGAAAACCCGGACGACCCCGAGTCGCCCCTGGTCTATAAGGGTGTGGTGTACAACGAGATGAAGGGTGCCATGAGTGCACCGACCCAAACTCTGTGGCAGGCAGTGCACAGCCGCTTGTTTCCCACCGTCACCTATCACTACAACAGTGGCGGCGACCCCATGCATATTCCCGAGCTGAGTTACACCCAGCTGAAAGCATTCCATGCCCGCCATTACCATCCCTCCAATGCGCTGTTCTTCACCTACGGGGACTTCCCGGTGGAAGAACATCAGGCGCGCATGGATGAGTTGGCCCTGAGCCGTTTCGACGCTCTGGAAATCGACCTGCACGTACCGGACGAGCAGCGTTACAGTCGCCCCGTCGAGGCTCAGGAGCGCTACGCCATCGGTACGGACGAATCCACCGAAGGCAAGACCCACGTGGTGCTGGCCTGGTTGCTGGGTGCCATCACCGATCTGCGTGAGGCCATGAATGTGCATCTGCTCTCCAGTGTGCTGCTTGACAACAGTGCCTCGCCGCTGCGGCATGCCTTGGAGACCTGCGGGCTGGGTGCATCGCCCTCGGAGCTATGCGGTGTCGACGATTCCACCCGCGAAATGGGCTTTTTCGCCGGAATGGAGGGTACCGATCAGGAGCAGGCGGATGCCGTCGAGAGCTTGATTCTGGAAACCCTTGAGCGCTTGGCAGAGGAAGGGATCCCACAGGATCAGGTGGATGCCATGCTGCACCAGATCGAGCTGAGCCAGCGTGAGATTACCGGCGGCCACTTTCCTTACGGGCTGCATCTCATCGTCAACGCCCTGGGGCCGGCGATACATGGCGGCGATCCCGTGGCGGCGCTGGATGTGGACGCGGTGCTGGAAGAACTGCGTGCCGATACCCGCGACCCCCAGTTCGTGAAAGAGCTGATCCGCAGGCTACTGTTGGAAAACCCCCACCGGGTTCGCCTGGTAATGACACCCGACCCGCAACTCGCGGAGGAACAGAGCCGGCAGGAGCGCGTGCGTCTGGACGCCATGCGTGCAGCGATGGATGAGCTGGGTCGCAACAAGGTCATTGAGCAGACGCAAGCCCTGCGTCAGCGTCAGGAGACCGACGACGATCCCGGTGTGCTCCCCAAGGTAGGGCTGGAGGATGTCGCCGAGGAGTTGAAGATTGCCGAAGGCGAGCATTGGGAAGTGGCCGGAATACCCACCGAATGGTACTCCCAGGGCACCAACGGCATGGTTTACCAGCAGTTGGTGGTGGATCTGCCGCAGATGGACGAAGACCTGGTGGACGTGCTCAGTCTGTACGCCACCTGTCTCACCGAACTGGGGGCCGGCGACCGCGATTATCTCAGCGCCCAGGCATGGCAGGCGTCGGTGACCGGCGGTGTGGGAGCGCGTGTCTCCGTTCGCGGCGAGGTGGATGATGTAAACAGCACCCGCGGTGTTTTCGTGCTTTTTGGCAAGGCCCTCGCCCGCAACCAGGGAGCGCTGGGCAGAACCTTGCAGGAGATCTACGCCGCTGCGCGATTCGATGAGCCCGAGCGGCTGCGTGAGCTGGTAGCCCAGTTGCGTTCCGCGACCGAGGCGGGACTGACCTCCCGCGGTCACGTCTATGCCATCCAGGCCGCCGCGGCCCCCTTGAGCCCGGCCTCCGCGATCAATCAGCGTTGGAGCGGTCTGGCCGGGGTAAAAGCACTCAAGTCCCTGGACAAATCCTTGCAGAATGCGCAGGGAATGGACGATTTGATCGGGCGGTTCCGGCGTATCCACTCGGCCCTGTTATCTGCACCCCGACGCTTGTTGCTCATCGGCGAACAGGCCAGGGCGGCCGAAGTACGGGCTGCCGCCGAAGAGATCTGGTCGAGTTTGCCCGGTGCTTCGGTGGATTACCGGCGCTTCCTGCCACCCCAGACTGGAAACGCCGTGGCCCAGCAGTGGACCACCAGCGCCCAGGTAAATTTCTGCGCACGGGCCTATGCCACCGTGCCCATGGGGCACCCGGACGCCCCGGCGCTGATGGTGCTGGGTGAATTTCTGCGTAACGGCTTCCTGCATACCGAAGTGCGTGAGAAGGGCGGCGCCTACGGCTCCGGTGCCAGTTGGGATTCCGATTCCGGCACCTTCCGCTTCTACTCCTATCGCGACCCACGCTTGGGTGAAACCCTGGCGGATTTCGATCGTGCCCTGGCGTGGTTGCGATCCGATGATCCCAGCGAGCGAGAATGTGAAGAGGCCGTTTTGGGCGTGGTTTCGTCCATAGACCGGCCGGAATCGCCCTCCGGGGAGGCGGTGAGCGCGTTCTTTGCCTCGTTGTTCGGACGTTCTCCCGACGTGCGCCGGGCCTTCCGTGCACGTGTGCTGGCGGTAACCCTGGAGGAACTCAAGGCCGTCGGCGAGCGCTGGCTGAAGCCTGAAAACGCCTCCACTGCCGTGTTGTCCGATGCGGGTCAGAAAGAGGCTGGCAAGGCCCTGGGGTTGGAGACCATCGCCCTGTGAGCATCGCCGGCGATCTGCGCAAACTCAAGAGCGAGCTGGACGAACCGGTCCGCTACCGTCTGCCCCTGGGCGAGGAACGATTGGAACTCAACCCTCTCATCGGCAAGACCCTGCATCTGCATCATGAGGGCGAGATTCATTGCATTGGGTGTGGACGCCCCATCAAGAAGAGCCTGCAACAGGGATATTGCTACCCCTGCACACAACGCCTGGCGGAGTGTGACATCTGTATCGTCAAGCCCGAACTGTGTCACTACGACGCGGGTACCTGCCGCGAACCGCAATGGGGCGAAAGCCACTGTATGCAGCCCCATGTGGTCTATCTTGCCAATTCCTCCGCGCTCAAGGTGGGCATTACCCGTGCCGGACAGATTCCCACCCGTTGGATCGATCAGGGCGCCAGTCAGGCGCTGCCGATCCTGAAAGTCGCCAGCCGCTACATCTCTGGCCTGGTCGAAGACGCCATGAAGGCCCATGTCAGTGACCGAACGGACTGGCGGGCCATGCTCAAGGGCGATCCGCAGCCGCTGGATCTGACCGCCGAACGGGATCGCCTATTGGGGCTGATCGGCGATGCCCTGGAGGGAATAAGCCACCGATTCGGTGAGGATGCGGTGCAACGGGTCGATGCTGGGCAGGTGCAGGAGATTCGCTACCCCATCGAGGTCTATCCCAAGAAGATCAGCTCCCTCAACCTGGATAAAACGCCTACCGTGGGTGGCACCCTGGTGGGTATCAAGGGGCAGTATCTGATCTTCGATACCGGCGTCATCAATATGCGCAAGTATCAGGGTTACCGCTTGGCGGTGTCGCTCAGCGCATGAACGGCATCATGATGGTCTCCGGGCGGGTGAACTTGTTGATGTCCACACCCATCCGCCCCATGGAGCCGGTCATCACCGCCATCGATTGATCCATACGTCCCATGGATTGGTCCATCCGCGTAATCGCCTGGTGCATACTGGCGATGTGACCGCTCATGTTTTCGATGTTGCCGCTGAGCTGTTGGATATCGGCGGTCATGGAACCCACGTGCAGGCTCATGCGATCCACGCCGCCGCGCACCGCGCTGAAGTCGTCTCCCATACGCTGCTGACCATCCACCATGCTGTTCGCCATCACGTTCATGCGCTCCGCCATGCTCACCATGTCGCGGGCCATGCTGGTCACGTCCCTGCCCATTTGCACCACCGAGCCGGTCATGGAGCTCATATCCACGCTCATGCGATACATGAAAAGCCCCATGCCTGCGAAAGCCGCCGCCGCCATTACGGCGGCGAGCAGGTACAAGGCGATGGGTTTCCTCGGCGGGTTCTTTACGGGCATGCGTTGAGTCTCCTGGTGTTTCGGGGCGCTGAGGCCGCTCTCCGGCCGGTTTGCTGCTTGCTACAATTGTAGAATTCTGCGGAAATTGCGAAGATGTATCGACTAGACCGGGATTTTCGCCAACGATCGGCCCGGATTCAGTACCCTTGGCGGTTGGGGGCCTAAAGTGAGTGCAGTCAGCGGAACAGGTGTGCGCAAGCGCGAAGAGCCCCACACGCGCTGTAGCGAATGCCCGATACGGGAGATGGCGCTGTTCGAGCCCGTGGATCAGGAACAGTTGGATTGGACCCAACGGGCAAGAAGCGCGCAACTGGTCATCCCCGCGCGACGCCACCTCTATCGCGAAGGTGAGGTTTCCAATGAAGCCTACACCCTGTTCGATGGCTGGGTGATACTCTACCGCAGCCTGCCCAATGGCAAGGCGCAAATCATGCGCTTCGCCCTGCCTGGTGATTTCCTCGCTCTTCACCCGGACCACGACGGTCCGCGGACCCACTCCGCCCAGGCGGTAACGCAAAGCACGGTCTGCGTCTTTCCTCGCGGCGAGCTGGTGGAGATGCTCCACACACATCCCAAAATCACCATGCGTCTGAACTGGATTCACACCCGTGACATGACCACCTGCCAGGAGCACTTGCTGGGTATCGGGAGAAAGTCCGCCGAGGAACGCATTGCCTTTCTGCTCATGGAGCTGTTCCAGCGGATGCGCCTGCGCGGCAAGGCCGACGGCAACCGCATCGCCTTTCCCATCACCCAGGAGCACATCGCCGATGCCGTCGGGCTCACCGTGGTGCACACCAACCGTATCATGCGGCAATTGCGCGACGCTCAGTTGATCGACTGTTCCCGCCAGAGTTTGACCATATTGAACGAAAAGGGTCTGGCGGAGTTGGGGAATTTCCGTCTCGATATGGTGGAGATGCGTCACCTGATCTGATGCCGGTATCGTTGCGGACCCAGTCTTGAATCTCTTCCACCAGGCCAAGTATTGTCTCGATCTCGTCGAAGTTGAGGCCAAGCTCGAATCCACCCATCGTCTGGTGCGCGACTGGCGGGAAGGGCACGTCGGCTCGAACTCCTCGGACGAACCCGAACCCGAACCCGCCGGTCCGGTCGGCCGTCCTGAGCGCCCCGAACTGGTGGATGCCCGCCGACTGCCGCGGCGTACCCTGGCCAGCGAAGAGGGCAGGGCTGCCCTGATTCACGCTGTCGCCCATATCGAATTCAACGCCATCAACCTCGCCCTGGATGCCGTTTATCGCTTTCGCGGTCTACCGGCAGACTACTACGGCGACTGGCTGCGCGTCGCCGACGAAGAGGCGCGACACTTCGCCCTGCTGCAAGAGCGCCTGCATGATTTTGGACACGAATATGGCGACTTCCCGGCCCACAACGGACTTTGGGACATGGCGGTGCGTACCGCCCACGACCCGCTGCACCGCATGGCCCTGGTCCCCCGGGTGTTGGAGGCAAGGGGGCTGGATGTCAGCCCCGGCATGATCCAACGTTTCCGCGACGCCGGCGACGGCCAGACCGCCGACATCCTGGAGATCATACTCGCCGAAGAGGTCGGCCATGTGGCGATCGGTACCCGCTGGTATCACCACCACTGTCATCAGCGCGGCCTGGCTCCGCAGGAAACCTTCTTCTCCCTCATCGACACTTATCTGGACGGCAACGTCCGCGGTCCATTTCATCGCGAAGCCCGCTTGAGGGCAGGATTTTCTGAAGAAGAGTTGGCACTGCTGGAGAGCGCCAGCGGGCGGTAGGTGACGGCAAGTTACCCGGAAAAAGCCCTGCTGGCGGTAAAGCATTTCCAAAGCCATTCGGTTTCTGCCGTTGCGGAGAACTTGGTCATCAAGGGCATTTGTCGCGGTATCGGCTCAACAGTCTCGTTTTGGTATGCGTTAGTCGTAGAAACAGCACTGGATGCCGGTGTGAATAGCCTGGTGTCGGACGATCTCCAGGATGGCTGAAAGATCCGGTCAATGAGGGTTTGGAATCCATTCGGGGCGGAATCACAGCCTCGCAGCCTGGGTGTCACGCGGCGCAGGATTTCCCAGAAACCTCGCCGAGACAAGGACAAGCAAATTCTATTAAACTGTTGTTTACTTTGGGTACGTCATATTCGACGCACGAATTCGTCAGTGCAAGCGACGTACCGGGGTAGACGGGTGGTTGGCCGTTGGGCCGCGCCTTCATGCATTTTGTCGTTCAATCTCAGCGTAAGAGGTTTTCGGGAAGAGGCAGTATTGGGAACAGGTGAATAAGCTCAAAGAGCTTTAACTCGAATTCGTTGAAAAATGCGGTGAGCGAAGAAACCAACACGATTCCAGAACGCATAGGGCGCTATGAGGTTCGCGAAAGGCTGGGCGAAGGGGCGATGTCCGTCGTCTACAAGGCGTTCGACGCGGAGATCGGGCGGGAACTCGCCATCAAGCTGCTCAAACCCGATCTGGCCAAAGATCCCACCTATCGGTCACGCTTTATCGCCGAGGCCAAGGCCGCTGGCAAGCTCAACCACGCGAACATTGTCACCATCTTCGACACCGGCGAGATCGCTTCCGGCCCCTACATCGTCATGGAGTTGCTGGACGGCCTGACCCTGGAAGACGAGATCAAGGTCAAGGGTTTTCCCAAGGTCGAAGATGCCGTTGAGATCGGTATCCACCTTGCCGACGCGCTCAACTATTCCCACGAGCGCAAGGTCGTACACCGCGACGTCAAACCCAGCAATATCATTCGGGTAGGTGGTCAGCATCAGGTCAAGATCACCGATTTCGGTATCGCCCACATAGAAAACCCGGACGGTATGCGCCTGACCATGGTGGGCACCATCGTCGGCACGCCGCGTTTCATGTCGCCGGAGCAGGCCCGGGGCGAGCAGAACATTGACGGTCGCTCCGATCTGTTTTCCGTCGGCGTGTTGTTGTACTACCTGCTTTCCGGCAAGCATCCGTTCACCGGCGAGACGGTCATTTCACTGTGCAACAAGATTCTCAACGTACCTCCCACGCCTATGGCGGAGGTCGCGCCGCAGGTACCCGCCGGCCTGCGCCGCATCGTTGAGCGCCTGCTCAACAAGGACATCAATAAACGTTTTCAGAGCGGTAAAGCGCTGGCGGTCGCGCTGCGGGGCGTGCGCGCGGAGATGGATGAGGATCGCCAGCGCAGCCGTGAGAACAAACTTCTGCCCATGCGTCACCGTTGGGCGGTGTTGCTGACCCTGATGGTCGCCCTGGTCACGGCGGGGGGGTCTTACTGGTTGCATCGCACCCAGGTGCAGACCATGACGCGCATGGTTGAGGACTTCGGCGCATCTTTGGTGGAATTTGTCGCCTATCAGAATGGCGAATGGTTGTTGCGGGAACAATGGCCAGAGGTCGAGGTGTTCGTCAAGACCACCTCCGAGGGGAGGGAACTCAGCCACCTGAGGATACTGGACACCGACGGCATTGTTCGCGGCAGCACCGATGCGTCGGAAATCGGCACCACAATGACGGTGGGTGCAGCAGAAGACAGCGCCGTGATGCGCGGTTCGATAGCCGTGGTCGAGAAGGTAAAGGCCGGACAGCCTGTCATCGAATTTCATTCTCCGGTCCAATACGTCGGCAGGACCGTGGGTAGCGTCAGTCTGGGGCTTTCCGCCAAACCCGTCCAGAATGCGGCCTTGGTGACCGTCTTTGTCATGGCCGGCCTGTCCATCGTCATCGTGTTGATCGTCCTGCTCGGTGCCTATGCTCTGTCTGCCCGCTTGTCGCGGCCTTTGGCCGCCTTGCGCGACGGTATCTCCCGACTGGCCAGGGGCGATTTCAGTCGTCCGGTGGCCATTCCTCAGGATGGCCAGTTCGAGGATCTGATCCGGGACTTCAATCGTATGATGGAATCCGTAGAGCCCAAACACAGTGAACTGGACAGCCACCTGGACCTCACCGAGGTCTCGGGTGCCGGCCTGAAACCCAGTGTCGTGTCGCGACAGGACGTGAACGAGGAAGAGGATTTGGAGTGCACCCTCGACACCTCGTCAAATACGCGTTTGATGCCGGTGGCGGGCGGTGGCAAGGAGCCGGGCGTCTGAAACTATCGGTACAGTTTTTCGGTCTTGCGCCGAAACTATCCAAGACCTCAGGGTCAACTAGTTGAAAGTCAAACATCGGGGTGAACGGGTGAGTACACGGAGGCTCGCGGCTTTGGTGGCGGTGATAGGGATCGTCCTTGCCCTGGGCTGCGCTCGCAGCGGGCCGCGCGTGAGTGCCGAGGTGGCTGACCTGGGCCAGAAGACGCGCCTGCTGGTCGAGACCGACGCCTTCTTCGTGGTTGTCCCTGGCGAGCATGAAACCTTTGCGAGTCTGGCTCTGTACTTTCTGGGGGACGCCGAACTGGCATGGTGGCTCGATGAGGCCAATCCTGCCGGCGGGCCTGACGGACACGCCATCGTCATTCCCCGCAAGGCGCCAAACCCGTCCGGGGTGTCTGCCGAAGGTTTCCAGACTGTGCCCATTCTCGCCTACCACCGTTTGGGTGAGAATTCCTCGGCCATGACCATTTCGCCGGCCAAGTTCCGCGAACAGATGGCTTACCTCGCCGACAGGGGGTACCGGGTGGTCGGTCTGAATGATCTGCTGGCGTTTCTGCATGGCCAGCGCGCACTACCACCGCGTTCTGTGGTCATCAGTTTTGACGATGGGCATCAGTCCATCTACAACGATGCCTTCCCGGTGTTGCGGGAATATGGCTTCCCGGCAACCATCTTCGTTTACAGCGACTACGTCAATCGAGGTGGATTGACCTGGAATCAACTCGAGGAGATGCGTTCTTCAGGTCTGATAACGGTATTGCCGCACTCCAAGACCCACGCGAATCTGGTTAGAAGAGAGCAGGGGGAGACCTTGACGGCATATCGAAAACGCCTCGGTCAGGAGATTGTGGATCCGGCCAAACTGTTGTCCCGTAAACTTTCCGAAGATATTTTTGCGTTTGCCTATCCCTATGGCGACACCAACGAAGAAGTCACACAGGTGCTTCGGCGTCAGGGATACCGGATGGGGCTCACCGTCCAGCCCGGCGGCAATGCGATTTTCGCCTCTCCATTTCTGTTGCGAAGGGCAATGGTTTTCGGCAATCAGGGAATGGACCACTTCGTGAAACGTCTGGAGACCTTTCAACCCATACAGGGATCGATGGACCCGTAGAGACATGCCACCTGATTATTGCACACGGGGCGCTCTGGCTTGTCACTTTTCCGGCCTGAACCCGTCTCTGCACGGAGCCGGGCAGGTTGTCGAAGTCCGGCGGCGATTGTCTGCGATGCGTTTTTGCCGAGTTGCAACGCTGCTTGCCCTGTCTCTGATGGGGTGCACAGGCAATCTCCCCGTCAAGGAAAACCACGCGCCCCGCCCGGATCCCATGGCAGAGGAACTGGCGTACCGCGCCAACCTGGCTGAAACGCAGGCGAATCGAGGCGATCTGGCTGGGGCCCTTCTGCAATGGCAGGTGGTGCTGGCCCTACAGCCGGAGAGCACCCAGGCAGCTTCCCGCTTGAGTTCCTTGCGCAAGCAAATCGAGCGTCAGGTGGACAGATTTCACAAGGCGGCGCGAACCGACCTGGCCAGGGGGCAAGAGGCGGCCGCCAGACAGGCCCTGTTGCGGGCGCTGGTGCTGAAGCCCGATGATCTGGCGATTATCGAAGATCTGCGTACTATCGAAACCCGTACGATGCAGCGCATCCTTACGGCCAAGGCAGACCGCTATGAGCAGCTGGCCGCCAAGCCGGCCATGGTCAGGATCGAGCCCAAGCCTCGCCCGGAGGAATCGCTGCAACCCCAGGCCGAACCCGGCGGTATTGACGAACTCACCTACGCCATCAACGAGATGGAATCGACGCTGGACGGCTCGGGGGGGCAGCAAGCCGAGCGTAGCCGAATTCTGAATTTCAAATTGCGTCTGGCCGATCTGCTGTTCAACCAAGGCCGTTATGCAGAGTCGGTGGATACCCTTCAATCGGCCGAGATGCTGGTCGCGGCAATGCCGAAGCAGCGCAAGGTCCTGCGCGAGCATGCCATGGCGGTGGCGGAGGGCCTTTATGGCCGGGGGGTGTTGGCACTGGCCGAAGACCGAAAAGTGGCGGCGGCACTGTGGCGATTGGCCTTGAGTCTGGACCCGAGTCACGCCAAGGCTGCCCTGCGCATGCGCAATCTTCAGGCGGCGACCTTTGGCGGGCCGGATTGAATCTCGGATTGTCGGCCTTCTTTAGCCTGCCGGCGTGGGCGCCTCGCTGCTGTCACCGCACTCCACCAGCAGCACCACACCATTGACTCCGGTGACGCGTACCCGGCTGCCACTCGGGCAGTCGGTTCCGTTTACCTTCCAGGTGGTGTCGTCGACGCGGATCTTGCCCACCCCATTGACGATGGGTTCGGAGAGAGCGAAGACCCTGCCGACGTACTGTTCGCCACGCCGGTTCAGGGTGGGTTGATCGGTGGCGATGGGGTTGTGGCGGAACCAGGCGCGGCCGGCAAACACCGAGATGACGCTGAGAACGGCGAAGGCGCCCAATTGGGCCTCCCAGCTCAGTTCAGGGAACGCCAGCAGGATACCGCCTACCAGCCCTGCGGCGATGCCCAGCCAAAGGAAAAACGCCGCGGGCGAGAGGATCTCCACCACGATGAGCACCACGGCGAAAACCCACCAGTGCCAGAACTCCACGGAGTTGGCCCAGTCCATCAGGCCGATCCTTCGGTTTTCTGCCGGCTTAATGCCTCGCGGGCCAGTTCGCCGATGCCGCCGATGGCACCGATCACACTCGATGCCTCAAGGGGCATCAGCACCAATTTTTGATTCTCCGCCGAGCCAATGGTTTCCAGTGCCTCCACATAGCGCTGCGCAACGAAGTAGTTGACCGCATTGAGATCGCCCTTGGCGATGGCCTCGGAGACCATGGTGGTGGCCTTGGCTTCCGCCTCGGCCTCTCGCTCGCGTGCCTCGGCGTCGCGGAACGCCGCCTCACGACGGCCTTCCGCCTCCAGGATGGCGGCCTGTTTGCGGCCTTCCGCTTCGAGAATCTGTGCCTGGCGTTTGCCCTCGGCCTCCAGGATCTGGGCGCGTTTCTCACGCTCGGCCTTCATCTGACGGGCCATGGCGTTGACCAGGTCGGTGGGGGGAGAGATGTCCTTGATCTCGATTCGGGTTACTTTGACACCCCAAGGGGTGGTGGCTTCGTCGACGACATGCAGCAACTGGCTGTTGATTTTGTCCCGTTGCGACAGCAACTCATCAAGATCCATGGAACCCATTACCGTGCGGATGTTGGTCATGGTCA
>JAGRGI010000140.1 GCA_020445565.1 Chromatiales bacterium
GGCCACCAGACCCGTTACTGGAACCCGAAAATGGCGCCCTACATCTTCGGCGCCCGCAACAAGATTCACATCGTCAATCTGGAACACACCCTGCCGGCTTACAATGACGCGATGAATTACGTCAGCAAGCTGGCTTCGAAGGGCGGCAAGATACTGTTTGTCGGCACCAAACGCTCCGCTCGCGAGGTCATCAAGGAAGAAGCCTCCCGCTGTGGCATGCCCTACGTGAATCACCGCTGGCTCGGCGGCATGCTGACCAACTATAAGACCATCAAGCAGTCCATCAAACGCTTGAAAGATCTCGAAGCCATGGCCGAAGACGGCAGCATGAACCGCTTCAGCAAGAAAGAAGCCCTGGGCCTGTCTCGTGAACGCGAGAAACTGGAGCGCAGTCTCGGTGGCATAAAGGACATGCGTGGCCTGCCGGATGCGCTGTTCATCATCGACGTCGGTCATGAAAAGATCGCCATACAAGAGGCTGTAACCCTGGGGATTCCGGTGGTGGCAGTGGTTGACACCAACAACAGCCCCGACAATGTCGATTACGTGATTCCTGGCAACGATGATGCCATGCGCGCCGTGCGCCTTTATGTCGAAGGGGCCAGTGCCGCCGTGCTGGAGGGCAAGGCGAGCATGGGGCATGTTATTCCTGGAGAGGAAGACAGTTACGTTGAGGCCAGTGAGCCTGCCGAAGCTCCGACTGCGGAACCCCCGGTTGCCGAGGCCGCGGCGGATGACGCCGCCCAGCCGCAGCCTGCCGCCGAATAACGTCTGCGGCACTGACGCTATCGATGCGGGCACCGGCCGCCGGTCGGTGCTCGCGCATCCATTTATAAGCGATTCTTGAGGATTGATTTCATGGCTATCACGGCTGCCCTGGTAAAAGAGCTGCGCGAACGCACCGGCGCCGGCATGATGGAGTGCAAGAAGGCGCTCACCGAAACCAACGGTGATATCGACGCGGCGATCGAACTGATGCGCAAATCCGGCGCTGCCAAGGCCGATAAGCGCGCCGGCCGTACGGCCGCTGAGGGCGTCATCGCCATCGCCGCCAGCGAAGACGGCAAGAAGGTCGTCATGGTGGAAGTCAACTGCGAAACCGACTTCGTGGCCAAGGGCGATGACTTTCTCGGCTTTGCCAATGGCATTGCCGCCCGCGCGCTGAGTGACAAACCCGCAGACGTGGATGCCCTGCTCGCCATGCCCTTGGACGATGGCGGTGCCAGCATCGACGAGGTTCGCAAGGGCCTGGTGGCAAAGATTGGCGAAAACATGACCGTGCGTCGCTTCGCCGTGGTCGAAAGTGCCACAGGAGCCGTGTCAACCTATCTGCACGGCAGTCGCATTGGCGTAGCGGTTGATCTGACCGGCGGCGCCGACGAACTGGGCAAGGACCTGGCCATGCACATCGCTGCCAGCCGTCCTGCCTACGTTACCGCCGACCAGGTACCGGCCGAGGAGATCGAGAAGGAGCGCGAGATTTTCAAGGCGCAGGCCGCCGAAAGTGGTAAGCCTGACAACATCATCGAGAAGATGGTCGAGGGTCGGGTGCGCAAATTCCTGGCTGAGGTCACCCTGCTCGGCCAGCCCTTCGTGAAGGACCCGGACCAGACCGTCGAAAAGCTGCTCAAATCTGCCGGCGCCAGCGTGGGTGGTTTCGTGCGTCTGGAAGTGGGCGAGGGCATCGAGAAGAAGCAGGATAACTTCGCCGAAGAAGTCATGGCCCAGGTTCGCGGCTGATTCGCTCACGGCCGCGGCTAGCCGCGGCCGACTTCCGGCGCTGTCGGCAGGCGTCGCCCATTATCCAGCCACTCTTTCCATTCACTGGAGCTTTCCCATGTCCACACCCCGATACCGCCGCATCCTCCTGAAGCTAAGTGGGGAGGCGTTGATGGGGAATGGGGACTATGGCATCGATCCCGGCGTGCTGGGCCGTCTTGCGGCCGAAATCCGCGATCTGCACGACATTGGCGTACAGGTGGGGCTGGTCATCGGTGGCGGCAACATCTTTCGCGGCGCCGGTTTGGCGGCCGGGGGTATCGACCGTGTCACTGGCGATCAAATGGGCATGCTCGCCACGGTGATGAACGCCCTGGCCATGCAGGATGCCCTGGAACGCATAGGCATTCCGGTGCGGGTCATGTCCGCCCTGAAGATCAATCAGGTCTGTGAGGACTATATACGCCGCCGTGCCGTTCGCCACCTCGAAAAGGGCCGTGTGGTCGCCTTCGCCGCCGGGACCGGCAACCCCTTCTTTACCACCGATTCGGCTGCCAGCCTCAGGGCAATCGAGATCGGCGCCGAAATCCTCATCAAGGCGACCAAGGTGGACGGGGTTTACACTGCCGATCCGTTGAAAGATCCCAATGCCACGCTTATGGAGCGCCTTACTTACGACGAGGTGCTGGCCAGGAAACTGGCTGTGATGGATGCCACGGCGGTGGTCTTGTGTCGTGATCATGCCATGCCATTGCGTATACTAAACATATTCAATCACGGGGCGCTGATGCGCTTGGTGCAGGGCGAAGACATTGGATCCCTGGTGGAGACCTCATGATCGACGAACTCAAAAAAGACGCCGCCGAGCGCATGGCCAAGAGTGTGGAGTCGCTGAAGCATGAACTGGCCAAGTTGCGCACCGGACGTGCCCATCCGAGCCTTTTGGATCACATCGTGGTGCCGTATTACGGCAATGACACGCCGCTGAAACAGGTGGCCAATGTCACCGTGGAAGACGCACGCACCCTGGCCATCACGCCTTGGGAGAAAAATATGGTCGGTGCGGTGGAGAAGGCCATCATCACCTCTGACCTGGGTCTCAACCCCAGTTCCGCAGGCACCGTGATTCGCGTTCCCCTGCCGCCCCTCACCGAAGAGCGCCGTCGCGATCTGGTGAAGGTGGTACGTCACGAGGGTGAGCAGGCCAAGGTGGCGATCCGTAATATTCGCCGCGACGCAAACGGCGACCTGAAAGACATGGTCAAGGAGAAGATGATCTCCGAAGATGATGAGCGGCGTGCAACGGAAGAGATCCAGAAACTGACGGACAAGTACGTGGCCGCCGTAGACAAGGCCCTGGAGGAAAAAGAAACCGACATGATGTCGATGTGATGGCCGGCATCGGGTTACCGGGAGGGACTTGTACCCCATGAATGGAGACAGCGCCACCGTCCCACGGCATGTGGCAATCATCATGGACGGGAACGGGCGTTGGGCCCGCAGTCGTCATTTGCCGCGTCCGGCGGGCCACAAGGCAGGTGTGGACTCAGTTCGCGCCGTGGTGGAGACGTCGGCGCAGCGAGGCGTGGAGGTGCTGACCCTGTTTGCCTTCAGCAGCGAAAATTGGCGTCGGCCCGAAACCGAGGTGTCGTTGTTGATGGATCTGTTTTTCACCGCCTTGCAGCGTGAAGTGCGCAAGCTGATGAAGAACAACGTGCGTCTGCGCATCATTGGCGACCGTCTGGCCTTCTCGGAAAAACTCCAGCAAAGGATCGCGGAGGCGGAGGCCGAAACCGCCGCCAATGACGGCCTGCAACTGATGATCGCAGCGAACTATGGCGGTCGCTGGGACATCGCCCAGGCAGCCAGGGAGGTGGCTCGGCGGGTCAAGGCAGGTGACATGGAACCCGAAGGCGTGGATGAGCATACCCTGGGTGAACACATCAGTCTGGCCGGATTTCCGGAGCCGGACCTTTTCATTCGTACCGGTGGCGAGCAGCGCATCAGTAACTTTCTGCTCTGGCAACTGGCCTACACCGAACTGTATTTCACCGATGTGTTGTGGCCGGATTTCGATGCCGACGCCTATGGCCGCGCCCTCGATGATTTCTCACGGCGTCAGCGCCGCTTCGGCCGTACCGGCGAGCAGGTGGCCGCCACTGCCGACGGGAAATAGGGCAGGTCCATGCTGAAACAGCGTATCTTGGCTGCCGCCGTATTGATTCCGGCCTTTCTGGCCGCGATGTTCCTGCTGGATGGCCCTGCCTTCGCCGCCGTGATGGGTGCCGTAGTGCTGCTGGCGAGTTGGGAATGGACACGTCTGGCCGCTATTCCCATACCTGTCTCACAGGCTGTCTATATTGCAACCATGGCCCTGGCGATGTGGTTGCTGTGGGTGAGCCCTGCACGCATCGATTTGTGGCATTGGCTGTTGATTGCCGCATTACTCTGGTGGTCGCTGGTGCTGCTGTGGATAGTCCGGCATCGCTCGGACGGCGGACCGGGCCTGCCTTCACTGTTGAAATTGAACGCGGGTTATCTGGTTCTGTTGCCGGCCTGGGTCGCACTGGTTTCACTTCATACCGAGCGTGGCCCGTATTGGCTGCTGTTCTTGCTGGTAGTGGTCTGGGTAGCCGATAGCGGCGCCTATTTCGTCGGCAAGGCCTGGGGACGGCGCAAACTGGCGCCCGGAATCAGCCCGGGAAAATCCATTGAGGGAGTCTATGGCGGAATGCTGGCCAGCGTCATACCCGCCTTGGGTTTCGGCTGGGCACTGGGTTTTCGTGCCAGTGAATTGCTCGCCCTGGTGTTGCTCACCGTCCTTTGTGCCGCCTTTTCCGTGGTGGGGGATTTGTTCGAAAGCCTCTTGAAGCGGCAGGCCAACATGAAAGACAGCAGCCATCTGATTCCTGGCCATGGCGGCGTCCTGGATCGCATCGACAGTGTCACCGCCGCCGCTCCCTGGTTCGTCATGGGTTTGAGCTGGATTGCCGGAGGGGGTACATGATCGGGGTTACCGTTCTTGGCGCCACCGGCTCCATCGGTGTGAGCACCCTGGACGTGCTTGCCCGTCATTCGGACCAGTTTCACGTTGTTGCCCTCACCGCGCATCGCGATGTCGACAAACTGACGCGCTTGTGTCTGCGTCACGGTCCCCGTTACGCGGTAATGGTCGATGAGCAAGCGGCCAGGGAACTCTCACGCCGCCTCAAGGACCAGGGCAGTACCACGGAGGTTCTTGCCGGGGCGGTTGCCCTGGCGCAGGTGGCCGCCTTGACGGAGTGCGATTATGTGATGGCAGCCATCGTCGGTGCGGCCGGACTCGCGCCCACACTGGCGGCGGCGCGCGCCGGCAAGCGTATTCTCCTTGCCAATAAGGAAGCGCTGGTCATGTCCGGCCGCCTGTTCATGGAAGAGGTGCAACGCCACGGTGCCGAACTGTTACCCATCGACAGCGAACATAATGCGGTGTTTCAGTGTATGCCGGCCGGTTTCGCGAATGGGCTCGGCACAGTGGGTGTGGAGCAGATTCTGCTGACGGCCTCCGGAGGCCCCTTCCGTGAGCGCGATCCGGCCAGCCTGCGCGATGTAACCCCCGAACAGGCCATTGCCCATCCCAACTGGGAAATGGGGCGTAAGATCTCGGTAGACTCCGCCACGATGATGAACAAGGGTTTGGAGGTCATTGAGGCCTGCTGGTTGTTCCACACCGATGCCGATCACGTGCAGGTGGTTGTGCATCCGCAGAGTGTCATACATTCCCTGGTCCGCTATGTGGACGGCTCGGTGCTCGCCCAGCTCGGCAATCCGGACATGCGAACCCCCATCGCCCATGCCCTGGCCTGGCCGCGGCGTCTGGCTGCCGGGGTGGCGCCCTTGGATCTGTTCAGTGTTGCGCGCTTGGATTTCGAAGAACCGGATCTGAGGCGCTTTCCTTGCCTGGCGCTTTCCTATCAGGCGGCTCGGGCTGGAGGTACCTCTCCGACGGTGTTGAACGCGGCCAATGAGGTTGCTGTCCAAGCCTTTCTGGAGCGGCGATTGGCGTTTACCGGCATAGCCCGAGTCATTGCGGCGGTGTTGGACGCCAGCGACACTCAGGCCGCCGAAAGCCTGGAGCATGTTCTCGATGAAGATGCCCGCGCACGGGGGCTGGCTTCACAGTTGATCGAAAGCGGAGTAGTGGGCTCGTGAACGAGTTGTTGATCACAGTACTGTCGTTTATCGTCGCGCTTGGCGTGCTGATCACTGTGCACGAGTTCGGCCACTTCTGGGTGGCGCGCCGATCCGGTGTCAAGGTCTTGCGGTTTTCCGTTGGGTTCGGTCGCGCCCTGTGGAGCCGGCGGGGCAAAAAGGACGGCACGGAGTACGTTATTGCCGCCTTACCCCTCGGCGGCTATGTGAAGATGTTGGACGAGCGCGAGGGCGAGGTGCCTCTGGAACAGACGCATCGCGCCTTCAATCGTCAACCGCTGAGAATCCGCACGGCCATCGTCCTGGCCGGACCTTTATTCAATCTGGCCTTTGCGATTCTGGTCTATTGGGTCATTCTGATGGTCGGCGAACCGGGTCTGCGCGCACAGGTAGGGGAGGTCGCCACCGATAGCCCCGCGGCCCACGCCGGGTTGCAGGTGGGAGATCGCCTGCTGTCCGTCGATGGCGAGCCGGCGTTGACCTGGGAACGGGCTACCATGGTCCTGCTCTCCGGCGCGCTGGGAGAACATACGGTGCGCGTGGAGGTGGAGGATGCCCAGGGCATTCGCCAGGTTCGTGCCATGGATGTGGCAGGGGTGGCAGACAAGGGTGCCCAGGTCTTGGATCAGATCGGCATTACCCCTTTCATTCCCAAGGCTGAGCCGATCATTGGCAAGACCACCGCCGACGGTGCCGCACGGGCCGCCGGACTTCAAGAAGGCGACCGTGTCCTGTCGGCGGATGGTCAGCCTGTCGGCAGTTGGTCGGATTGGGTAGACATCGTCCACGATCACCCCGAAGTCGACATGGCGGTGCGGATTCAGCGGGGAGAGGTGGAAATGACCCTCATCCTGCGCCCGGACGCCGTGGTTGAGGACGGCAAGACGATTGGCCGTATCGGCGCCTATGGTCTGGTGGATAAGGAAGCCAGAGACCGTTATTGGGTGGTGCAGAGCATGGGGCCGATCGATGCGTTCGGCAGGGCGCTGGAACGAACCTGGGACATGTCCGCACTGATGCTGCGCATGCTTTGGAAGATGGCCATGGGCAAGGCATCGGTGGAGAATCTCAGTGGGCCGATCACCATCGCGCAATATGCCGGGCAGAGCGCCAGCATTGGTCTGATGCCCTTTTTCAAGTTTCTTGCCGTGGTCAGCATCAGCCTGGGGGTGCTGAACCTTTTGCCGATTCCGCTGCTCGATGGCGGCCATTTGTTCTTCTATCTGATCGAAGCGGTAAAGGGGACGCCGGTGTCCGAGAAGGCCCAATTGGTGGGCCAGCAGGTGGGGTTGGGCGTGTTACTGGGCTTGATGGGATTGGCCTTCTACATGGATCTCTCCCGATTGTTTGGCTGAGGACCCCTCATCCAAGTATCCAGGCTCGTTGCCGGATGCGCGACTGACCCCGAATTCCTGCGCACAATGAAAAAAGTTCGGCTATCGGTATATACTTCCCGGCTTTATGGTCCCTGCAAAATGCCGGGGCCGCATGCCAAGGTCTCGCCCTGCGGGCCCGGTTTCACTTATCGCTGCCCGCGGATGGGCGGTCTACACAAGTACGCGAATCTATGATCCCGAACTGGCGCTGGCTGCGAATACCGCTGTTGTGGTTGTTGACGATACAGCCGGTTCTGGGGTTTGACGCCTTCGTCATTGGCTCCATCCAGGTCGAAGGACTGCAACGGATCTCCACCGGCACGCTGTTCAACTATCTACCGCTCAAGGTAGGGGAGACGCTTTCGAACCAGCGGGCTATCGAGGCCATACGGGCGCTCTACAAAACGGGATTTTTCAAGGATGTGCGGCTGGAGAAGGAGGGAGACACGCTGATCGTGTGGGTGGCCGAACGGCCGGCGGTATCCAAGATCGAGATCAGTGGCAACAAGAACATCGAAACCGAGACGCTCCTTAACGCCCTGAAGGACATCGGTCTGGCGGAAGGGCGGGTGTTCGACCGCAGCCTGCTGGACAAGATCGAACAGGAACTGCGCCGACAGTACTTCTCCCAGGGAAAGTATGGGGTAAAGATCACCTCGGAGGTTACCCCCCTGGAGCGCAACCGGGTGGCGGTGAGTATTGCCATCTCCGAAGGCCGCGTTGCCAAGATCAAGGAGATCGGCATCGTCGGCAATCAGGTGTTCGACAATGAAACCCTGCTCAACACCTTCCAGCTGTCTCCGCCGACCCTGTTTTCGTTCTACACCCACAACGACCAGTACTCCAAGCAGAAGCTGGCGGCCGATCTGGAAACCCTGCGTTCCTACTACTTGGATCGGGGTTACATCAATTTTCGGATCGATTCCACCCAGGTCACGATCACGCCGGACAAACACGATATCTATATCACGATCAACGTGAACGAAGGCAAGCAGTTTACCGTCCGTGAGGTGAAGCTGGCGGGTGAGCTGGTGGTGCCGGCGGAGGAGCTGTTTCCGTTGATCGACAGCCGGGTGTCGGACGTGTTCTCACGCAAGGCCACCACGGAGACCGCATCGAAACTCACCGATCGTCTGGGCGCAGACGGCTATGCCTTCGCCAACGTCAATACGATCCCGGAGATCGACGAGGAATCCCAGCAAGTCACGCTGACCTACTTCATCGATCCCGGCCGGCGTGTCTACGTGCGTAACGTCAATGTGGACGGCAACACCAAGACCCGTGACGAGGTCATTCGCCGCGAAATACGGCAAATGGAGTCGGCCTGGATTTCCACCGAGAAGGTCAAGCGCTCCCGTACCCGCCTCGACCAAACAGGCTATTTCGACGACACCACGGTGCAGACGCCCGCGGTTCCAGGGACCACCGACCAAGTGGATGTGGATTTCAAGGTCTCGGAAAAGGCATCTGGAAACCTGCTGGCCGGTATCGGCTTCTCCCAGTCGCAGGGCATCATCTTTAACACCAGCGTCACCCAGGATAACTTTCTGGGCAGCGGAAAACGTCTGGGGTTGGCGTTCAACAACAGCGATATCAATACCTCGTACAGCTTCTCCTACACCAACCCCTATTACACCCTCGATGGCATCAGTCGGGGATTCAAGGTGTACTACCGTGAAACTGACGCTGCCAGCGCCAACCTCGCCGACTACAATACGGATCGCGCCGGCGCCTCGGTGACCCTGGGGCTGCCGGTTAACGAGTACAATCGTATTCTCGGCGGTCTGGAGTACGAGTATATCCGTATCAAGACAACGGACAACACGCCCCAGGAAATCCTCGACTTCATCGACGATAACGACGATACGTTCCACACCATCAAATTTACCGGCAGCTTCTCTCAGGACACGCGCAATCGCCGGGTGTTTGCCGATAGGGGGCATTACACCAGGGTGTCCGGCGAAATCACGGTGCCTCTGGGCAACCTCGATTACTACAAGTTTGAACTTGAGCACAGTCGCTATCTGCCCTTGCACAAGTACCTCACCCTCGCAATCAATGCGGAGTTGGGCTACGGTCAGAGCTACGGCAATTCTGAGAAGTATCCGTTCTTTGAGAACTTTTTCGCTGGCGGTGTCCGATCTGTGCGCGGTTTCGAAGACAATACCCTGGGCCCCAGGGACTCCAACGATGAGCCGATTGGCGGCAACTTCAAGGTGGTCGGAAATATGGAGTTGATGTTCCCGCCGCCATTTGACAAAGAAAGCAAGAGCGTTCGGTTCGGCGCCTTCCTGGATTTTGGCAACGTGTTCGACGATAGCGTGGAAGTCGGCGATTTCCGTTATTCCGCCGGTGTGGCGGCGCGTTGGCTATCGCCGTTGGGCGCGCTATCCTTTAGTCTTGCTTACCCGCTGAACGATGAAGAGGACGACCAGGTTCAGGTGTTCCAATTCACCTTCGGCACCAATCTCTGAAAGGTTTCGGCACAATGCGTAGACGTTTAGGGCTGGTATTCGGCATTTTCGCGATCCTGGTTTCCGGAATGGGAACTGTGGCGCAGGCTCAAGATCTGAAAATCGGCTTCGTGGATGCGGCACGGGTGATCAAAGAGTCCCCGCAGATGGACGCTGCACGGCGAAGCATTGAAAAGGAGTTTTCGCCCAGGGATCGGGAGCTGAAGTCCATGGAAGAGTCCATCAAGCGTGATGTTGCCTCGCTCAAGCGCGATGGCGCGGTCTTGAGCGAGAGCAAGCGGCGCGATATGGAGCGGGACATCCGCCAGAAGGAACGCGAACTCGAACGTTCACGTGACGAGGCCCGTGAGGACCTCAGTATTCGTCAGAACGAGGCCCTGGCCAACCTCACCCGGCAGGCAGAGGAGGCGGTGGCCGGCATCGCCAAGCAACAGAAATACGACCTGATTCTGAACAACGCCGGTGTGGCCTTCGCCAGTAAGCGAGTCGACATCACCGATGAGGTCCTGGCTCGCCTGCGGGCCGACTTCAACAAATCCGGCAAGTAAGTCCCAGGGAGGACGGACTTTGGCTTGGTCTCTGGGAGAACTGGCGGAGCGCAGCGGCGCTGAGCTGCGCGGCGATGCGGCCATTGAGATTGAGCGCGCTGCCGACCTCCGCGAGGCCAAAGCTGGCGATTTATCCTTCCTTACCGGCGGAAAGTTCGCCGAGCACCTGCCCGCCACACGCGCCAGTGCAGTTATTCTGGCTCAGGAACATGCGGCGGCCTGCCCATGCGCCGTCCTGGTGAGCAAGAATCCCTATCTCACCTACGCGCGAGCGGCCGCATTGCTCTATCCCAGGCCCCGTCCCCCGGCGGGGATACACCCTAGCGCCGTGGTCCATTCCAAGGCGGAAGTCAATCCGTCTGCGGTCATTGGGCCGAATGCCGTCCTTGATGAAGGGGTACGGATTGCTGCGGGCGTAGTGGTCGGTCCTGGTTGCGTCATCGGCGCCAGGAGCACCATCGGTGAAGACTCCGAACTGGTGGCCAATGTCACCCTGGGTACCGACACGGTTGTCGGCAAGCGTAATATTTTCCACCCCGGAGCGGTGATCGGCGCGGATGGATTCGGCATGGCCAACGATCAGGGGCATTGGGTCAAGATTCCCCAGATCGGTCGTGTGGTAACCGGTGACGACGTGGAAATCGGTGCCAACACCACTGTCGACCGAGGGGCGCTTCAAGACACGGTGCTGGCCGACGGTGTGAAGATCGACAATCTGGTTCAGGTGGCTCACAACGTCCATATCGGCGAGCACTCGGCCATCGCCGGCTGCGTGGGAATTGCCGGCAGCGCCCATATCGGCGCCTATTGCACCCTGGCCGGCGGGGTAGGGGTGGTCGGCCATCTCACAATCGGTGACCACATCCATGTTACCGGCATGTCCATGGTCAGCAAATCCCTGAGCGAACCCGGCGTCTACTCGGCCGGAGTCCCCTTACAGAGCAATCGCGATTGGCACCGCAACTTCGTGCGGTTCAAGCAATTGGATGATATGGCCAAGCGATTGAAAAAACTGGAAAAAACTCTAGCTGAGGATGCTCAGGGCTAGACCCATCTCACTCGTTGTCGGCGTCGGCGACGATCCTCACGGATGTATTTCATCTGCCTTTGCCAGCAGCGGTTCAAGTTCGGCTGCTGCGTGTTCCTCCGGCTCGGGCCAGACCTCGTGAATAAGTGTGACAGGCCGGGTGCTGAGTTTCCCTATCTGCCCGGCGACGCCATCGTGGAAAAAACGGCTCATCCGGCTGCGGATGCTGGTACCCAGGATGATTTGAGCCACTTCGTAGCGATCGGCGACTTCCAGGATCCGGTTCGCCGGAAGGCCATCGACCACTAACGTCTCGATTTGGGGGCGAGGGAGACAAGGCGACCCGGTGTTGTCGCAGACCCGCAGTATGAACTCGTCGAGCATGGTTTGCGCCACTTGCGATAGCGGCAAGGACATTTGATCGCCGGCAAAGCGCCGATAGCTGCCGGCCTGATGGGCACTCTCATGTAGCACGTGCAGCACCAGCAATCCAGTGCCAGATGTTGCAGCCAGTTGTGCGGCGTAGCGCAGGGCAGCTGCCGAACGGGGCGAAAAATCCACCGGGACGAGAAGGGATGTTTGCGACATGGCGTGCTCCGCGCAGTATCTTTCATTGCACCGGTCTGCCAGTATCCCATTGCGGTGTTACAGCTATGTTACGGTCTACGCCTCCTCCGCCTTTCCCTCCTGCGGTTTGCCCTCGGCGATAGCCTTGGCAATGCGTTTGCTGAAGTAGTAGATGCGCCGTAGTTTCTCGATGATTTCAACCTCCAGTCGGTATATACCCAGGCGATTGGGTTCGTCTGCGATAAGGCGTTTTGCGGCGTGGCTGAAGGCGGCTTCAGCCAGCTGATTGGTACGATCCTTTGCTTCCACCACCTCTTTGGCCACGCCAACATCGGCTTGTGAAAGCGATTTTAATGACTTCTTCAACTCTTCGAGCACGGCTCCGTGCAGCTCCGTAAGCTTCTCGGCGGTACTGGAGCTGATGCTGAAGCCACGTTGCAGCCGACGTTCACCTGCTTTGGTCAGATCGGTCTCCATGAGATCGCCGATGGACTCCAGGTCGTTGGCGATTGCCATCATGGCCAGGAAACTGTCGGTTTGTTCCGGTGTCAACGGGCGGCGGCTGAGTTGGCCGAGATAGGTGATGATGTCACCGTGCAGGGTGTCTACCTGATCGTCCAGTTTGGCAATTCGTTGCAGGTCGGCTACATTGCCGCGGATCAGGGCGGGCATGATGGCTTCGAGCATCTGGGAGGTGAATTCGCCTACACGGGCCAACTCGAAACGTACGCGATCCAGTGCCAGCGATGGCGTGTCGAGGAGCTCTGTGTCGAGGAACTTGGGACGGATCTTTTCTTCCTGAGGTAGTGGCCGATCCGGCACCAGCCATTCCACCAGACGAGCGAACTGGGCGGTGAACCCGATAAAGATAAGCGTGTTGGCCAAGTTGAATACCGTGTGGGCGTTGGCAATCTGACGCGGTACCTCGGCCGCCAGCCGTGCGCTGCCTTGAAGCTCAGGATGCGCGGGCGACAAGGTGGTGACGATACCGGCGAGCCAGTTGATCAAGCCAAGCCACAGTAATACCCCAAACACATTAAACAGCACATGTACGAGGGCGGCGCGCAGCGCTTCCCGGGGTTTGCCTATGGCGGCCAGCATGGCGGTGACGCAAGTTCCGACGTTTGCGCCGAAGGCCAGTGCGATGCCGGCGGGGAGCGTGACGAATCCCTGGCTGGCCATCACGATGACGATACCCGTGGTTGCCGAAGAAGACTGGACCAGGGCTGTGAACACGGCGGCCACCAGAATGCCGATCAAGGGGTTTTCCATGCGCGTCATCAGATCCAGGAAGGGCTGGTAGCTGCGCAGGGGGGACATGGCGTCGCTCATCACGCTCATGCCGAAGAACACCAGGCCCAGACCCATGATCATGGCGCCGTATTGCTTCAGCTTGTCGGCCCGGCCGAAAAACCACAACCCAAAGCCGATGGCGATCATCAGCAGCGCGAATTTGGTGATCTTGAAGGCAATGATCTGGGCGGTGATGGTGGTGCCAATGTTGGCCCCCATGATGACGCCGATCGACTGTGCCATGGACATCAGTCCAGCGGAGATGAAGCCCACCACCAGCACCGTGGTGACAGACGATGACTGGATGATTGCCGTTACCAAAGCGCCGGTGGCGGCTCCCATGAAGCGATTGGTGGTCAGCCGGGCCAGTACCAGCTTCATGCGCTCGCCGGCCACTGCTTTGAGTGCCTCCGACATTTGCTCCATGCCGAACAGGAACAGCGCCAGACCGCCGAACAGCGACATGGCCATTGTTCCCCATTGCATACTTTGATCCCCGTTTGCCGCAAAGGCCGCCGAGGCGCAGATCAGCAATGCAAGACCCACCAGTGGACGCATCGGAGGGCTCATTGCGCTTTCCCCGGTTTTTTCACTATCGTTACCGGCACCGGGCAGAGACGCACCACCTGCTCGGCCTTGGAACCGATCAGCAGGTGGGACAGACCGGTGCGGCCCTGGCTGCCCATGACGACCATACGCGGTTTGCGCTCCGCGGCGACCTCCAGAATTCTCGGAACCGGCAGCCCAACAACCAGCAGCAGCTCCGCATCCAGCAGGGTCTTCGATTTTGGGCATTTCTTCTTAGCCTCGGAAACGAACTGCTCAAGCATCTCCGCCGCAATGTCTTCCATGCGCTGCAACAGTTTTTTGCCCTTCTTGATGGCCTTGCGGGCGTAGTATCCCGGTGCCTCGCCGGGATCGTGCACCACATGCAGCACGATCAGCTGTAGGTCCGAGCAGTCCGCGAGTTCGGCAGCGAAACACAGGGCATGCAGGGCGTTGTCCGACATATCCACCGGCACCAGAATGGTTTTCTGCTCGTTTGCTGATTTCACCACGGCCGTTGCTCTCCACATCGCTGCCCAAGGTCTATGCTTGTTATAAAACTGTAATACATTTCGGGCTGCGCGCAGTTGTGCTTGAATCCATGGGGAGGGTAACTGCGCCCCTGAGAGCGCAAACCCCGCACAGCACTCGCTCGTTCTATTGCAGTGTTGGACCGTTAGCGAAAATCCACTTGGCAATACGTCGCTTTCAACAACAGCCCTTCGCAACCGACAGGAAAAAGCCTGTGTTCAGAACCGCCGAACTGGGACGCAAGGTCTCCAAATCCGATTTCAAGGCCCGCGAACCGGAACTGCGGGAGCAGTTGCTGGAACTACAGCAGAAACTGCGTGAGTCCGGGCGATTTCCGGTGGTACTCCTGTTCGCCGGTGTAGACGGCGCCGGCAAGGGAGAGACCGTGAACCTGCTCAATGAATGGATGGACCCGCGTTGGCTGCGTACCCGCGCTTTTGGCCACCCTTCCGACGAGGAACGGGAACGACCGCCGTTCTGGCGATTCTGGCGGGAACTGCCGGGCAAGGGCCGCATCGGCTTGTTCCTGAGTTCCTGGTACTCCGAACCGGTGCTCAAGCGGGTCTATGGCGAGACCGACGAGACTGAATTCGATCGGCAACTGGAACGGATCACCCTGTTCGAGAATGCCCTGGTCGAAGACAATGCCCTCATTCTCAAGTTCTGGATGCATTTGAGCCGCGACGCCCAGAAGAAGCGTCTTAAATCACTGGAAAAGGACCCGCTACTGAAGTGGCGGGTTACCAAGCAGGACTGGGAGCACTGGAAAAAGTACGACGATTTCCTCAGCGCTGCGGAACGCACCATCATGCGCACCAGCACGGGACAGGCACCCTGGCAGATCGTGGAAGGCTATGATCCGCACTACCGGAGCCTGACCGTGGGTGAGATCGTGCGGGATGAAATCGCCAAGCGTCTCGAGGAGATGGATGTGCGCGACCGCATGGCGGCCAAACTGGAAGAGGCACGTTCCGCTCCGCTGGCGGTCATCGGTGAAACAGCGGAGCAAACCGAGGCACAGTCTCCGGTCACCATCCTTTCCTCCCTGGATATGGAGCAAAAGCTCGCACGTGCAGACTACCGCATCGAGCTGAAAAAACAGCAAGGCAGACTCAACCTGCTGCAACGCGAAGCCCGTGCCAAGGGGATCTCAACAGTCCTGGTGTTCGAGGGGCCGGATGCGGCCGGCAAGGGTGGCAGCATACGACGCATCACCGCCGCGCTGGACGCACGCCAGTATCAGGTCATCCCCATTGCCGCCCCCACGGACGAAGAGCGTGCCCATCACTATCTATGGCGGTTCTGGCGTCACCTGTCGCGTGCCGGCCGGGTCAGTATCTTCGACCGTAGCTGGTATGGTCGTGTGCTGGTGGAGCGGGTCGAAGGCTTCGCCAGTGAGCCCACGTGGCGTCGGGCCTATGCCGAGATTAACGACTTCGAGCAGCAACTGGTGGAACACGGCATCGTCCTCGTTAAATTCTGGGTGCATATCACCAAAGAAGAACAACTGGCCCGGTTCCAGGCCCGCGAACAGACTCCCCACAAGCGTTGGAAACTCACCGAAGAGGATTGGCGCAACCGCGAAAAATGGGACGACTATGCATTGGCCGTCAATGACATGGTCGAGCGAACCAGTACCGCCCGAGCGCCCTGGGTGCTGGTCGAGGGTAACGACAAACCCTATGCGCGGGTAAAGGTGCTCACGGAGGTGTGCAATGCTGTTGAGAGGGCCCTCGGCAAGTCAGGGAAGAAAGGCTAGCGCTAGAGGCAATCTGCATGCTGTGCGCTTAGCTTATGGCCAACACCCGGCAGAATTTGAACCCCCGGCTGGGTGAGCAAGAACAAGCGGAATAAGCGTTCGGAACGATGGAGAGCCGTAAATCACCAAAATGAGCCAACCAGAAGCAACCCGGGTGACCGGGCCGCTTCTGAGAATCGGCTCTCGGGCTGGCTTATCCGTCCTGCGGGGTGCAGGCAGCCGCGTCCTCTGCGCTGAAACTTTCCACCTTCGCGATTCGGCCGGTGTTGCTCAGCCAAATACCCACCGGATCGGCATCGCCATCCGGATCGCAGGCGAGAAACTTGCTGCTAAACCCCGTCGCCGTACCGCTGGGCTGGTACACCAGATAGCGGCGATTGGAACCGTTCACCAAGCGAATCCCGTCGCCGACAGGCGACTGCACCCTGATGATCGGCTCCCCATCCGTCCGCGTACCGGTTTCGGAATCGGTATTGGCGAAAATCATCCAGCCGTCCTGCCATTCCAGGCTGCTGTCACATTGGACGCCGTCCGAACTCGGACAAAGCGTGATTTTCTGAGTTCGGTTGACCGCCTCGGAACGCGCCAAATGCAATGAACTGACCAAGCGGTTTACAGAAGACGCACGAAGATTGTGCCGGTAGAAATCAAGCATGGCCGGAACGGCCAAGGTTAAAACCAGAACGCCAGCGGCCAAGCCGACCAGCAACTCCAACAGGGTGAAACCGCCATTACCGTAGCGGAATCCATAGTCATAACGCTCCATTCAGATGTCCCTTTGCATGATCGATAAAAATCTCATACTAACCAGATTGCGGGGGAATGCCAAGGCCGGGGGCTATACGAGTTCTCCATCTCTATCCGTTCTCTTAAATCTAACGTCATGCGATGAAGAACACAAACCTCGACAGGGCGGGATAGACGGCCGACGGCCGTCTATCCCGCGTTGATATCGGCCGATTGCCGCCTATCCCCGCCGTAGTTGCTGTTGCGTGCACCTCGCAGAGATCGCGTTAGGTTGACAGAACGCCCTGATTTGGCTTAGAAAGAACGGAAGTTGGAGAGGTTTTCTGGATGCGGGTATCTAAGGTGAGGCAGTGGGGGATAGGCGGACGATGTCCGTGTTTAAGTGCGGACGA
>JAGRGI010000141.1 GCA_020445565.1 Chromatiales bacterium
ATGAGCCACGAGATCCGCACTCCCATGAACGGCGTCATGGGAATGACCGAACTGCTGCAACGCTCAGAACTTACCGACAAGCAGAGGGGTTATACCGAAATCATCCAAAGCTCTGCCCGTTCTCTGCTGACGGTGATCAATGACATTCTCGACTTCTCCAAGATCGAGGCCGGCAAGCTGGATCTGGAACAGCGGGATTTTGACTTGCGCGCCATCATTGAGGACACCACGGCCAATCTGGCGGAGACCGCCCGTGGCAAGGGTCTGGATTACAACCTGGATATCGACACCGGGTTAGTTCGCACGGTGCGGGGAGACTCTTCCCGAATCGGACAGATTTTGACCAATCTGATCGGTAACGCCATCAAGTTTACCGAAACGGGGGAGGTGCTTGTCCGCGTCAAACAGGGCGAAATAAACGAAGGCGAAGTCAAGGTTTGTTTCGAGGTGCAGGACACGGGCATCGGCATATTGCCTCATCAGGTCAAACACATATTCGATTCCTTCAATCAGGCCGACTCCACTACCACAAGGAAGTTTGGCGGTACGGGCCTGGGCCTGGCCATCGCCAAGCAGTTGGTGGAGATGATGGGCGGCGAGATCGGTGTCGAATCCCGTCGCACCCAAGGGTCAATCTTTTGGTTCAGTGTGCGTTTGCAGCACATTCCCACGGTAGACGGCGAGTTGCTTGCCACCCTGCAAGACATCGTTGCGATGCGGGTGCTGGTGGTCGATGACAATCAGACCAACCGGCGCATACTCCAGGAACAATTGCTCGCCTGGAAACTCGATCCCACACTGGTGAGCAGCGGTGCCGAGGCTATAGGCGCCCTGCATTCCGCCGTTGCCCGCGGTAACCCGTTCTCCCTGGTGATTCTCGATCAGGACATGCCGAATCTTTCGGGAACCGATGTCGCGCGGGCCGTACGAGAGACCAAATCATTGCGGAAAGTCCCCCTGATCATGATGAGTTCCGTGGGCCAATTGGAACAGGACGATATCGTCGATCCCCCCATCGACTGCTTCATCATCAAGCCGGTGAGACAGGAAAAACTCCTGGAGTGCATCCGCCGCCTGTCGACGCCTGGGGTGATGCAGGAAAGGCCGCTGGAAACGCCGGTCGAGCTACCGGATTCGGATACCCCTTTGCTCGGCCTGCGCGTATTGATGGCGGAGGACAACCCGGTCAACCAATTGGTCGGCCAGGAAGTGCTGGAACTGCTGGGCTGCCAGGTGGATATGGTGGAAGACGGCGAGGCCGCCGTTGAGCGTTTCGAGGAGGGAGAGTTCGACATCGTGCTGATGGATTGTCAGCTGCCCCGTATGGACGGGTACGAAGCAACCGAAAAAATCCGAGCCTTTGAAAACCGGCACAAGCGTACAGCCACGCCCATCATCGCCTTGACCGCCTATGCCATGAAAGGTGATCGGGAAAAGGCGCTGGAGTCGGGCATGGATGATCACCTGGGCAAGCCCTATTCGCGGGAAGAACTGGAGACCGTGTTGCGTCGCTGGACGGAGCCGCAAACCGAAACGCCCGCCCGGCAGGCGGCGCATTGACGCGGCAGATTCGCATGCCAAGGTTCTTGTCCAACAACAACGGAGCGGCGCGCATCGCCGGCTTTGCGCTGGCCACGGTGTTCGCTTGTTCCGCCGCCACTGCAAGCGACCTGCAACGTCTGAAAGCGCTCAGTCTCACGGAACTGGCCAATCTCGAGGTCTCGATCGTCGGTAAGCGGCCGGTAAAGCTTTCCGAGACGGCGGCGGCGGTATATGTCATTACCGCCGAGGATATCCGCCGTTCCACTGCCACACGCCTGCCTGAACTGCTCCGTCACGTACCGGGTCTGAACTTTGCCCGCATCGACAGCGGTGAGTGGGCCATCTCTTCGCGCGGTTTCGCCGACCGTTTTGCCAACAAACTGCTGGTGCTGATCGATGGGCGCAGCGTCTACAGCCCTCTGTTTTCAGGGGTATTCTGGGAGGCGCAGGACCTGCCGCTGGATAACATCGAGCGTATCGAGGTCATCCGCGGTCCCGGTGCGGCTACCTGGGGCGCCAATGCCGTCAACGGCGTGATCAACATCATCACGAAATCCGCCGTGGACACCCAGGGCACCTCCGTGATGGCCCTGAGCGGAGACGAGCAGCGGGCGGCCTGGGGTCGCGTCGGCGGTGAGATAAACGCGAATACACACTATCGCCTGGACGCGAAAATTACCCACCGCGATGCTCTTGACGAAGGCGAGACCCGCCTGGGACGGCGGGCTGGCTTCCGTCTGGATCATGAAGGAAGCGCCAACGATCACTGGGGTTTGCAGGGTGGTCTGTTTTCGGACAAAGGCGAGGACCCGGACTTTCATGGCTGGTTCCTGCTTGCAGACTGGCGCAAGTCGCACGATGGCGGTGCCGGTACAACCCTGAATCTTTCCGCCGAGCGACTTTTCTCTCGTGCCGTCAGCGACGAACTGATTATCGGTACGGGCCAGGGGATTGGAACCGAGGTCTTGACCAATCTGGAGTTCGAGCTAAGGCATCAGCTCCGGCCGTGGAACGGGCATCGGTTCTCGTTAGGGCTGGGGATGCGTCGTACCGAGAGCGAGTTGGACCCACAGGGAATCGTTCTGGGCATCGAACCGAGAGATCGGGTCAGCTATCTGTATACCGCCTTTCTCCAGGACGAAGTATCCCTGGTCCCGGAGCACTGGACTCTGACCTGGGGGGCCCGATTCGAACACAACGACTACACCGGGCTGGAAGTGCAGCCCAGTGTCCGTTTGAATTGGCGGCTTAGCGACGAAACCGACCTCTGGGCCAGTGTCGGTCGTGCAGTGCGTTCGCCAACGCGGGTGGAACGCGACGTGGCGCTGGAAATACCGGGTATACCCGTGGATGCCGGCCCCTTTGGCACTGTGCCTCTGGCGCTGCGTCTCGGACAGAATCCCGATTTCGGCAGCGAAGACGTCATTGCCTATGAGTTGGGTTGGCGTCAGATTGTGGGCGATTTCATGAACATCGACATTGCCGCCTTTTACAACCGGTATAAGAATTTGGGTGTCTACAGCTTTGAGTCTCCCGAATTGGTTGGATTACCGCCAGTGGCTGTGTTGGCCGTCGGCCATCTGGTCAATTCGGGGCGCGTGGAAACCTATGGCGCGGAGCTGGCGGTAGACCTGCGTCTGAGTGAGTACTGGCGTACCCGATGGGCCTATACCTATCTGCAGGCCGATACCGATCTGGAGTCTCCCGACGCCTTGGCGGCCGGCTCCGGTTCGGCAGCCGGTTCGTTTCCGCGCAATCTGTTCAGTTTGCATTCGGCGTTTGATATCGGTGAACGCAGCGAGTTTGATGTTTGGGTTTATTATGCCGACAGCCTGCCGGAACAAGGGGTGGAAGCCTACACCGCTCTGGACCTGCGCCTGGCTCATCGTCTGGACCGAGGCGTTTCTCTTGAACTGATCGGCAGAAATCTCTTGGACCCGGAACATTATGAATGGGGAGACAACGCCATAGGCGGGCAGGCCCACCCGGTAGGGCGGGAGTTTTTCGTCAAGTTGCGCCTGGATTACTGATCGTACCCTACCACGACCTTCCGGTCCCAAGGGGTGGATCGTCCACGGGTATTCCTGATGCTGTCGTGAACCCGATGTCAGTGCCGTCAGTCATTCGGTATCTCCCGGACACAAAAAACCCTGCCAGGGCTCGAAACCCTGGCAGGGTTGTCATTTTCCCGCTGTCAGCGGTTTACAGCTTGGTGTCGATACCCAGGCTGTTCAGCGTGCGCAGGGTCAAACCGCCGCGGGGCAGGTTCTTGGCACGCTGGTAGGCCTGTACGGCCTCCATGGTCTGAGGGCCGATTCTGCCGTCGATCGGACCGGGATCATAGCCTTCACGGGCCAGGGCGTTCTGAATGGCCGCGCCGATGCGGTCATTCATGTTGGTCTCGCAGAGAATCGGCCGCCACTCGATGTGGCCATCGGCAACGGTGATCTCCCGACTGACGGTTTCATACTTGGCCGGAATCGGGATGCGGCGCTCACCGGCGGGCCTCACCAGGGTACGGACCTTGACGGTCTTGTACTCGGCCGGGATTTCCACGGTGCGGGTGGTGGCCGGGGTGGCGACGACCTTCTTGGTGATGGTCTTGTACTCGGCGGGGATCGGCACCTCACGGGTGGTGGCAGGGGTCACGAGGACGCGCTTGCTGACGGTCTTGTACTCCGCGGGCACGGTCACCAGACACATGATTTCGCCGGTGCTCTCGTCGATGCGGGTGATCGGGCCCTTGCCCTTCTTCCACATGGTATGTTCCGGCTTCACCAGAATTTCTTCGGTCTGCGTCTCGTAGACGGCCGGTACTTCGACGATCTTGCTGGAAGCGGGCTTGACCTCAATACGCTCGTCGACGGTGCGATAGGTGGCCGGGACCACTTCCAGCTTGGTGCTGGCTTCCTTCACCATCACGGTTTCTTCTTTCCAGCCGTATTCAGCAGGAATGGTTTCGATACGCTCACCGGCGGCGCTCTTCAGCACTTCTTCCGTTTCGGTGCGATAGGTCGGCGGAATGAACACGCGCGCATAGCACTCACCCGGCTTGGCATTGGGGGGCAACAGCTCATTGGCGTCAGCAGAGCTGGAGGCGCCTGCGGGCGGAACGGGTACCGGCTGGGCCTCGCGGCTGGCCAGACGGGTGTTGGCCTGGTCCAGCGAGCTGCGCAGGCGGGCGATCTCCTGTTCGCGTTCCTGCAGGGCCTGGGCCTTGGCGTTCAGATCCTGTTCGGTCTGGGCCAGTTCTTCCCTCAGGCCGTCATCGGCCGCGGGGGCCGCAGCCTCTTTGGATTGCATGCTGCTGCAGCCACCGGCCAGCAAGGCGGCAATGGTCAGCGGCAGGAGTTTCTTTGCCGTTCTCATCGTGGTTTTCATGGGCTTCGGGTCCTATCGTGGAAAAGGGTGGTCGAGCAAGACCGTAACTTTTTTGGCAAGAGGTTGGGATCCAAATTCAGGCAGGAAACCAAAAAAGCAGACAGAATCGTGTCGGAATTCTTTTTTACTTCTGGCGTTCGACAGGAAAATGTCTGCGGCGTCCTACAGCTGTCGCACAGCGGTGCGAATGGATTCACCCGGAGCGCATTCTCCCTTCCAGAAAGTGGCTTGTAAACGAAAAGATTGTAAGTATGTGTGTCTGCACAACTCGAGCGGTAATTACCTTGGAAATCGTCATTTTTCAGCAGAAGGGGGCGTTTTCTTAATCCGTCTCGTCATGTAATTTTACATATAAAACAATGTTTTACATTAATCTTTCCGGGTTTGTCGGGTTGTTGGAAATGCCGGAAAAATCAATTCGACCGCATTGCCCATGCACGCTATAAGTGCAAGTCGCCGAGTAACCTGACCAACACTCTGGCGTGCTCGAAAAACGATGAAATCGCTGGGCGTATTTATCCCATTTTGGTCGCCATCAAACGGCGAGTATGCCTTGCCTTGCAAACAGACTGATGAGTCGTTCGCAATGGAGTTTGACGTGCGATTTGCGTTTGGTCGGTTCTTTTGGCAGTTCTTCGAAATAAGCTGCGACGTCATTTGTCGCGTCGACTTGGGTCAGGAGTTCCTGTGCCAGTTCGTCCGAGGTTCGGCTGCCATCCAGAAGATCGGCGAGTCGCGCCGCCAGCGGGTCCAGTGTCAGCGTTTGATGCCGTGGCGTGGCCAGTTCCAGATGGCCAAGGGCGCGCTGTGCCTGTGCCAGGGCGTTGAGTCTTGGACGATTGCCCGCCGTTACCGCCACTGCATCGTCCACCACGCCGGCCACCACCTGGCCGTGGGCGTAGAGGCTGAAGAGTTCACCGAACAAATGACTGCCCTGTTCCGCCAGTTTTGCGCCGCCTTCCTTGCGGACCCGCGCTGCAGCCGCTTGCTCCAGTTGATCGAAGGAAAGGGCATTGGGATAGCTGGCGCTGAGCAGCAGCAAGGCGGCCTTGGTCAACGGGTGTTCCACCTTGGCGCTGTTGTCACTGTCCGCACGGCGAAACTCCTGCCCCTTGGCGCGTCGCAAGTCCACTTTTTTCGGCGGAACCAAATCCGCGTACAACTGCAATTCGGCGAAGCGGTCCATGGCCAGTTCCCGCTCGGTTTCGTCTTCTTTACGGCACAGCAGGGTCTGCCGAAAATTGCGGTTGCGGATGAAATCCAGGTACTGCTCCTGCTCAATGCCATCGTCAATGTCCGCCAGGGATTGTTCCACGGCCTCGCCCAGGGTGGATGGGAACAGGGTGTGCAGTTCGGTATCGGCTAGGTAGGCCAAACCGTGGTTCTGCGCCCGGGCAATGAAATCGCTGAACAGTAGGGGCTGATTGAAGGTTTCCAGGTATTCGTGAAACAGATAGCTGGGCGGGGCCTTGCGGATGCGGCGAATTTCCTCGCGCAGGTAACGGGCGCTCAGTGCATCCAGGTCGGCGGTGGCATGCAGCATGCGTTCAAGCACGCCTTGCGCCCGCCGTAATTGCTCATGCCAGTCGTCTGTGTCGCGGATGGCCCACAGCAGCAGGTCGCGCAACATGCCGCGCATCCGCCAGCCTGGCAGGGTGTTGTAGCTGATGTAGGCGAGACCGCCGGGATTGAGCAGCGAGCGGCTCAGGGAGAAGATCTTTTCCTGCACCGGCTCCGGCACCCAGGAGAATACGCCGTGGGTGATGATGTAGTCGAAACCGCCCAGGGATTCGTCCAGGTCCATGATGTCCGCCTGGATAATCCGCAGATTGCCGAGTCCGGCGGCCTCGGCGTAGGTTCGGGCGTCCGTCGCCTGACGGGCCGACAGTTCGACACCGACAACCTCGCTGTCCGGATAGCGCCAGGCCATGGGGGCGATGTTGCCGGCACCCGCGCAGCCCAATTCCAGCACGCGGCAGTGGCGCGGATCGGCCGTCGGCAGGCCGAACAGCCTCCCCAGTGCCGCCAGTCGATCGGGGTCGGTTTCGGTTACCGGATGGCTGTCGTAGGGAATCTCGTCGTAACTGTCCACGGGCTGCCACGTGCGAAGTTTTTAGTGGGAGGAGGGGGATTCTGCCCGTGAAAGCGCCTTGCGTCGATGGGAATTTGTGTCTTTCAGCCCAGCGCCGCCAACTCGCGGTGTAGCAGCTCCGAGTTGCCCAGGTTCAGCTCCACCAGCCGGCGCAGGGCAATGATGCTGTCCAAGTCGATGTGCTCGCAATGCAGGCCAATCAAGGACTCTTCCCGATGGGCCAGGCGCACATCCATCTTGATGCAGGTGGGTCCGCTGTCCAGTATCAGCTTGATGGTGAACAGGGAATCCGGCGGCTCCCAGTCTGCGGGAGGCTCAACCAGGGCGCCCTGCAGTGATACATCGATCAGACGACCCTGGACGAACTGGGTGTCGGTGATGATGTCCACATTGGCGGCGAAGGGGATGCGGCTGAAGCGGCGTTTCTCGACGATGTCGGTTTCTGTCATGGCGGCGGCCCTGCGTGGAGGCGACTTCAGGACGAGTCGCTACGCTCTACTCTCGGCAGAATGCGCGCCATCTTTACCACGTTGTCCTTGGTTTGCAGGATTTCCATGGGATAACCGGCAAGCCGGATACTGGTGCCGGGCTCCGGTATGGTCTCCAGATGTTCGACGATCAGACCGCTGAGGGTCTTGGGGCCCTTGGTGGGTAGCTTCCAACCCAGGGAACGGTTGATCTCGCGCACGCTGGCGCTCCCCTCCACCAGGTAGGAGCCGTCCGGCTGGGGGTGGATGTCCTTGAGCTGCTGGATTGTCGGTACAGTGGTGAATTCACCGACGATCTCCTCCAGGATGTCCTCCAGGGTTGCGAGTCCCTGCACATCTCCATATTCGTCCACCACCAGGCCCACACGGCGTTTCTCGCGCTGAAAGTTGAGCAACTGTTTGCTCAGAGGGGTGCCTTCGGGGATGAAGTAGGGAGCGCGAATCAGCGCCCTCAAGTCGTCGATCGTCCAATCCTCCCGCGAGACGATGCCCAATGCCCGCCTGGCATGCAGAAATCCGATGATACTGTTGACATTGCCTTCGAACACGGGGATGCGCGTAAACTGGCTGTTGAGCAGTTCCTCCCGAATCTCCTCGCGAGGATCGGTCAGATCCAGACCGACGATGTCGCCGCGGGGAATCATGATCTCGTCCACCGTGGCCTCTTCCAGATCCAGAACGCTGAGCAACATACGCTGATGCCGCTTCGGCAGCAGGTTGCCGGATTCCGCCACCACCGTGCGCAATTCCTCCCGGCTCAGGGATTCCGCATTGACGCCTTCCACCGGCACCCTCAGCATGCGCAGCAGTCCATTGGCCATCACGTTGATCAGCCAGACCAGGGGATACATCAATTTCAGCAGCGGGACGTAGATATAAGCGGCGGGGAAGGCGACCCGTTCCGGATGCAGAGCGGCAAGGGTCTTGGGGGTAACCTCGGCGAAGATCAGGATGATGAAGGTCAACACCCCGGCAGCCAAAGCGATGCCAGCCTCGCCCCACAGGCGCAAGGCCACGACCGTGGCGATGGACGAGGCCAGGATATTGACGAAATTGTTGCCAAGCAGGATGAGGCCGATGAGCCTGTCCGGGCGTTCCAGCAAACGTGCAGCGCGGCGCGCGCCGCCATGACCATCGGCGGCCATATGGCGCAAGCGGTAGCGGTTGAGCGTCATCAGCGCCGTTTCGGACCCGGAAAAGCCCGCCGACAGAACGATGAGAAAGACCAGTAGTGCGATCAGCAGCCCGGTAGAGATTTCGTGCAAGGGAGGAGTAGCCTCAAAGCGACCCAGGTTCTATAGTTCTACGGACCCGGCGGGGTTCCGTCAAGAACCTGCTCTGGGCAGGCCCTGGCTGATTCGGCCCAAAAACGACTCGTAAAACGAAGAAAAGCAGAATGATGCAAAGCTCTCCGGCCCGCACGAAATTCGAGGATTTCGGCAATACACTGGTGTACTGGTTCCACCTGATCGGTCTGTTCGTGCTCGGTGCCACGACCATCTGGGCGGCCGCTTTCGAGTTCCTGCATATCATCAAGCTCGGTCATCCCACTTTGAAGGACCTGCTGCTGCTGTTCATCTACCTGGAGATCGGCGCCATGATCGGCGTGTATTTCCAGACCCACCGCCTGCCGGTGCGTTACCTGATCTACATCACCATTACCGCTTTGACGCGGTACCTGGCAGTAGACGTGAAGGAACTCGACAAGCTTACCCTGCTGGCCCTGGCCGGCTGTATCACCCTGTTGACCATCTCGATCCTGATTCTCAAGTTCAGCTCGGCCAAATATCCCACACCCAAGGATACGGATTGAGAGAGGTACAGGCCCCACTCTCAAGCCTCAAGAGACTGGCTCCGGGCGGGGATAAAAGACCGTGACTGGGGGAGGCGCGCCGACGGTCCGCAATCAAGGCCGATTCAAAATGAACTCCAATACCGCCTTGCTACCGAAATAGGCCAGCATCAGGGCGACAAACCCCGCCAGGGTCCAGCGTATCGCCGTGCGTCCGCGCCAGCCGAAGCGAGCGCGGCCCCAGAGCAACACCCCGAAAATGCCCCAGGCGAAGATGGAAAGCACCGTCTTGTGGACCAAATGCTGGGCAAACATGTCTTCCAGGAACAAAAATCCGGTTAACAGCGCCAGACTCAACAACAGAAAACCCGACCAGATCATTCGGAACAACAGGCCCTCCATGGTTTGCAGCGGGGGCAGGGCACGGATCACCGCACCCAGCCGGCGGGTCCGCAACTGGCGCTCCTGCACCGCCAGCAGAATCGCCTGCACCGCTGCCAGACTGAGCAGGCTGTAGGCGAGTATGGAGATCACGATGTGCAGATCCAATCGCCACTGCCCCGCCTCGGTAATCAGATGCTTGGACGGATAGAACAAGCCGAACAGTATCGCCACCGCGGCGATGGGCAGCAGGATCACGCCCAGACTCTCCACCGGCCGGCTGAAGGCGGACACCAGCAGCAACAAGGCAATCAGCCAGGTCACCAGCGAGGTGGCGTTGGTAAACCCGAGATTGAGGCCGGCGCGTGTAAACAGATCCCCATACAAAAGGAAGGCATGCACGGCGACGGCGGCAATACCGATCAGCAAGATCGGATTTTTGCGGATCGTCAGCCCGTCTGGCCCTCGAACCATGCGCAGGCTCAGCAGTATGCTGCTGGTCACGTAGAGCAGAATGGCGGCGGAACTGAGCAAGATGGTGTCCATGGCGATGATCATCGCACAAGCGAAAGGGTGGTTGAAGGCGTGGATCGGGAAACTTGCGCAATGCCGGAACCCGCCCCGTGTTCCTTACCTATACTCCCTATTGCCGTTGGACCTGCCTGACTGTATATAAAAACTGCCCGAAGCGGTTGGCCGCCATGCAAACCCAGCTTCCCGACAATGCCGGTATCGGTGAATACCACCTGGTCTCGGACCTGTTCGTCCGTCTGCTCGGCATTTTTTACCTGATCGCCTTCGTCTCCCTGGCGATGCAGATCGACGGTCTGGTGGGGCCGTCCGGCATCCTGCCCCTGGGACAGCATTTGGACAGGCTGCACGCAGCCTACGGGGCGAACAGCTATTGGCTGCTGCCCACCCTGTTCTGGTTCGATAGCGGCAGCATTGCCCTGACCGGTGCCTGTTGGCTGGGGGCGGCTCTGGCCGTCCTGGTGGCCTGGAAGCGCTGGCAGTTGTTCGCGCTGATCGTCTGCTACGCGCTCTACCTCTCGCTCTACCATGCCGGTCAGATATTTCTGAATTTTCAATGGGATGGCCTGCTGCTGGAGGCAGGCTTCCTGGCCATATTCCTGGTTGCCCTGCCGGGCCGGGCCAAGGGCGTGGTGATTTACCTGTTCCGCTGGCTGCTGTTCCGGCTGCGCTTTCTCTCCGGCATCAGCAAACTGGTAAGCCTGGATCCGGCCTGGTCAGGGTTGACGGCCCTCAACGTCTACTTCCAAGTACAACCCCTGCCCACGCCCCTGGCCTGGTACGCCCATCAGCTGCCCGAATGGCTGCTCAAGACCGGTACCGGCTTGACCCTGGTGGTGGAGATACTGGTGCCGTTCATGATGTTCCTGCCCCGGCGTTGGCGCTTCGCCGCCGCCTGGGTCACGATCTTTTGGCAGGTGCTCATCCTACTTACCAGCAACCACAACTGGTTCAACCTGCTCACCATCGCCCTGTGCCTATTCCTGTTCGACGACAAGGCGGTTGCCCGTGTCCTGCCGTCGCGCTGGAAGATCGCTCCCCAGGCGCGGCAGGCGACCATGGCCCATGGGATATTGGCTTGGTCCCTGGCCGCGGTTCTGGTGCCCATCACCACCTTGCAGGTGGTGGAACTGGCCACCGGCATGGGCCAGGACGCCTGGCGCGTCCCCGGTGTGGCCGGTCAGGTGGTGGACGAGTCCGAGCGGCTGGGCATCGCCCACAAATACCATGTGTTCCCCACCATGAAGCCCGACCGCTACGAGCTGGAGATACAAGGCTCGCTGGACGGCAAGGAATGGCGCAATTACCACTACCGCTATAAACCCGAGGCCCTGGACCGCATGCCCGGCCTATGGGCACCCGGCGTCGTCATCCCTCACCAACCCCGGTTGGACTGGATGAGCTGGTTCGTTACCCTACACCCCAGTTTCGTGCCCTGGTTCTATGAATTTCTGGTGGGGCTGAAGGAAAGCCGCCCGGCCGTATTGGCCCTGTTGGCAAACAACCCCTTCCCCGATCATCCGCCTGCTTATCTGCGCGTGAATGTCTACCGATATCGTTTCACCACGCCGCAAGAGCGGGAAAACACCGGCAACCGATGGGCGCGGGAAGCCTTGGGGCCGTTTCCGCCGTTGCAGGGACTACCAATGCCCGAGTGAGCCGGGATACTGGAAACCTGTCGGATCATGGGCGCCAGCAATGGCCCTCCTGGTCTCTGGATCCCGGCATTCCCTGCCGGGACGACGATCGGCGGCACTGTCATTCCGCCAGGCAATGCCGGCCTGCGCCTCACATCAGAGGGATCCGCTACTCCTTGCACTCCGAAGGCAGATACTTCTCCTTCATATCCGCCACGCAGTGCCATACCAGCCGACCCTCGCTGATTTCGGGCTGGAATTCGATAACCGCCTCGCTTCCCAGATTGGCGTCATCAAACTGGATACCGATGACGCCAGAGTCGGGGATCATGTAAAACTCGTAGTGTTCCGTGGCGAGGCTGTCCAGATCATAGGACGCAATCGCTTGCTCGCCTGGGTATTGCTGCGTGTCGATCAGGGATTGCAGCACGGACTGGCGCAGGTCTTGGGTTTTGGCCACTGCGGTGGCCACCTGGGCGCGTAGCGTGTAGTCGTTGTAGGCGGGCACGGCGATCGCTGCCAGTATGCCGAGAACGGCGATGCCGCTGTAGCCGTCACCGCCCAACAGGAACTCGACCGGGTTGTGCTCGTATCCCAGTTCCAGGGAAAAAGCGGACGCGGAGGAGGTGAGTTTCAACGAGTAGGCGCCGTCTTCGGGAAGCCCAAGCTCCAGGGCGGTGGGAAAGTCGAACAGGTCTATGGGTTGACCCAGGTAATCGCCCGCCGCCTGCATCCAGCCCAGATCGGCCTGATAGAGCAGACTGTGCAGGCCGCTGGTCTTGAAACTGAGCATCAGCAACGCGCCATCGGGGTCCATACGCTGGTCCTCGTGCAGCCAGTCGGCCAGGGGGCGGCGTTGTTCGATATAACCACGGTCGATCAGTACCTGGGGAACACTGGCGAACAGCAGGTAGTCGCCCTCGTCGATCCAGTAGTAATGTTGCGGCATATCGATGTAGCGTTTCACCAGCGGTTTCTCGGCTTCCTTGCCGTCGTCCAGCAGGGAATAGACGGAGGGCATGGTCAGGTGATGGATGGCTTGCCCGCCGATGTTTCGGGTCACATGTCTGGCACCCAGGCGGGTTTCGAGATCCTGAATGATCTTGTTGAAGGTATCCCGGTTGCGAACGCGCAGGCCCATGGAGAAGCCGGCCCGGTCAGACATCAGCACCATGTCCTGGCCGAAGGTGTCCAGCAACTGTTCGACGCTGTAGCCGAGGTTGTCGGCGATCTCTTGCTTGGCGTCGACGTATTTCTGCATCTTTTCCGGTGGCTGCATGGCGGCCATCGCGCCCTCGAAGGACGCCAGATCCTTGCCGGAGGGCAGGCCCATCACCAGGACGCCCTTGGGATTGCCTGCGGCGGTCAGACCGAGGCGGGAATCGATCAGCGGCAGGTAGTTGCGAAACCCGACCCGTGGCATTTCGATGCTGAATTTCAATCGCCCCAATCCTTTGGCGCCACCCATGCCGACCGAGAGACTGTCGACATCCGCACCGCCCAGGGACTGCACCATGGCAACCACGGGATTGTCCTTGAGCGCTTCGAGCTGCGCCATCACGCCCTTGGCGTTTACCCAGCCGAAGATACCCTGGCCGGATTCGTCCACCTGACGTTCGACGGCATACATGGGGTGATCTGTCACCGGTTGGAGGCCGGCCAGGACGGTATCGAGCACCTTGGGATCGGGTGCGTCGCCGACGAGCAGAAACAGGCGTTTACTTTCCGCCTGGAAACGCACCAGGGCCGGCATGCCTTTGAAGTTGAGCACGCCATCGCCAGCGGCATTCAGCGGTGCCGCCAATTCGATGCCTTTTGCACTATCCGCCAGTGCCGCGAGAAAGGTGCCGGCGTCGATGATGTCGACGAAATCCGTTTTCATCACCAGTAGGGTACGGGGAACCGGCGAATAGGGGTTGGGGGAGGGCTGTGCCACCAGCTCCAGGGGTGAACGGGCGTGCTGCAGGAACAGCGACAATACCGGTCGGGCTTCCTCGGGCAGCTCGGGTAAAAAGGTCTTTGCCACGCCCTCCCGTAGCCGTTTGCTGGCCTCGATATGGGCAGTCGCCAGGGCAGCCTTGCCCGATTTTTCCGAGAACGCCCCCCAGAACGGGGCCCACAGATTGGAGATTCGCAGATAGAACAAGGCATCGGCGGGCAGGTGTTCCCGCAGCCAGGGCGAGGTGGTGAGGGTCTGGTCGTTGAGGACCAGGTTTACCGGCCGCATCTGCGTCGCGTTGGCGGACAGGCTCATCAAGGCCGCTAGCAAAAACGAGATCAAGCGTGAAGGCATGGGACGGGCTCCGTGTGATTTTGAGCACCCAAGCGGTTGGTACGCCGCCGAGGGGTACGTGGCCGGGGTGGAACAAGAGCATAGCCGCTTAGGCGGCCTGAGTCCGTGTCTTCGGCAGGTAGTCTGGTGTTTTTTAGCCCGGCCCGGTCGGGCCGTGCCGGATAGCAGAGCTACAGCCGGGGGTTCTCCCTGGCAAAGGGCATGAGGATCTTGTCCATGGCGGCATGGACCTTGGGGTTGCCGGCGATGAGATTGCCGGTTTCCAGGTAGCGGTCGCCGCTGCGGAAGTCGGTGACGATGCCGCCGGCCTCACGGATCAACAGCACGCCGGCGGCCATGTCCCAAGGCTTGAGGCCCAGTTCCCAGAAGCCATCGAGACGGCCGCAGGCCACGTAGGACAGGTCCAGGGCGGCAGAGCCGGCCCGGCGCACGCCGGCGGTTCCGGCCAGCATGGGTTTGAACATGCGCAGATAGAGGTCGATGTCGGCGCCTTCGCGGAAGGGGAAACCGGTGCCGAGCAGGGCGCCGTCCAGGCCGCGCCGCTTGCTGACGCGGATGCGTCGGTCGTTCAGGGTGGCCCCGCCACCCTTGGAGGCCGCGAACAATTCGTTGCGTAGAGGGTCGAAAACCACCGCGCATTCCAGCTGTCCCTTGACCTCCAGGGCGATGGAGACGGAGAAGGCCGGAAAGCCGTGCAGAAAGTTGGTGGTGCCGTCCAGCGGGTCGATGATCCAGACATAGTCCGATTCGCCGGTGGTGCCGCTTTCCTCGGCCAGAAAGGCATGATCCCGGTAGGATCGGTGGATGGTGCGGATGATCTCGGATTCCGCATTGCGATCCACGTCGGTGACGAAGTCGTTGTGCTGCTTGCTGTCCACCGGCAGATTCTCCGCGCGGTCGACGTTTCGCAGGATGACGTTGCCGGCGGCGCGGGCCGCGCGGATGGCGATATTGAGCATGGCGTGCATGGCGCGCAACCATACCGGAGCGGCGAAGGCCCCACAAGTATCGGCTCGTCGTTGTCTTGCGATTGCGGTATCGTGGCCCGATGACGCTCAACTCCCGAAACCACACCCTGCTCGACAACATTCGCATCGTCCTGGTGGAAACCAGCCACCCCGGTAATATCGGCGCGGCGGCGCGGGCCATGAAGAACATGGGCCTGAACCGGCTGGCACTGGTCAATCCCGTGATATTTCCCGACACCGAAGCCAGCGCCAGGGCCTCCGGGGCGGACGACGTCCTGGTCGGGGCGCAGGTGCATGACAACTTGTCGGACGCCCTGGCCGGCTGCCGTCTGGTGTTTGGCAGCAGTGCCCGCATACGCTCCATTCGCTGGCCGCAGGTGGACCCGGCGCAATGCGCCCGGCAGGCCCTCGCCGAGGTTGCGGCTGGCGACGTGGCCATCGTGTTCGGCCGTGAACGCACCGGGCTTACCAACGAGGAAATGGATCGCTGCCATACCCTGGTCCATATCCCGTGCAATCCGGATTTCAGCTCCCTGAACGTGGCGGCGGCGGTGCAGGTGTTGAGCTATGAGCTACGCAAACACGCCTTGTCCGGCGGAGAGATCGGCGAGACGCGCGAGGTGGCGGACGCCGCCAGTATGGAGGGTTTCTACCGGCATCTGGAGCAGGCCCTGGTGGAGTTGGAGTTTCTGGACCCGACCAACCCCCGCAAACTCATGCGGCACCTGCATCGGCTGTTCAACCGTGCCCGGCCGGAGCCGGTGGAGATCAATATCCTGCGCGGTATTCTCAGCGCGGCCACGGGCCGTAAGTCCATGGGCGGGCCGCTGCGTCCGTGCAACCGTGGCGATCAGGTAGAATAGGCGCATTCGGGTTCATAAGGACCGACCATGTTCGAAAGCCTAAAAGAAGACATCGCCGTTGTCTTCGACCGCGATCCGGCGGCGCGCAGCGCCTTTGAGATCGTTACCACCTATCCGGGGTTTCATGCCGTGCGCTTTCACCGGCTGGCCCACTCCCTGTGGCGTGCCGACCTCAAATGGTTGGCGCGACTGATCTCCAATGTATCTCGGCTGTTCACCGGTATCGAGATCCACCCTGGTGCCCAGATCGGGCGTCGCTTCTTCATCGACCACGGCATGGGCGTGGTGATTGGTGAGACGGCGGTGGTGGGTGACGATTGTACCCTCTACCATGGCGTTACCCTGGGCGGCACTTCCTGGCAGAAGGGTAAGCGTCACCCGACCCTGGGTAACGATGTGGTGGTCGGGGCCGGGGCAAAGATTCTTGGCCCCTTGAATATCGGCGATTCGTCCCGGGTGGGTTCCAACGCGGTGGTGATGAAGGACGTGCCGCCCGGTGCCACCGTGGTGGGCGTGCCGGGGCGGGTGGTGAAGAGGGCCGACCGCAGGACAGAGGAGGAAACCCCGGAGCACCGCAAGGAGATCGCCCGCAAGATGGGCTTCGATGCCTATGGCACGACGCGCGATATGCCAGATCCCGTGGCCACGGCCATCAACTGCATGCTGGATCATATCCACGCCATGGACAAGAAGATGGAGGCCATGTGCAAGGCCATGAAGGAGGCGGGTTACGCAGAACTGGGGGATCAGATTCCGGAACTCGATTCCTGCGAGATCGTATCCACGGTTTTGCCCCCCGAGGTGACCGACGAAGCGCCCAAGGATCCCTCCGACGAGCGGTTCGGCTGAATATCGGCCGCCACGGGTAAGGTTCGGGCCAGCACCCGATCGAGGCCATTGATGGCTTCGACGTCCATGCGATACAGGGCGCCGCGTTCCGTGCGTTCGACCCGTACGGGCAGGTAGTCGTATTTTGGCGCCAGCCAAAAGGTCGTGCCGTATTTGCGGTCGAACTCTCCCGCCTTGACCTTGATGGCGGTTATCTCGCCCAAGGCGGTCTCGATGGTTTCTTCGCCCGCACGGGTGAAGCGATACTCCTTCAGTTTGCCGCCGTCCGCCACTTGGTAGCTTAGGGTGTCGCGTCCGTCTTGCAGGTCCAATGACAAGGCCAGCCGGACCAGGAACTTGTCGAGCGCGCCGGGTGACAATTCGATGGTTCTGACCTTCCCCCGTGAGTTGCTCAAGGCGCTTTGGGTTTGCCAGTCGAAGTTCACTGTGGCATTGCGGTTCTTCTCGCTACCGAAGTGAGAATAGCTGTAGGCCAGTGGACGTATTGCCTCGTTGCTGAGCTGCCATTCGCTGCGTTCCACGATCCGGTCATCGCGAATGATGGCCGCCAGCCCCACCGCCAGGGTCTCGGATTCGTAGACATAGCGATCCGCCCCGTACTCCCGTAGCGAAATGGTGACCGCCGCCAGGTCCAGGCCGCCCCGGCTCAGGGAATAGTGGGCGCTGAAGGGCTTGATCTCCGCCGCTGTGGCGAAGGTGGTGCAGACGAGCAGCGGAGCGGCGAGGAATCGAAGAAACTGCATCATCTGGATTGTGTGCCTTTAGAGAGATACGAGAGCAGGAGCTGGCCCGAATGGTCGACCGAGGTTGGGCAACGCCAAGAGGATAGCAGTTTGGACACATAATCGGAGGATGGATTCCCTGTATCCCGGCAATCCCTGTCGGGAAGACGGGGAATGCCATGTGGGTCCGCCGTGTCAGCCTGTTGCCGCTATCAAGCTATCGCCAAGCATTCATGGTAGCCTGTCCGGATGTCCGTCACGGCCTTGTTGTTAGCCTTTACCGTGGGTCTGTTGAGCACGGTTCACTGCGTATCCATGTGCGGAGGCATCATGGGGGCGCTGGCCTTTGGTTTGCCGCCGGAACGCCGGGCAAGGCTTGCCACACTCGTTCCGTTTCTTTTTGCCTACAACCTGGGACGGGTGGGCAGTTATGTATTGATCGGTGCCCTGATCGGCGGTTTTGGCGGCATGTTGCTGGGAAACGGTACGGCGCATGCGGTGCTGCGCTGGTTCGCCGGGTTGATGATGGTGGCCATCGGGTTGTATCTGGCCGGTTGGTTTCCCCGATTCGTGTCGATAGAGCGGCTCGGTGTGCCGGTGTGGCGACGCTTGCAACCCCTGGGGCGCCGGCTGCTGCCGGTACAGACCTGGCACAGGGCACTGTTGTACGGCGCAGTCTGGGGCTGGTTGCCCTGCGGTCTGGTCTATTCCATGGCCTTGAGTTCCGCGGGCCAGTTCGGCGCGCTCAATGGTGGGCTGTATATGGGCGCTTTCGGCCTGGGAACGGTTCTGCCGGTAGTGACGGCCGGGGCCTTTGCGGGTCGAGCCGGTCAATTGCGTGGATCGCCCCGTTTGAATCAACTCGGTGGGCTGATTATCATCTGCCTCGGCCTGCTGACATTGTTGTTTCCGGGGATCGGGGCCCCGGATGCACTATCCGTATTGTGTACCCCCGACAATCTGGACATCGTACCGACCGAACATGAACACCTCTGAACTCGCCATGATCGGCAAGTCCGCCGTCCTGCAAAGGCTCGTCAACACCCTGGATATGGTGTCGGCCACCGATGTGACCGTGCTTTTGCAGGGTGAAAGTGGCACGGGCAAGGAACTGGTTGCCCATCGGCTGCATGTGGCCGGTCCGAGGGCGGACAAGCCATTCGTCAGCATCAATTGCGCTGCTCTGCCGGAGGGGCTGGTGGAGTCGGAGCTTTTCGGTCATGTGAAAGGTGCATTTACCGGAGCCGACGGGGCGAACTGTGGCCGAATCGCTCAGGCTGACGGCGGTACCCTGTTTCTGGACGAGGTGGGGGAATTGCCCGCTGCCGCCCAGGCCAAGCTGCTGCGTTTTCTGGAAAACAGGGAAGTCCATCCGGTGGGAGCCGGTCAGGCACGCAAGGTGGATGTGCGCATCGTTGCCGCCACCAACCGCGATCTCGCCGCACAGACCCGTGAAGGCGGATTCCGGCAAGACCTTTTCTACCGTCTCAATGTCGTTCCTCTGGAGATTCCGCCCTTGCGCGAGCGCCATGGCGACGTGGCGTTGCTGGTGGACCATTACCTTGGCCTGTTCGCCGGGCGCTACGGCCTGGTAAAGCCGACGGTGGTCCCCTCGGCCCTGCGCCGGTTCACGGAATACGCTTGGCCCGGCAACGTGAGGGAATTGCGTAACCTCTGCGAGCGGCTGGTGGTGCTGCTCGGCGGACGCGTGATCGACGAAGACAATCTCCCCGCTGAAATCCGGGAGACTGCGCAAGAACTGTCCCAGGCGTTTCAGCTTCCCGCCGGCGGCATATCCCTTGCGGAACTGGAGGCCGACCTGCTGCGCCAAGCGTTGCACCGGGCCGGTGGCAACCAGAGCCGGGCCGCCCGCTTGCTGAATCTCACCCGAGACACCTTCCTTTACCGCCTGCGCAAATATTCCATCTCTGCCTGATCGGCCAGTCGTTCTAAGATCCGCCGCCGGTGATGGCGGCGGATCGGCTATCAGCCTTCGCCCGCGGCCAGTGCCAGCACCTTTTGGAACTGTTCGGGGGTGAGTATGCGTTTCATGTTGTCACGGCAGTCGGTCTTGGTCGATACGATCTGCGTGCGCAGTTCCATGATCCTGGCGTTGATGGCCATGATGCGCGCCTTGGGTTCGCCCGACATGGAGGCGTGATAGAGTTCCTTCTCATGCTTCACCACCTCTTGCACCATGTCGTGCATGGGGCCGTTGTGGGCCTCCCGCCAGATCGTCAACTCCTTCGCCTGAGATTCACTCAGACCCAGTTCACTTCCGTGCTGTTTTATGACCCGCATCAGATTGGGGGCTGGATTGGCATGCGTCATTGCGTGCATCGCACCCATTCCCTGGGCCGGCTGTGCGGCAATTGCCAGATTTGCTGAGGCAAATGCCACACCGAAAACGATTCCTATGATGATTTTATTCATGGAGAAATCCATCGTTGGTTTTGGTTGTGTGCCAATAACACATTGATTGCAAGAAAGAAGTCTCTCTTGCAGTCAAGGTGTGTCGATTTGTCCGTGTTCCCGGACAGCAGATAGGCACGCCAGAATCGTGCCTGACTCGCAGGCATGGGCCAGGTTTGCGTCCTGGCTCAGGCGGGGCTGGACGGCGTAATGTCGAGGATGAGGTCGAATCGGGCGGAGAACTGATGCCCCGGGCCCGCCGAGTGACTGAATTCTGCCTGGACCAGATGGCGTTTTTCCGCAGGAACGGATAGATAGAGAAAATCGTCCTCGTTACGCGGGTCTCCGGCCACATAGAGCTGCGTCACGAAAGGGCGCTGGCCGCGTGGGAACACCGCCATGTGAATGTGCGGGGTGCGGCCCGGATAGGGGACAGGCTTGATCGTTCGAAAACGGTAGGCGCCGTTGTCATCACTAAGCGCGTGGCCATGACCTTGAAAGTTGGGGTCTACGTCCTTGCCGCCCCGATCCAGGCGGTGACGATAGTAGCCTGATGCGTCGCATTGCCAGATTTCTATACGGGTATCCCTCAATGGCCCGCCGTTCACATCCAGGATGCGTCCTTCGATATCGGTATGCTCGCCTCTTGCGCGGGTAGTACGGCTGTCCACCCAGGTCAGGTCGGCATCGTCGTCCAGTGGCAGTTCCTCGGGATAAAACGGGCCGGCGGTCTGTCGGGGTGTGGTGCTCAAACCCTGGGCAAGTCCCCAGGAGGGCAGCATCAGCCCGATGGCGGCGGCCTTCAACAGAGTTCGGCGGGGACGGTCGCAACAGTCTTCCGACATCTTCGATTCCTTTTCGTTGCTCATATCTATGACTGACCTCAGTTCCGGTCTTCCGTTCCAAAATGATGCGCGCCGTATGCTGAAAATCGATGCAAGCATTTGACCATACGCAACTTTCCGCACCAATATCGGCGTGTTGATTGGTATACTTTTGTTGCAGCAATATGTCAGTTTGCCCGTTGGTGGTGCAAATCACGCAGTTTGCCACTGACGATGACTGAAAACATAGGCCATGTCCGAGCCCTGGCAGCTTAAGCCTGGGGCCGGCGGCGCCAACATAATTATCAGCACCGAGGGTTCGACGGATGGCGGGCATTTTCAGCTATTTCCACGCGCGAATCGATGGTTACATCGGGAGCCGCGAAACGCGCGCCGGCCACAGCGCCTATCTGAATCGGGTAACGGAGCAGGTCGTCGAGGGTATCAATCCCCGCCTGCGCGCCGTGGGTGGATACGCCCGTAAACTGCGCCCTGCCGTGGAGCGAATGACAGACTACGCCGGTGTTGTCTGCTCTCTGTTGCCCGGTCCCATCGAATTCAGCCGGCATGCCTGGGTGACCGATCCTACGGTGCGCGCGCTGTTTGCGACAGCGGATGATTTGCAACGGGTGTTCAGCCGCAGCGAGGTGGTGTCGCACCTGTTTCGGCAGATTCAAGATCAGCCGACGCCCTGCGCCTACGCCGTGCTGGGAATGCAGCGGGCCGACCGAACCGTATTCGGCATGGAACAGGATGGCGAGAACATCAAGAAAGATGTCCTTCAACACACCGTCAGCTTTGGCGACTATCGTGTCAACCAATGCGCGGACAGCGACAGCATACTGCGAGACGAGCTGCGCGAACGTGCCTTGAACGAGATGATCAAGCAGACCCTGCGGCGTATCGTCGGCATGGAGGAAAGACGTAACGGCATTCGCGAGCGCAAGCTGATGCTGAATATGCAGTTGAAGGTGCTGGAGCAGGAACGCTACGGTCTGTCAGACATTCTTCGGGAGACCGAAGAGGAGGCCAGCCCCAAGTCGGCCGAGATTCGGGCCGAGCTGGAAGGGTTGGAGCAGGAATGCAGCGAGGTGACGGAGATGCTCGGCACCTTGGATACACAGCTGGATGCGATCGGCCAGCTGCTTTCAGCGCCCGAGGATCTGGTGTCGGTGGATCGGGAATGTCTGATCGTCGACCAGATGAACAGGGTCTATGACCAGGACCACGCAGAGCGTGGGAAAAAGATCGAACTTGGCCGCATCCGGTTTGGAGAGGAGGAGACCCGTTTCGGCGTTCTGGCCCTTTTTCCAAGAGCGGATTTTCTCGAAGAGGAGGATTTCCTCGCTCGCACCAATCGTTTATTCAGTTGATGTAATGACATTTCGTAGTTTATTAAATTAGCAATTTCTTTCTTTTTTGCGGTAACATCCAGCGGTTTACGCCGCACTCGCCGGCAATACCTTGGGGTTGCCCATGTCGACCGATCAACCCGTCTGGTTCGAGCCGCCCGACCTGCTGGGGGTGGCGGAGCTGGCAAAGAACAGTCTCATCGAACGTCTGGGGATCGAGGTGCTGGATGTCGGCCCCGACTGGCTTTCCGGCCGGATGCCGGTAGACCGGCGTACCTGCCAGCCCTTCGGTGTCCTGCATGGTGGCGCCTCCGTGGCACTGGCCGAGACCTTGGCATCCTTGGCGTCCACCTTCGTCGTCGACAAAAGCCGCTTCTTTTGCGTGGGTCTGGAGGTCAACGCCAATCATCTGCGCCCTGCGCGTGAGGGGTATGTGCAGGCGGTGGTGCGCGCGGTCCAACTGGGCAAGCGCATACACGTCTGGGACGTGCGCATCAACGACGATCGGCAGCGGCCGGTGTGTATCTCCAGGGTCACCATGGCGGTGGTCGAGGGACGAACCGGGTAGATATCTCGGTACCAAGTCCCCTCGGGGCTGTCAATCCGGCCAATAACTGAGTAAACTGGTCAGGTAATGTCGTTTCCACCTCGTTCGGGCGGGTGGTCAAGATTGCGAGCCGTAACCATGAATGAACAGATAGACCGAATCGTCGAAACCTTCGAATTCTTCGAGGATTGGGATGATCGCTACAACTACATGGCGGAACTTGGGCAAAAACTGCCCGCTTTCCCCGAGGCCGATCACCTCGACGACAACAAGGTTCATGGCTGTGTCAGCCAGGTCTGGATCACGGTCCGCTCGCAGGAGCAGGGCGGTAAAGTGGTATTGCAATTCCAGGGCGACAGCGATACCGCCATCATCAAGGGCATCGTTGCCATCCTGTTGAGCATCTATTCCGGCAAGACCGCTGAACAGGCCCTGGAAGTGGATGTGGATGCCATTTTCGAGCGTTTGGGCATTTTCGATCACCTGAGCCCCAACCGCCACGTCGGCGTCTACGCCATGGTGGAAAAATTCCGCGCCCTGGCCGGTGGTGAGCGAGCCAGACTCGCCGCCTAAAATTCCTCTTTCACCAAGCAACTCGACAACGTCGCGTGACTGCGCGCCCCGATTTGGATCGTCTGCGCTCCGATGTGGTCTTTCAAGAGCGTCTGCGCGATCACGACTTTCATTTTCGAAGCACCTGGGGGTTGTTCTCGCCACGCTCCGTGGACGAAGGCAGCCGCTTGCTGCTCGATCACCTGGAGATCGGGGTCGCCGATAATTGCCTGGACCTGGGTTGCGGCTATGGCCCTATCGGCCTGACCATGGCCCGGCTCGCCCCCCAGGGCCAGACCCTGATGGTGGATAAGGACTACGTGGCCGTGGACTACGCCAACGCCAATGCCAAGGCCAATCACCTCGCCAACGCCAAAGCGGTGCTCAGCAACGGCTTTTCCGCCGTACCCGCCGGACGCAACTACCGGATCATCGCCTCCAACATTCCTGCCAAAGTGGGCAAGGAATTGCTTACCCTTATGCTTTGGGATGCCTGCGATCGCCTCGTCGTCGGCGGCGGCCTGTACGTCGTGACCATCAACGGCTTGCGCCAGTTCATGAAGCGCAACCTCAATGAGGTATTCGGCAACTACGATAAGCTGAAACAGGGAAAGAACTACACCGTGGCCATGGCCCGTTACGAGGGCTGATCGGCGAGCAGGATCAGCATGTGGTCTCGGGCATCGTCCTTTCGCCGGGGAAAGCACGGTCTTGCTGTAGAAGCCATGCTGGCGTAGCATTTTAACTTCAAGTGTGCGCTTTATGACGTTCGCACCTGCGAAGCGAGTAAAACCATGGGAAGGCGTGAAATTTCAACCGGGTTCAGGGGCGGGTAGGCTTGCGTATCGACGGGCTTCCCCTGATCTTGCCATCGCCATCGGGTCTGGGGCCGACGCCCACAGAAGACACCGAGGCCAGGGCTCGTGCTGCTGATCCTCGCGACCGTTCGAGCGCCGCAAAGCCTGCGGAGTCATTGGATTCGGCACGCGAGGTCGAACTGGCCAGGGCGGTTTTGGCGGCTGGCAGTGCGCAATCGTCCTCCGAACGCGCCCAGCGCGATGCGCCCGACCCCCGCGCCAGTCGGGCACTGGCGGCCTATGGGGAGCAGGCTGAGCAGGAGCGGCGCGAGTACCTGCATGCCGTATTGGGTCTGGATGTCTACGCTTGATCGCCAACTCCGCGGGGTTTACAGTGCGCCGCACCTACCGGCCGTCGTCGCAACAGGTGTCGGCGTGACCGGTCCGCATCTTCCTCTCAGTTCCGAGCGAGCCTTATGACCGCTACGCCCTCCGAGGCCGAGCTAGCCGATATACCTTTCGAAATGCGGGGTGACAGCTTCACCTTGCCGGTCTTGCGACTCTACAACACCGATATGGACAAAGTGTCCAAGGAATTGGCGGTGCGGGTAGGGCAGGCGCCGGACTTCTTTCGCAATGCTCCGGTGGTGATTGATCTCCACCATTTGAAGAGTACCGAACAAAGCGTCGACTTTCCGTTGCTGGTGGGCCTGTTGCGTGGTCACGGCATGATACCCGTGGGCGTGCGCAACGGTAGCGACGAGCAATTGCGTATCGCCAGCGCCCTGGATCTGGCCGTGCTGGCGGATCAGCGCATTCCCCGGCCGCCCCGTTCCGAGGCCCGGCCGCCGCCACCGGCGCCCAAGCCGCAACCCCGGCAGGAGCCACCGCC
>JAGRGI010000142.1 GCA_020445565.1 Chromatiales bacterium
CACCGACGTTGTCACCGACGTTATCGGCGATGACCGCAGGATTGCGGGGGTCGTCTTCCGGGATGCCGGCTTCGACCTTACCCACCAGATCGGCACCCACATCAGCGCCCTTGGTGAAGATACCGCCGCCGAGACGGGCGAAGATAGAGATCAGCGAACCGCCGAAGGCCAGACCCACCAGCGGGTGGATGGGATCGGGCGCCCCCATCAGCACCAGGACGGCGTAGTAACCGGCCACGCCCAACAGCCCCAGGCCAACCACTAGCAGGCCGGTGATGGCACCACCGCGGAAGGCGATCTGGAAGGCGGCGTTCATGCCCTGGTGGGCGGCTTCTGCAGTACGGGAGTTGGACCGCACCGAGATGTTCATGCCGATGTAACCGGCGGCAGCGGACAGGAGGGCACCGATCACGAAGCCGACGGCGGTGAAGGTGTCCAGGAAGTAGAAAATCAGGCCAGCCAGAACGATGCCGACCAGACCGATGGTGCTGTACTGGCGGTTGAGGTAGGCGCTGGCGCCTTCTTGTATGGCGGAGGCGATCTCCTGTACCCGTTCGCTGCCGGCGGACTTGGACAGGACCCATTTTATTGAAACGATCCCGTAGACCACCGCGGCGACGGCGGCCACCAGGGCAAATATCAATGTGAGCGACATTGGTTGGATCTCCCTTGATTCATCAGGACATTCTTCAGGTTGCGTTTTCTTGGCATGGGTTGCGTCGCTGCTCGCATCCCGCGTCGCTCGAACGTGCCTCTGATGAGCACTGCTCGGTTGGCCGCGACGGTGGTATCCGGGCGCAGTCGCATTGTTTGGTCGTACTGGCCGGGCAAGGCCGGCGGTTCCGGAAAGGGGAGATATTTCCCCAGGGCCGGAAAGGGTGGGCGTGCAGTCCCTATTTGCGGACTACGCGGCTGAAATCGGTGCCCGGTTTCAGTCCGACGTTCTGTTCCAACTATCAGCCCCTGCTCAGCCGATCTGCGGTTCGCTGGTTATGCTCCTGCCAGTTTTGGTAAGGATAAGGCGAACCGCGTTACGGTTGTAGCCGCTACCGAAGCCAAGCGGGGTTTCGATCAACTTGCGAGTGCTCTCACCATTTATGCTGAGTTTTGAAATTGCCGGAATGAACGCTTAGGTAGTGGCTTGTCGAGCCTTTTTACCAATCCCGGGCGGGTCACTCTCGACAAGAACCGGATGCGAAAAAGGGGACGATGGAACGCCCCCTTTCGCACGCGTGTCGATTTACAGTTCGAAGTCACCCAACTTGCGTGGTACGGCCACGCCCTTGAGCGTGACGTAATCGGGCATGCCGGTTTCCTTATAGGGCGGATACGCCTCACCCTTGATCAACGGGTAAAGGTACTCCTTGCATTTGGCGGTAATGCCGAAACCGTCGTCGGAGATGAAATCCATGGGCATCATCTTCTCGACGTTGGCGACCTCGCTCAGCGGGGCCTCGCCGATGGACCATTTGTAGGGCGATGAGGATTCGCGCACCACGGTGGGCATGATGGAGTTCTTGCCCTCCAGGGCCTTTTCGACCGCGGCCTTGCCCAGGGCATAGGCCTGCTCCACATCGGATTCGGAGGCCAGGTGGCGAGCGGCGCGTTGCAGGTAGTCCGCTACGGCCCAGTGGAATTTGTAGCCCAGGGCGTCCTTGATCATGTTGGCGACAACCGGGGCGGCGCCGCCCAACTGGGCATGACCGAAGGAGTCGCGGGTACCTTGTTCGGCCAGGAACTTGCCGTCCGGCCAGTGGCAACCCTCGGAGACCACAATGGTGCAGTAGCCGTGCTCCTCGACTTTGGCCTTGACCGAGGCCAGGAATTTCTCCTGGTCGAATTCCACTTCAGGGAACAGGGTCACGACCGGGATGCCGTTGTCTTCCACCAGGGCGCCGGCGGCGGCGATCCAGCCTGCATGGCGCCCCATCACCTCGATGACGAAGATCTTGGTGGAGGTGGCGGCCATGGAGCGCACGTCGTAGGATGCTTCAAGGGTGGAGACGGCGATGTACTTGGCGACGGAGCCGAAACCGGGGCAGTTGTCGGTGATCGGCAGATCGTTGTCGACGGTCTTGGGTACGTGGATCGCCTGCACCGGGAAGCCCATCTTTTCGGAAAGCTGGGATACCTTGTAGCAGGTGTCGGCGGAGTCGCCGCCGCCGTTGTAGAAGAAGTAGCCGATGTTGTGGGCCTTGAAGACCTCAATGAGACGCTCGTATTCGCGCTTGTTGGCCTCCAGGCTCTTGAGCTTGTAACGACAGGAGCCAAAGCCGCCAGACGGGGTATGCTTGAGGGCGGCGATGTCCTCGGCGGACTCGGCGCTGGTATCGATCAGGTCTTCGGTCAGGGCGCCGATGATGCCATTGCGGCCGGCGTAGACGTTGGCGATCTTGTCCGGATGCTGGCGGGCGGTCTCGATCACGCCGCTGGCGGAGGCGTTGATTACGGCGGTAACGCCGCCGGATTGGGCGTAGAAGGCGTTCTTCGCGGTCATGGAGTCTCCCTGGGTCGGTTGTACTGTTGATTGCACAAAGGGTGAGTTCGGTGGTCGTCAGCCCGCGCCTGTTGGCTACAATGAGCGAAACGGTCGCGCGCCCTTTGGGATCTTGTGATTGCGCGTGGCGTCATGATCAGCCTGCGCTCGCGGGGTAGTGGCCAAGTAATGGGTGATGTTGCCGAACCCGCCAATACCGGCGTCGACCGGCTCGTAGGAACAGCGGCTTTCGCCGGTATTGATCGCCCGGAGTTCGCTGTTGGTGAAATCGGGGGTGTCGGCCATGGGTTCGGTTTGCTCGCGCTGCCTGGAGGGATCGCTATAGGCCCGTCAGCTCGCTGTCTTAACAGTGGTCGCGACGATGCCGCGCGGATTCTATCACTCCTTTTGAGCCGGATACCTTAAACTCCAGATCCCCATGAGGACCAATGTATTTGTTCGATGCCTGTATAAGTCCCGGTGTTGCGGTTCATCGCCCGCGCTGTAACCAAGCCCTGGCGTTTGCTCTGAAACAGGCAGGAGAAAACAATGAGCGACTCTTCACCCTTGCCTCTGCGTAGCGGCATCCTGTTGATGGGCGCACCCCTCGAAACGTTCCAGGCGTGTGTGGATGATCTGGTGAGGGAGCAGGCGCTGATTTCGGCGGACGAAGCCTTCGATGAAGTACTGGCTGGCTTGGCCGGCGCAAGCCTGCGTGAACCGGTGGCACATGGACCGTTTGTTCTTCGGCGGCCGCTGATGAGCCCGGCGGAGGCGCGCTTGCTGGATAGCAATCTGCTGGAAATTGGTGGCCGTTTGCAGGCGGTACTTTGGCTGCGCACCGGTGCTGATCCGGAACCGTTGCGTGAGACCGCTCGTCACTATCGGGACCAGAACCGCTTGCGTTCTGTGCTGGCCGACCTGGATCGGCCCTATGTGGAGGCGGGCATCCGACGTCTTTGGGCGGATACCCTGGATCGGGAATTGCCACAGGCGTGGCGACCCGGGCCGCTCAGCGAGCAAGTGGCGGTAAAGCCGGTTTCAAGCCGGATGGCGTCCGAGGAAAGTAAAGAGTTGCCCGGGCAGCAGGCGCACAGGAGATTGTCCCGCCTGCGAAAGGATAACGCTGAAGGGGATGGTGGTCGGGTTTCCGGTCGAAAGGGGCGGCTGAAGCGCTGATCGCCTGCCCGGCTTTCAATCCGACTTTCGTCGGCGCCGGTCGGAATCGCCTTCGCTGACCCACTTCAGTATCACTTCGCGCAATTGCTGCATGCTGTAGGGTTTGCTGAGCAAATCATCGGCGCCGCTGGTGGCAATCCTGCGGTGGCTGTCTTGCAGGGTTCCCGCCGTCAAGGTGACGATCGGCGTCCTGGGGCGCACGCTTTCAGATTCCATGCGGCGAATTGTCCGAGTAGCGCTGAAGCCGTCCATGACCGGCATCTGTCCGTCCATCAGAATCAGGTCGTACTCCTTGGCAGCAAAGGCATGGACCGCCTCTTGGCCGTCTTCCACGGAGTCGAAGCGGCAGCCCAGCAGATCGAGCATTTCTTCGAGCATCAAGCGATTGATGGGATTGTCCTCGGCGATGAGTATCCGCCGGTTGGCGAGAACCTCCAGCGGAAAACGGCTGTTTGCACTGCCAGGTCCGGCGGTGTCAGGGGCCTCGCCGCCGCGTTGCAACTGGTCCTCGACACAGGCCAACAAGCGGCTGCTGCGAATCGGTTTGGGGAGAAACCCCTGCACTTGGTCTGGAACGTGGGGTTCGTCGTCGCGGCGCCGCAGGCGGGTCACCATGAGCACGATGTGGGTGAATGCCGGGAGATCGAATTCCGGCAGGCGGCTGGCGACCGCCTGGCCGTGCCGGTCGGTAATACTGGAATCGGCGAGTATCAATTGGTAGGGGTGTTGCTGCGTATTGTCCAATCGTGCCAGGAATTCCTCTCCCGTGGTCGATGTTTCAACCTGGAGGCCCCAGGCGGACAGTTGTTCGTACAAGGCGAGTCGGGTCGTGGCGTTGTCCTCGACGACCAGCACCGCGTCACCGCTGAAACGCGGGGCCTGGTAAAGACTGGACTTCGGGGTTTCGGCGACGGCATCGAAGCAGGCGCTCAAGGTGAATTTCGAGCCATTTCCCTGGCTGCTCTGCACCTGCACGTCACCCTGCATGAGGTAGGCGAGCTGGCGCGTGATGGCCAGTCCCAGACCGGTGCCGCCATAGCGGCGTGTGGCGGAATCGTCGGCCTGGCTGAAGGCGTCGAAAATCACCTTCTGTTCCATTTCGCTCATTCCGCAGCCGGTATCGGTGATCTCGAAGCGCAGCATTATGCCTTGCCGGGTGCAGGGCGTGGTGGAAACCACCAGCTCCACCGAGCCCCGCTCTGTGAACTTCACGCCGTTTGACAGCAGGTTGATCAGCGCCTGTTTCAGGCGGGCCGGGTCGCCGTTCAGAGTGGTGGGCAGGGTCGGCGGGATGCGGCAGGCCAATGCCAGTCCCTTGCGTTGCGCCTGTGCGGCCGCAAGTTCCACGGCGTCTTCGACTGTTTCGCGCAGATCGAAGTCCACCCGTTCCAGTTGAAACTTACCGGCTTCTATTTTTGAAAAGTCCAGAATCTCGTTGATGATGGTGAGCAATATCTGCCCGGAGCGCTGAATCATGCCCGTGAATTCCCTCTGGCGCGGGTCAAGTTCGGTGGTCAGCAGCAGCTCTGTCATCCCCAGAACGGCGTTCATGGGGGTGCGGATCTCATGGCTCATGTT
>JAGRGI010000012.1 GCA_020445565.1 Chromatiales bacterium
CGTGCAACTATGTTGACAGATACCGACCCTGAGTTTGCAGGTATTACTGCTCTATACTCAAAAATACAATTGGTCAGGTCATTTCCCGATTGCCATGGCGATTCCTGAACGCAGGTATACCTCTACAGAGGCGCAGGCCCGTTTGACGGGGGAGTTGGCGGCGTGGTCGGTGGTCGAGGGCCACCTTTCCAGGGATTACCGTGTGAACGGGTTCAAGAGTGCATTGCTCCTGGCCAATGCCATTGGCCATTTGGCGGAGCTTGCCTGGCACCACCCGGATCTGGTGGTCCGCTATGGGGGACTGACGGTACGCCTGCGGACTCACTCGGCGGATGCCATAACGGAAAAGGACTTCGCTCTGGCGAGACGAATCGAGGAGTGGGTGGGGTGGCGGCCAACACAGGCGCAGGGACCTCTTGACGGTACCCCCTCAGATCCACGCTTTGCCTACCTGGCACACGATTAGAACAAACCGGCCCCGGTGGGCGGGGGCGGATGAACACACGAAAAGGCGATCGTCCGACAATTAAAGATGCCAGATTGCGCTGGATTCCCGTTCGTCTTCATGCAGAGGCCTCTGACGTGCAGCAGAACTGCGAACGCGCTGTCCCAGCTCCGAAAATGGGCGATAAAGGCAGGCAATATGGGGTTCTTGGGCCGAAGTCGCCTAAGTCCTTGTTGTTGGGAAGTGGCTGAGCAAGGAGATCTGATGTCACAGTCAAAACTGCAACGCCTGCCCTGGTGGACCTGGCTGGCGCCTTTCGTCATTGTCGTCGCGGGCTCTTCCCTTTCCTGGGAGCTTTCCATGATTTCACCGGCGCACATCCCCTATCTGCCCGGCGTGATCGGCTATGCCCTCGTCCAATGGTGGGGGGGGAGGGTCCTGCCGGGGCTGTTTTTCGGCATGTGGGCTTTTCTCGTCGCTGTGGCGGCGATGTCCTGGGTTACGGCCGCGTTGATCTCGCTTCCTGCCGTGATTGCCGTCGGGCTGTCGGGTTGGTGGTTTCGTCTCAGCGCAACGAACGGCGCATGGCTGCCCGACGCCCGTAGCCTGATCAGCTATCTGGTTGCCGGGCTTGCTCTGCCGATCGCTTCGGGAATCGCGATCTGTGCCGGGCTGGCGAATGCTATCGGCATGGTCGACGTTGGCGGGCACTGGCCGATCGTGGCGGCATTCTGGATGGAAGAAATGCTGGTGGCGGTTTCGATCAGCGTCCCCTTGCTGATGTTTCTCACCCGTCCGCTGGCGCTGAGGGCCTGGTCTGTGCAGTCGGCCGACATTCCCGGCGAGCCCTTGTTCGTCGACACGGTTTTTTCACTTCCCCGGCCCCTGCTGCTTGTCGTGCTTCTGTGCGTGTTGGGCTTTGCCAGTGTATTTTTTACGCCCATGCAGCTTGCCATGACGTTCGGCGCCACCTTGCTTGCCATTGCCTTGTATTTTGGTCCTGGAGCCAGTGCGCTGTCGATCGCCTGGGTTGTGCTGCTGGGGTTCACGGCTGGGCGGTTATCCGCTGGTGAGGTGGAGGACCTTGCCCTGACCAACGCACAGGCCGCCCTGCTGGTGTTCAGTATCTTCGGCCTGCTGATGAGCCGGACATTGGCGGATATGCGCAACGAATTGGAACAGCGGCGCAGTGCCGAGAATGCCTACCTGGCCAGCGAACAGCGCCTGCGGGGCATTTTACGGGCTGCTCCTCTGGGGGTGGGGGTGGTGCGTGCCGGCCGCCTGGTGTGGGTCAGTGATTCCATGGCGGAGATGTTCGGCTACGCCCGCTCGGATGTCGTTGGCCGCAGCCTGTGCTCGTTTTTGATGGACAAGCGCAAGTATCGTGAGATTTCCCGGTACTTCGCCCGTGGTTCGACGAATGGCAGAGCGGCGAGTGTGGAGGTACTGGTGGAACGCAACGGCGGCATTCCCATGTGGGCCGACATTCGCGCTTCCGCGCTCGATGAAGGCAACATAAAGGCCGGTCTGGTATTCACGGTGCTGGACATTGCCGATCGCAAGCAGGCCCAACAGGCCCGCGAGCGTTTGCAACGGGAGCTGGCGCAAACCCAAAAAATGGAGGCCATTGGCAGCCTTACCGGCGGCATCGCCCACGAGTTCAACAATATCCTCGCCAGTGTTCTGGGGTACACCGAGTTGGCAAGGGATCGTTTCGCTGCGGAATGCCCGGATAAATTAGGCGTCTATCTGGGGCAGGTGATCAGTGCCGGGCATCGGGCGCGGGATCTGGTCGCGCAGATGTTGCGCTTCAGCCGGGGAAGTGCGGGCAGTGCCGAACCCTTGGAGCTGGCGCCGCTGGTGAAGGAGGTCAGCAAGATGCTTCGCAACACCCTGCCTGCCAGCATTCGTATCGAAGTGGATGCCCAGCCGGATCAGAGCAAGGTCGTGGCCGAACCCTTGCAACTGCATCAGGTGCTCGTCAATCTCGCCGTCAATGCACGTGATGCCATGAACGGCAGCGGTACGCTGGCGATCACGGTGCGCCGTGAGCCGTGTTTTCGTGCCGAGTGCAGCGCCTGTCACAAAGAGGTCAATGGCGACTACCAGGTCATCAGTATCTCGGACACCGGTCCCGGCATCGCCCAGGAGAACCTCGCCAGGATCTTCGATCCCTTCTTTTCGACACGACAGGTCGGTGATGGTTCGGGGCTGGGACTGTCCGTGACCCATACCTTGCTGCATCAGCAGGGCGCTCATATCGTGGTGGAGTCGGTGTCGGGTGAGGGTACGACATTTCGTTTGTGTTTCCCGGTTGCATCCGACAAGCCGCTGGACGAGAGCAATGAACTGCCGGGTTACCTGCCTCAGGGCAGGGGACGTGTTCTCGTGGTCGAAGATGATGCGCTGCTGAGTGACTACTTCCGTGAGTTGCTCACGATCGCCGGCTATGATGTGCAGATATACAGCAATGGCGAAAGTGCCCTGGAGGATCTGGGGCGCGACAGGATTGGCTTTGACCTTCTGATCACCGACCAGACCATGCCCGGCATGAGCGGACTCGACCTGATTTCCCGCGTCAGGGCGCGCTTCGCCACCCTGCCTATCATGCTCTGCACCGGCTATGCCGAGGGGCTGGATGAATCCGTGGCCGTGGCCGCTGGCGCGGACGCGTTTCTCTATAAGCCCTTGGATTCCGCCAAGCTATTGGATGAGATCGGTAAATTGTTACGGGCCTGAAGGCACCGGGCACATGGCCGCGCGGGGAGGTCGGGAAATCCACACGCGGCCGCCCTTCTACTGGGGCGATTCAGCCCCTATACTTCCGTTTTCACCAGCGCCGTCTCCGGTCCGCATAGCGTTGCCGGTGCAGGTCGCCGTATCCGAACTGGTCCATCGGAGGCCGTTTTCAACATCGTTTCGGGGGTTCGCTCTTTTGGACACAATGGAAATCCACGATGTACTCAAGCTGTTACCGCACCGCTACCCGTTTTTGCTGGTAGACCGTGTGCTGGAGTACAAACTGGGCGACCGCCTGGTGGCGTTGAAAAACGTTTCGTACAACGAACCCTTTTTCACCGGCCATTTCCCGCGCCGCCCCGTGATGCCCGGGGTGCTGATTGTCGAGGCGTTGGCCCAGGCCACCGGCCTGCTGGCGATGAAAACCTCACCGGAATCCGCCGGAGAGAATTCTCTGTACTATTTTGTTGGTATCGACAAGGCGCGCTTCAAGCGTCCGGTCGAGCCCGGTGATCAGCTGATTCTGGATGTGACCCTCAAAGGTTCGCGCCGCGGAATCTGGATGTTCACCGGCAAGGCAACGGTAGACGACAAGATCGTCTGTACGGCGGAACTCATGTGTACGGCGAGGGACTTCTAGCGTGATTCATCCCACCGCGATCATCGACGCGACGGCCGTGTTGGCCGATGACGTTGAGATTGGCGCATACAGTGTGATTGGCGCGGGGGTCGAGATCGGCAGGGGGACGCGCATTTCTCCCCATGTGGTCATCAAGGGCCCCACCCGTATCGGCGAAGAGAACGAGATCTATCAGTTCGCCTCAATCGGCGACGCGCCACAGGACAAAAAATATGCTGACGAGCCCACACGGCTGGAGATCGGCAACCGCAACGTCATTCGTGAGTTCGCCACCCTCAATCGCGGTACCGAGCATGGCGGCGGCGTTACCCGGATCGGTGATGACAATTTACTGATGGCCTATATCCACGTTGCCCACGATTGCCAGTTGGGCGATGACATCATCATGGCCAATGCCGCCTCCCTGGGGGGGCATGTGGTGTTGGAAGACCAGGTGATTCTGGGGGGGTTTGCCATCATTCATCAATTCTGCCGAATTGGCGCCCATTCCTTTTGCGGCATGGGCAGCGCGATCTCCAAAGATGTCCCTCCTTACGTGATGGTCTCCGGCAATCCGGCCAAACCTCACGGTATCAATGCGGTGGGCTTGAAGCGTCGCGGCTTCAGTGCCGAGGCCATACAGAATATTCGCAGTGCCTACAGGGCACTGTATCGCAGCGGTCTGCGGCTTGACGAAGCGATCGTCGCCTTGCAGGAACTGGCTGTGAACAGTCCGGAAGTGGAATTGATTTCCGACTTTCTGGATCACTCGGACCGCAGCATTCTGCGCTGACGTGCGTATAGGAATCGTTGCGGGAGAGGCATCGGGGGACGCTCTGGGCGCGGATTTGATCGCCCAAGTGCGCAAACGGCACCCGACCGCCACCATCGAAGGCATAGGCGGCCCGAAGATGCAGGCGCAGGGCTGCCGCAGTCTCTACCCCATGGAGCGCCTGTCTCTCATCGGGTTGGTGGAAGTGTTACGTCATCTGCCCGCTCTGCTGCGTATGCGCGCCGATCTCAAGCGCCACTTCGTCGAAAACCCACCCGATATCTTCATTGGCGTGGATGCGCCCGATTTCAACCTGCGTCTGGAACGGGGCTTGAAGGAGCATGGCATTCCCGTGGTCCACTATGTCAGCCCCATGGTATGGGCCTGGCGCAGCTACCGCACCCGCCGGATCGCCCGTTCCATCGATCTTCTGCTCACGCTGTTTCCGTTCGAGGCACGCTTTTTCGAAAAGCACCAGGTACCGGTGGAGTTTGTCGGCCATCCCCTGTTCGACGCCATTCCCCCCGAATGTCCGCAGGGGCCTGCCCGGCTGGCTTTGGGGTTTTCCGCCGATGATCAGGTGATAGCCCTGTTGCCCGGCAGCCGCAACGGTGAACTGCACCGTTTGGGCGAGCTGTTTCTCGATACCGCCGCCTGGTTGGCCGAGCAACGGCCGGGCCTGCGATTTCTCTCCGCCCTGACCAGTCAAGGGCACGCAGACTGGATGCGGGAGCGTATTGCGGCCCGCGACAACCTGCCGCCCATCGACCTGATCGTGGGGCGCTCGAAGGAAGTCATGCAGGCCAGCGACGTGGTTCTGATGGCCTCGGGTACCGCCGCTCTGGAGGCCATGGTGCTGAAACGCCCCATGGTGGTTGCCTACCGGCTTGCGCCGCTGACGTATTTTCTGATGAAGCGCATGGTCAAGGTCAAGGTGTTCTCTCCACCCAATCTCTTGCTCGATACCCCGCTGGTGCCCGAACTCATTCAGGATCAGGCCAGGACAGAATCCCTGGGGGCCGAGGTGCTGGATCTGCTGGAGAACCAGCAACGAAGGCAAAATATGGTAAACGCCTTTGACCGCCTGCACCGCCAACTGCGCATGGGTGCCAGCGCCCGTGCCGCCCAGGCCGTGCTCGGTCTGCTGGAGTCGCGCCGATGAAGCAATTGGAACTGTTCGATTTCCAGGGACAGCGGATTGCCGGCGTCGATGAAGTCGGGAGAGGTCCCCTGGCCGGGCCGGTGGTGGCTGCCGCCGTCATCCTGGACCCGGATCGCCCCATCGTCGGTCTTGACGATTCCAAGGCCCTCAGCGAGGCCCGCCGCGAAGCCCTGTTCGAGCCGATTCGCGAACGTGCCCTGGCCTATGCCGTCGCCAGCGCCTCGGTGGAGGAGATCGACCGGATCAATATACTCCAGGCCAGCCTCCTGGCCATGCAACGGGCCGTGGAACAGCTCCAGCCACCGCCGGACCTGGCGCTGGTGGACGGTAATCGTTGCCCGAGTCTACCTTGCGAAGCGAGGGCCGTGGTGGGGGGCGATGCCAGCGTGGCGGCCATATCCGCTGCCTCCATTCTTGCCAAGGTGACACGCGACAGGCTCATGCATGAACTGGATCGGGAATATCCGGGCTACGGTCTGGCACGTCACAAGGGCTATCCTACCCGCGCGCATGTAGAGGCATTGCGTACCCTGGGCGTCAGTCCGCTGCATCGCCGTTCCTTCGGGCCGGTGCGCCGTTGTCTGGAAGGAAATTCGTGAAAGTATCGAGAGGGTGTGCGCTATGAAGATCACTATCACCGCCGATGTCACTCCAGACGAACTGCGGGCCTTTTTTGGGCTGCCGGATGTGACCCCGTTGCATCAGGAGCTGGTTGAGCAGATACGCAAGAACATGGAGGCGGGTGCCCACGGATTTGACCCCTTGAGCCTCATGAAACCCCTGCTGCCAACCAATTTCCAGAGCCCCGAAGCGTGGCAGAAATATTGGAACGCGGTGGCGGCGGGAATGGCCGGAAAATCGACCAAAACCGAGGAATAGGCTTCGGCACTGCTGACCCTGGGGCTGCCAGCCGGAAGACCCGAACGGGCACACTGTTTGCCGAATCGACAACTGAAATCGTCCTTGGCGAGTTGTCTCCAGCGGTTCGATTCGATTACCATCCGGCCATTTTTCGCGCAAAGGGAAGTAATTTCCTTTGTATAACTCCGGTTTTGGACAGGGCTCGCGATGGTTGGCGAGATCTCCGTACCGGCCCTTCAACATCCTGCGGTATACATGAAACTGGTTGTCGTAGAGTCGCCGGCTAAGGCGAAGACCATAAAAAAGTACCTCGGCAAGGACTACGAAGTATTGGCGTCCTACGGCCACGTGCGCGACTTGGTTCCCAAGGAGGGCGCGGTAGAGCCTGAGCACGAGTTCCGCATGCGCTATCAGGTGATCGATCGCAACGAAAAACACGTGCAGGCGATCGCCAAGGCGCTGAAAAAGTCTGACGCCCTGTTACTGGCGACTGACCCGGATCGCGAAGGCGAGGCCATCTCCTGGCATCTCTACGAGTTGCTCAAAGATCGCAATCTGCTCAACGACAAGGAAGTTCGCCGCGTGGTTTTCCACGAGATCACCAAGCGGGCGATCCAGGATGCCGTGGAGCATCCCCGTGACCTTTCAATGGACCTGATCAACGCCCAGCAGGCCCGCCGGGCCCTGGACTACCTGGTGGGGTTCAACCTCTCGCCGCTGCTCTGGCGCAAGATCCGGCGCGGGCTGTCTGCCGGCCGCGTGCAAAGTCCGGCTCTGCGTTTGATTGTCGAGCGAGAGGAGGAGATCGAAGCCTTTGTCGCCAGAGAATACTGGACCGTGCAGGCGGATTCCGAGAAGGATCAGCAGCCCTTCGTTGCGCGCCTGACCCAATACCAGGGTGAAAAACAGGAGCAGTTCAGCATCACCGACGGCACCCGGGCCGCCGAGGTCAAAAAGGGGCTGGAGCAGGCAGCACAAGGGCGCCTGCATGTGGAGAAGGTCGAGAAGAAGCAGCGCAAACGCAATCCTGCAGCACCCTTCACCACCTCAACGCTGCAACAGGAAGCGGCGCGCAAGCTGGGTTTCGGCGCGCAGCGCACCATGCGCACAGCCCAAAGCTTGTACGAAGGCATAGATATAGGTACCGGCTCGGTGGGTTTGATCACCTACATGCGTACCGACTCCGTTACCCTGGCCAACGACGCACTGGATGAGATTCGCGGTTTCATCGCCGAGCGTTACGGCAATGACATGCTGCCAGGCGAGGCACGGCGCTACAAAACCAAGGCTAAAAACGCCCAGGAGGCCCATGAGGCGATTCGCCCCACCTCCGTCACCCGCACCCCCGAGTCTGTGCAAAAGTACCTGTCTCGCGACCAATACCGGCTCTACGAACTGATTTGGAAGCGCACGGTGGCCTGCCAGATGATCCACGCCACCATCGACACCGTGGCCGTCGACCTGTCCTGCGGCCCTGGCAATCTGTTTCGCGCCAACGGCTCGTCGATCGCCAATCCGGGTTTCATGGCGGTCTATCTGGAAGGGGTGGACGACGCCAAGCCGGGCGATGGCGACGAGAAGATGCTTCCCAATCTGGTCGAGGGCGAGGACGTCAGCCTCAGCGCCATCCGCGCCGAGCAGCACTTCACCGAACCGCCACCGCGCTACAGCGAGGCCAGCCTGGTGAAGACCCTGGAGGAATACGGCATTGGCCGGCCCTCCACCTACGCCTCCATCATCTCCACCCTGCAAGACCGGGGTTACGCGGAGCTGGAGAACAAACGTTTCATCCCCACCGATGTGGGGCGTGTGGTCAATCGCTTTCTCACCGACCACTTCACCCGCTACGTGGACTACGATTTCACCGCCAAGCTGGAAGATGAGTTGGATGCCATTTCCCGCGGCGAGATGCAGTGGGTGCCCTTCCTGGACACTTTTTGGGGGCCGTTCAACCAACTGGTGGGCGACAAGGCCAACATCAGCCGTGACGAAGTTGCCCAGGCCAGAGTTCTGGGGAGCGATCCTGCCACGGGCAAGGAAGTCTCCGTGCGTCTGGGGCGATTCGGTCCCTTCGTGCAGATCGGCACCCGCGACGATGAGGACAAGCCCCGGTTCGCCGGTCTTTTGCCCGGTCAGCGCATGGACACCATCAGCCTGGAAGAGGGGCTGGAGCTGTTCAAGCTGCCACGGGACCTTGGCGAAACCCCCGATGGTGAAAAGGTCAGCGCCAATATCGGCCGCTTCGGCCCCTATGTGCGTTATGGGAGCAAGTTCGTCTCCATCAAGAACGGCGACCCCTACAGCATCACCCTGGATGAGGCTCTGCAACTCATCGAGGAGAAGAAAATCGCCGATGCCAACCGCACCATTCGGCATTTCGAGGGCACCGAGGTACAGATACTGCGCGGCCGCTTCGGCCCCTACATCACAGACGGCGGCAAGAATGCCCGTATCCCCAAGGATCGCGAGCCGGAAACGCTGACTTTGGAAGAGTGTCAGAAGTTTCTGGCCGAGGCCCCGGAACGCAAGGGGCGTGGCTCCAAGAAGAAGGCCGGCGCCAAGAAGGCGGCGACCAAAAAGACCACGTCCAAGGCCACGGCAAGCAAGAAGACCGCAGGCAAGAAAAAGGCCAGCAGTAAGAAAAAGGCATCGAAAAAAGCCACCGCCAAGAAAACCCAGGCCCGAGAGACGGGCTGAAAACCTTTCCTCCAACTTCGAGGCAATATGCAATGACACAACCCTTCGTCGCCGTGCTCATGGGCTCGGACTCCGATCTGCCGGTCATGAAGGCCACATTGGAGGTGCTGGACAAACTGGGCGTGCCCCGTGAGGTCAAGATCACCTCCGCCCACCGCACGCCCGATGCCACTCATCGCTACGTCAAGGATGCTGATCAGCGCGGATGTGGTGTGTTCATCGCTGCCGCCGGTCTGGCCGCGCACCTGGCCGGTACCGTGGCCGGTCTCACCATCAAGCCGGTCATCGGCGTGCCGCTGGATGCCGGTCCCCTGCAAGGCATGGACTCTCTGCTTTCCACCGTACAGATGCCGGGTGGTATCCCGGTCGGCTGCGTCGCCATCGGCAAGGCCGGCGCCAAGAATGCGGGTTATCTGGCCGCCCAGATTCTGGCCGTGGCCGACGCCAACCTGGCCGCCCGCCTGCTCGCCGAGCGCCAAGCCAATGCGGCAGAGGTTGTCACCAAAGACCAGGCCCTACAGCAGTCCGGCGTCTGAGTGACCCCCTGGCTGCGCCGCCGCCTGCGGCAAGTCCTGAACGCAGGCGGCGTCATCGCCTATCCCACGGAAGGTGTCTATGGTCTTGGCTGCGATCCCCACAACCCACGGGCCGTACAGCGTTTGTTGGACCTCAAGGGGAGGGAGGCCGCCAAGGGCCTGATCCTGATCGCCGCCGATCCGGGCCAATTGGTTTCCCTGATCCAACCGCCGTCGGCGCAGCTTCAAACCGCCTTATCCCAGACATGGCCCGGACCGGTCACCTGGCTGCTCCCTGCCGCCGCCAACTGCCCATCCTGGCTCAGAGGCCGGCATGCCACCCTGGCCGTGCGCGTCACCGCGCACCCGCTGGCGGCCGAACTCTGCCGGGCCGCCGGCGGGCCGCTGGTTTCCACCAGCGCCAATCTCAGCGGGCGCGTGCCCGCCCGCAGCGCAATTGGCGTGTACCGGCGCTTCGGCGAGGCATTGGATTGGATTGTCGATGGTCCGGTGGGCGGGCTCCGTGGCCCCACCGAGATTCGAGACGGCCTCAGTGGCCGGGTGATTCGGCCTGGGCCAAGCGCAGGGTAATCGCTTCCACCTGCTCCAGCATGTGCTCGCGTTCTGCGCGTCCGACAATGGGCACGCCGAACAGCGGCAGATAATGCACCGGTTCAAGGCCGCAAAAACCCAACACGCCTTCCAGCAAGGGACGAGACAACAGCTCCAGACCGTTCATATCCTCATGGGCCTTGAGGTCACCACCGGTGGTGTGAATCACCAGGGCGCTGCGCGGTCCCAGCAGGCCGCTCATTCCCTCATGGCTGAAGCGAAAGGCGAAGCCTTCCTGAAACACCCGGTCGATCCAGCCTTTCAGGATCGCCGGCATGCCGAACCACCACACCGGATAGATGAACACCAGGGCATCGGCCCACAGCACTTCCGCCTGACGCTCCCGGATATCCGCCGGTGTCTCGCCGGATTTGATTGCCGCCAGGTCGGCCCCGTCCAGGCGCAATTTGTCGTCCCTCTGGTAAAGGTCCAATGTGCGGAACTCGTGTCCACGTGCCTCTAGCGTGGACTGTACCCGTTGCAGAATCGCCTGGTTGAAACTCAGCGGATTGGGGTGCGCATACAGGATCAATACCTTCATCGACCCTGGTTCCTCTGGGTAAATAATAACTGATCAATTTGCTGGGTTTTCATGGGGGCGTAGGGTACACGAAACCCCGCATAGGGAGAAGAATCGCCATTCCTGCGTATTGGTCGATACGTGGAGCGTCTTGTCTGACAGGCATCCGTCATCGGTGTCATGTTGGCCGTGGCAGTCCGGGCGGCTGCCCGGGAGTGGCTTTCGCTCCAGGGAATTCTTATAACATCAATAAAAACAATTAAATATAAGTTATTTCTGGGGATTGAAAAAACTTGGCATACCGGTTGCTATAACCTAATTACGGAAGTCTTATCAGCATCATTCTTCCGTCGGGGGCTTCATCAAGCAGCGCTGCCCCCGTCAGTTTTCGGGAAGCAGAGCCGTGCAGTTGCGACCCTCGTTTTTGCGGTACGAGGTCGTGTGAGTCTCTCCCTGGCAACAGGTGCTTCCCACCGAAACGGGCCCGGTTAATGCGGTACCGGGCCCGTTTCACCCAAACTTCAGCCTCCACTCGCCAGCCCTAGGCGTTTGGAGGCTTTTTCTTTGCGTTGACCAAGCAATCGCTACACAAGGAATTGACTGCTGTTCAGGACATCAGGGCCTAAGGGATTGATCAAGCTCTTTGGGCTAGGCTATGCCCTGAACCGAGAAAGTGATCAGGGATCATGGGCATGAAAGCGTATTTTTCTTATTGGGGTAAGAGTGGTGAAGACAATGGCGCTTGTCATCTCTTGCCATACCATAGTCTGGATGTTGCCGCTGTCGGATACCAATGGCTTCAGCACGACGAAGACCTTAGAAACTTCTTTGCCGCCGCGCTGGGCTTGTCCCCGCAAGCAACGGCTGCCTGGCTTACCTTTCTGCTTGCAACGCATGATCTCGGTAAATTCGCCTCTTCCTTCCAGGATTTGCGCGCAGATCTCGTTTCTCGCTTTGGGCGGCCGGAAGGCAGGTTCAAGTATCGCAGTGGATTGAATCAGGCCGGGCACGATTCGTTGGGATATGGGTTCTGGACCGGCGAACTTCTGCCAGCGCTGCAGAAACGATTTGAGTGGGGCGGGCGTTCCCAGTCGATATTAAACCCCTTGTTGGCGGCTACAACCTGCCACCATGGTCGCCCTCCCGTGTCGGTTCGTACCGTTCAGCCGGACTTCACGCCGCAAGACATTCTGGCAGCGCATCACTTTGCCTCAGATGCGGAGCGTCTGTTGGCAAGCGGCGTTCTGGGCGGTTTGTCCGATCTGGTGGGTTGCGGTGATGCTATCGCCATGACCCGCAGGGCCAGTTGGTGGCTGGCCGGTTTTGCGGTGTTTTGCGACTGGTTGGGCTCAAACCAGGACTGGTTTTGCTACCGCGATGAGCCGATGGCATTGGACGGCTACTGGAACGAACACGCCTTGCCCGCTGCCGACCGGGCGGTGAGCGGCTCGGGAGCGTTGCCGGTGGTGCCCGGTCCATTGCTGGGCTTCCCGGAACTGGTGAATCTGCCCAATCCTACCCCGCTCCAGACCGAGGCACTTCGCGTTCCTCTTGGGGAAGGGCCGGCGCTGTTCCTGTTGGAAGATGTCACCGGTGCGGGTAAAACCGAGGCCGCGTTCGTACTGATTCACCGCCTCATGAGCACTCAGCGGGCGAGGGGCTTCTATTTCGCCCTGCCGACCATGGCTACGGCGAATGCCATGTACCGTCGCGGCAAGGCGATTTACGGCAAACTGTTTGCCCCAGCGGGCCGGCTGCCGTCACTCGTCTTGGCCCACGGCAAGGCCCATCTGGACCGTCGCTTCACTGATACGCTGGTGCCCATGAATAGCGTGCCGGAAACGGACTATCTGGAGGAACCCTCGGCGGGGTCCCATTGCGCGGCCTGGTTGGCCGACAACCGAAAGAAATCTCTCCTCGCTCATGCCGGCGTCGGCACCATCGATCAAGCCTTGCTAGCGATCCTGCAGAGCAAACACCAGTGTTTACGCCAGTTTGGTCTGCTGGGCAAGGTGCTGGTGGTGGACGAGGTGCATGCCAACGATGCCTATATGCACCGCCTGTTGTGCCGTTTGCTCGCGGCCCACGCTGCGGCTGGCGGCAGTGCCGTGTTGTTGTCCGCCACCTTGCCACTGGCCATGCGGCGGGAATTGGTCGCTGCCTTCAACACCCATGCGCAATACCCCCTCGGTGCGCCGGCCAGCGGTGAATATCCCTTGTTGTCTGCCGTATTGCATGACGGTCTGCGCGAGGTCGCCGTTGCAACTCGCCCGATTGTGCGCAGAACCCTGCATTTCAAACCGCTGCGATCGTTACCGGAAGCCGTGCAATGGGTCGTGGGCCATGCCAGAGCAGGCGCCTGTGTCTGCTGGATTCGCAATTCCGTTGCCGATGCGATCGAGGCATGGGAAGCGCTTGCACGGCTCTTGCCTGCGGGCGACGTCGACCTGTTCCATGCCCGTTTTGCCCTGGGTGACCGCCTGGAGATTGAAAATCGCGTGTTGGATCGCTTCGGCCGACATGGCGCCACAAACCAACGAGCCGGCAAGGTCTTGATCGCCACCCAGGTCGTGGAGCAAAGCCTGGATGTGGATTTCGATGTGTTGGTCAGCGACCTGGCGCCGGTGGATTTGTTGATACAGCGGGCGGGCCGTATGCGCCGGCACGTGCGAGATCGGCGCGGTGGCCTGAAGAGTCGTGGAGAGGATGAGCGCCCGGCGGTACCAATGGCCGTACTTGCACCCGCTGCACAGGGTGACATTGATGAGGCGTGGATTACCGGTCTGCTGCCACGAACCGCGCGCGTCTACCCCGACCATGCGCAACTCTGGCGTACGCAGGTCTTGCTTGAAGCTGGCGATCCGTTGCGGGTACCAGAAGACCTGCGAGCCTGGATAGAGGCCGTATACGGCCCCGACGCAGTAGCCGCTCCGCAAGCCCTGCAAGTGTCTGAGAGTCGCGTGCTGGGCGAGCGACGTTCCCACGACAGTCTGGGCATCGGCAACGCCATCGCGTTGGACAGGGGTTATCAGGCCGGCGGTCCCGGCTGGTGGGCGGAGTCGCGAACGCCGACCCGCCTGGGCGAACCGACCGCTACGCTGCGCCTGCTGCGCTGGGACGGAGCCGAACTTGGCCCATTCAGGGCGGGCGAACCTTGGGCCATGAGCGAAGTCGTCGTGGCGGAGAGGTCGGTCGCTGCGGCCGCGACGCCTGCGAATTCTGAGGTGGCATCGCAACTCGCGGTTTTAGTGACGCAATGGCGCCATGCCTACGTTGTTCCGGTCGTGTTGACGAAGGCGCAGGGGGGCGGCTGGACAGGGGCAGTGAGTAACGGGGAAGGCACGGCGACGATCCAGTATGACTCGTGCCGCGGGTTGGAAGTGCAGTAATTGTGCGCCGGTCGTGTATCTCTGTGTCAACAACTATGCTGTCTGGACTGTAGGTTGGGTTGTTATTTTGCCGTAGCTGGATTTTTTAACGAAGGATCACTATGAACCTGATAACTGATGCGTGGATCGCCGTGAGGCGGCGGAGCGGCGCTATTCAAACTATCTCCCCAGCCGAGATCGTCTCTGCAATAAGCGAAGACCCCATAGTCGACTTCAACGAATGCCGCCCGGATTTCAATGGTGCGGCTGCGCAATTCCTCATCGGACTTCTACAGACCTGCGCCACCCCCGGATCAGGCATGTGGCGGGACTGGTATGAATCACCGCCCTCGGTAGACGAGTTGCAAGACGCCTTTCTGGAATTGAAGGAAGTATTTGAGCTGGTCGGCAAAGGGTCGAGGTACATGCAGGACCAAGGGTTGGAAGATGCCGAACCCAAGGAGGTCGCGTCTCTGCTGCTGGAGGCGCCCGGCGGCCAGACCGTGCGCAACAACGCCGACCACTTCATCAAACAGGGTGGGGTATCGGCGCTTGGCCTCAGGAATGCCGCACTGGCCTTGCTGACCTTGCAGATTAATGCGCCGGCTGGTGGCAAGGGGTTTCGCACCTCCTTGCGCGGTGGTGGGCCACTGACCACTCTGGTTGCCCCCGACCCCAATATCGAGCCGTTGGAAAGACGGACCTTGTGGCACCTGCTGTGGTTGAATGTTCTCGACCAGGACCAATTGGGGCAACTGACCGACGCTCACGGTGACCAGCATCAGGCCTTGGCGGATCGCTTTCCCTGGTTGGCACCCTGTCGGACCAGCGACCCCAAGGGCGTCGGCGAAACCCGTCCATCAGACGCACATTTTCTGCAAACCTACTGGGCCTGTCCGCGACGCATATGGTTGGAAATGGATGCCGATCCGGGGCACTGTTCACTCAGTGGCGAGGCAGGCCCGGTCGTCCATCGTTACCGAACCCGAAACTATGGAGCGAACTATCAAGGCCCCTGGGAACACCCCTTGAGCCCCTACTACCGCACCAAGGAAGGCGAGTGGCTACCCCTGCATCCCCAACCTGGCGGAATCGGTTATCGGCATTGGGGCGCCTACGTGTTTGCACGCGAAGAGCGGGGGCGGGCAGCGGCGGTGGTTCGGGCGGCAAAGAACGATTTCGATAGACCAAGGCGAACCCTGCTATGGGCCTTCGGTTTTGATATGGACAATATGAAGGCCCGTGCATGGTACGAAGCATGGATGCCTATCCTGAAGGTCAGTGATGCCGTCTATCCCGAATTTGAGCGCCGTGTGGATGAACTTCTGGCCAGTGCGGAACGGGTAGCCGATGCCATCCGTAGTGCCATCAAGGAAGCTTGGTTTCGTCCCGGCCTCACGGTTCGGGGCGATCTGAATGCCCCGCTGGCGGCCTTCTGGTCGGCTACCGAATCCGAGTTTTATGTCGTGCTGTTCGGTGTGCTCGAGGCGCTGGAAAACAACGCAGAGGACCGGACGTTACGCGAGAGCTGGTTCGTCATCCTGAGTAACACGGCCATGCGTCTATTCGACGAGTGGGCCGCAAGTGGCGATTTTGGCCACGAAAATCCAAAAAGGATCGCCAAGGCCGGACTCAAACTACGCAATATTCTCAATGGCAAAACCATCAAGGGCCTGCTCATTCCGCGCGAACAGGCTGCATAAGGACCGCAATCATGCAAACCCAGGCTGACGACGATTGGACCGCCAAGGTTCACCAGTGGTGGAACGACCTCAACGATAACCGCGCCCGACGAGCCGAGCGCGCCGAACTTGCCCGTGCCCACCGATTGACCGAAATCTATCTGACACCCACATTTGCCCAATTGCGAATGCGCCTGGGCAGGAAAACGGAACGCGATGACCAAGGCTTGGCCCTGATGGTCGGGGTGCTGGCGCAGGTGCGAGACGGTCATGTCAGCGACTCTCTCGGCGCCGCGCTGGCGCGCAAGACAGGGGCAGGGAGCCGATCGAAAATGAGCGGTCTGCGGTTCCGCCGGCTGCTTCAGGCCGAAGGCGCCGAAGACGCCTTTCAACACCTGCGCCGCGCCATGGCGCTGCTCGGCCGCCAGGCGAACATCCGCGATCTGGCCGAGGTTTGCCGGGACTGGACACACCCTTACCGTGGAGCCAGCCAGCGCAAGCGTTTGGCTATCGACTACTACGGCATTGCCGCCAGCGAAGACTGATCAACCCCCTACGGAGAATAAACCGATGGAATTCAACAAGGCACGTTTTTTACAGTTGCACATCCTGACCGCTTACCCGCCCTCCAATCTCAATCGCGACGATCTGGGCCGGCCGAAGACCGCCATGCTGGGCGGTGCAAACCGCCTGCGCATCTCCTCCCAGAGTCTCAAACGCGCTTGGCGTAGCTCCGAAGTGTTCGAAGCCGCCGTCGGCGAATCCAAAGGCGTTCGCACCAAGGAAATGGGGGTAAGGATCGCCGCCGACCTGCAGTACGCCGGCGTTGCCGAAAAAAAGGCACGCGAATGGGCGCGCAACATCGCCGCCTGTTTCGGCAAACTCAAGCAGGAAAAAAAGGATGACGGCAGCGAAGAAGGTTTGCACATCGAACAATTGGCGCATTTCAGCCCTGAAGAACAGCAGGCCATTGCCAGCCTGGTCAAAATGCTGGCAGAGCGCGACGGCCCGCCGGAAGAATCTGAACTCCAACTGCTGCGCAAACAGATAAAGTCTGCGGACATTGCCCTGTTCGGACGAATGTTGGCCAGCAACCCAAGTTACAACATGGAAGCGGCTGCCCAGGTCGCCCACGCCATCACCGTGAACAAGGCTGCCGTAGAAGACGATTTTTTCAGCGCCGTGGACGACCTCAACACCGGCCTCGAAGATGTGGGCGCCGGTCACCTCGGCGAGACGGAATTCGGCTCCGGGTTGTTTTACCTCTATGTCTGCGTCGATCGAGCCCTGCTCCTGGAAAACCTTCAAGGGGACGAAGACCTGTGGCGCCGTACCTTGCAAGCCCTGGTGGAATGCGCCAGTACCATCGCACCCACCGGCAAGCAAAACAGCTTCGCCTCCCGCGCCCGCGCCCATTTCGTTCTCGCCGAACTGGGCAACCAACAGCCCCGAGGTCTATCGGGGGCCTACATGGAGCCGGTGTGGAAGCAGGACATGATAGGCGATGCCGTCGATCGACTGATGGACGAGGAATCCGGTCTGGTCCATCGCATGGATCAGGCCTATGGAAACTGCGCCGACCGTCGTTGCGTGATGAACCTGCTCAAAGGTCAAGGTTCTTTGGCGGAGATCCAGCACTGCGCGGTGGAGTGATATGGAAGATTATCTGGTATTTCAGCTTTGTGGTCCCATGGCTGCCTGGGGCGACACGGCGGTTGGTGAGGTGCGGCCCAGTCTCGACCATCCCGGTCGCAGCCAGGTGCTCGGCCTGTTGGCCGCCGCTCTGGGGATTGGCCGCCATGAAGACGAGACCCACGCCGCACTTTCCGCCGGTTACCGTGTTGCGGTATCGACGCGCAACGCCGGTCATCTATTGCGGGACTATCACACCGTGCAGGTCCCACCCCAGGTAGCCTTGAAAAAAATGCCCCACCACACTCGCCGCGACGAACTGTTGGCCCTGGCGCGCTATAACCGGCTTCAAGGCAAGAGTGCCGGCACCATCCTCTCTAGCCGGGACTATCGCGTCGACGGGGACTGGCTGGTGCTGGTGCAATCCACCGATCGAGCGCCCCATATGCTGGATGACCTTGCCGAGGCATTGCGCTATCCCCGGTTCGTCCTCTACCTGGGGCGCAAGTCCTGTCCGGTCTCGAGGCCGTTGTTTCCTCAGGTGGTGAAGGCGGAAAACCTTCACCTCGCCCTGCAAGCGGCCGAATTTCCTTCGGCCGAGGTTCGCTACCCCAGGGCAGGCAACGCCACGCTCTATTGGGAAGATGGCATGGAAATCGGGTTTGACGCGAAAACGACGGCCCTTCAACGCAACGACCAGCCCTTGAGCCGCACGCGTTGGCAGTTTTCACGTCGGACCGAATACCGGGCGGATCGCCCCGAGGAGGTGTAGCAATGTACATCAGCCGAGCCAGCGTCGATCCGCAGCGCCTACGCTATGACGAAATCGCCCGAATGCGACTCGACAATCCCTATGAAACTCACCGCACTCTGTGGAAACTGTTTGACAGCGAAATGCACGGGGGGAGGCCGTTTCTGTTTCGAAGTGAAAGCCAGGGTCCGTTGGGACGATTCATCCTTGTGTCAGAACAGGCGCCCAATACGACAGGGCCTTGGTACCTGCAAACCAAACCGTACATGCCCCGTTTACTCGCGGGAGAACACCTGGGTTTTCAGGTGACCGTCAATCCCGTGGTCACCCGCAAAGACGCTCAAGGACGGCATCAACGTCACGATGTCGTCATGGATCTGAAAAAGCGTCTGAACTGGCAGGGGCAAGAGGCTGCCGCTCGTCTCAGTGAAGCCGAGTTGGAACATCAAGCCGGCTGCCACTGGCTGATGCAGCGCTGTCAGGACAAAGGTTTTGCCATCGATCCGCTACAGGTCAGGGCCGATGCCTACCGGCAGTATCGAATCCCGAAAAAGAACGAAAAACCCTTGCGATTCTCCACGCTGGACCTCACCGGCCTGCTAACCGTCACGGATCCGGATCGCTTCAGGCAGACCCTCTTTCACGGTTTGGGGCCAGCCAAGGGTTTCGGGTGCGGCCTGTTACTTGTCAGGCGTTTGGGCGCGCAATAGCGACGGGACTCGGCAGGATCGTTTCAACCAGGAGGGATCTCTCTATGGCATTTCTTCCCCTCAAGCCGACGGCGATCAAGGATCGTTCGTCCATGATATTTGTGCGCTACGGACAGATCGACGTGCTTGACGGCGCCTTCGTCGTCATCGACGAAAACGGTGTGCGTTTGCATATCCCGGTAGGGTCGCTGGCCTGCATCCTGCTGGAACCGGGCACGCGCATATCCCACGCCGCCACCCGGCTCGCCGCTCAGGTGGGTACCCTGCTGGTCTGGGTCGGTGAGGCCGGCGTACGACTGTATGCCGCGGGCAACCCGGCGGCGCGCGCTCCGACCGGCTCTTGTACCAGGCCAAACTTGCTTTGGACGACGACCTGCGACTGAAAGTGGTGCGCAAGATGTACGAGATGCGCTTTGGCGAAGCGCCGCCCCAGCGTCGCAGCGTTGAACAGCTTCGTGGCATCGAGGGTGCCCGAGTGCGGGAGACTTATCGCCAATTTGCCAGCAAATACGGGGTAGCTTGGAAGGGGAGGCGCTACGATCAAAAGGACTGGCAAGCGGGAGACCTGGCCAACCGCTGTCTCTCCTCCGCCACCGCCTGCCTTTACGGCATCGGCGAGGCCGCTATCCTGGCTGCCGGCTACGCCCCGGCGATTGGTTTCATACACACGGGCAAGCCCCTTTCTTTCGTCTACGACATTGCCGACATCGTCAAATTCGAAACCGTCGTTCCCGTCGCGTTTCAAATCGCCGCCAAGAACCCCGGCAATCCCGAAAGCGAGGTTCGCCACGCCTGCCGCGACGTATTTCGTGAGACCAGACTGTTGAAAAAGATCATCCCCATGATCGAAGAAGTCCTCAGTGCCGGAGGTATAGAACCCCCAAAACCGGCACCGGAACAAATCCCGCCAGCGATTCCCGTCCCCGATTCCATCGGCGACGCCGGCCACCGGAGCAGTTGATGGCAATGCTTGTCGTCGTCACCGAAGCCGTACCGCCGCGGCTGCGCGGTCGGCTGGCAGTGTGGATGTTGGAAATACGTGCCGGTGTCTACCTGGGGAATGTATCCAAGCGGATCAGGGAGATGATCTGGGAGCAGTGTGAAGCCGGCATCGAAGACGGAAATATCGTTATGGCTTGGCAGACGAATAGGGAACCCGGCTTCGAGTTTCAAACGCTAGGTAAGAACCGCCGCGTTCCCGTGGACTACGATGGTCTGCGCTTGGTCCGGTTTCTTCCCGAATCGAAGAAACCGGACCAGACTCTCCCTTCGAAAGACGAATAGGTCCGTAAAATGATGCGCCGCACAAATCGGTGGAATTTTAACGTTGCCATTGTTCTTTAATAATCAATAAGTTATATTAAGTGTGTTCCCCACGGACGTGGGGATGAACCGGACATATTCCATTCGTACAGCGCATCGATGAAGCGTTCCCCACGGACGTGGGGATGAACCGTCCGCCGTGGAACTGACCGCCGCGAATTCGCGGCGTTCCCCACGGACGTGGGGATGAACCGACTGCGGGGATAATGTTCATTTTGTCTTTTTAGCGTTCCCCACGGACGTGGGGATGAACCGTCCTGAGTTTCGATCTGATTCCATACTGCGATGCGTTCCCCACGGACGTGGGGATGAACCGTGACCGAATCCTTCGGGCAGGACTGTGACACCGCGTTCCCCACGGACGTGGGGATGAACCGTCGTCGTAGACAGTGCCAGCACTGGCTAGTGCGCGTTCCCCACGGACGTGGGGATGAACCGGATTCGCATATAATCGAATCGGTATCGCAATAGCGTTCCCCACGGACGTGGGGATGAACCGTCGTTCAGGGCCTTCTGCGGGTTGGCCGCCAGGCGTTCCCCACGGACGTGGGGATGAACCGCGGGCGATCAATAGACACTGGTTCGAGTGGACGCGTTCCCCACGGACGTGGGGATGAACCGTGGTCGTCCAATTTTTGGTTGAGCCCCTGTAGCGCGTTCCCCACGGACGTGGGGATGAACCGAATGACTTCCTCGAACCCTGCCGGCACGTATAGCGTTCCCCACGGACGTGGGGATGAACCGGCTTTGATTGATCTTGCTAAGGACCGGCAAGTACGTTCCCTTTGCCCGAGCAGAGAAATCGGCAGAAGTCTGATGCGCCGTGGTTGAGAGCCAAGCGTATAGATCCAATGTGAATTGACTTTCTTGCATGGCCGCAGGCCAATGAACTTCCATGTAGAGGTTCGAATTGGCAGAAGGATTGGTTTGCCAAGGGTTTGTAACTCATCGTAGTCTGAGGGTTTGTCGTCGGACTCAAGCTTCGTGTGGTGGGTCATAGGAAAGATCGCTTCCAGGGGGTGCTTTCGGCGCGATAGGGCTTGTTTGTGGCCGCCTCGGGCCTTCACACCAGAACACAGCCACACATGATTTTTTGCTGAGGAAACGTAGTGCGCATCACCCTACTCAGGCACGGAAAGCCGGATTTTGACTGGGAGAGGAACGTAAGCGGTTCCGAGTTCAAACGTCTGGAAAGTGCTTACGATCTGGCTGGGATTGTCGGAAGCCCGACGGCGGAGTCGCGTAAGTTGCTTGATTTCCATGAGGTCATCGTTTGCAGCGATTTGCCGCGCTCCATTCAATCGGCGAAGGCCCTCGGGGCGGGGGAAATTCACTACTCATCGGCACTGTTTCGCGAGATGAATCTGCCTTATTTTGATCGTGAGCCCATCACCCTGCCGCTGAGGCTATGGGCGCTGGTCCTTAGAACCCTTTGGTTTATGGGTTTTTCGAAGAATACCGAGTCTATTTTCACCGCGCGAGGTCGGGCGAAGGTGGCGGCGCGTACACTTGTCGAATTGGCTGGCGAACACGAAAGCGTGCTTCTGGTCGGACACGGGTTCCTCAACCACTATGTGGCGAAGGAACTACTGGCACAAGACTGGGTTGGGCCCAGTAGTCCGGGGAGGAAGTACTGGGAGTACGGCACCTATGAGCGTGCATGAGATCAATGCGGCTGTAGAAATGCATGCGATTGAACACAACCCTACCTATGTCATCGGCAAGTGAAAAGGCGTGTGGGTGAGCGAGTCGGAGGAAATCTGGTCCGCGGTGCGGTTGACGTTGGCATTGGCGTCGGTCACGACGCTGGTGCTGCTGGTGATCGGTACGCCCATCGCCTGGTGGCTGGCGCGTTCCCGTTCGTTGTACAAGGAGGTGGTGGCAACGCTGGTGGCGCTGCCTTTGGTGTTACCGCCGACGGTGTTGGGTTTCTATCTGCTGGTTGCCCTGGGGCCGAATGGGCCCGGAGGGTGGATCGCCGAGCTGTTCGGTGGGCGCACGTTGGCCTTTAGCTTCACAGGGCTGGTGATCGGGTCGGTGCTGTACTCGATGCCTTTCGTGGTCCAGCCGATTCGCAACGCCTTCGAGGCACTGGGGGAGCGACCGCTGGAAGTGGCGGCAACGTTGCGGGCGACGCCTTGGGATGCGTTTTGGAGTGTGGCCGTTCCCCTGGCACGGCCGGGGTTTCTCACCGGGGCCGTGCTTGGATTCGCCCATACCGTGGGTGAGTTTGGTGTGGTGTTGATGATCGGCGGGAACATTCCCGGCGAGACGCGTGTGCTGTCGGTGGCGATTTTCGACTACGTTGAATCGCTACAATGGTCGCAGGCCCACCTGCTGGCCGCGGGTATGCTGCTGTTTTCCTTTGTGGTGATACTGACGATGTATCTGCTCGAACGTCGCTTCGGGCGGAGTCGCTGGTAAGACGGTCTCAAGCTTCCAGCTTGTATCCCACCCCGTAGACCGAGCGGATCAGGTCCTGTTCGGGCAGGTAGTCTGCCAGTTTGCGGCGCAGATTTTTGACGTGGCTATCGATGGTGCGATCGGTGACCACGCGGCCGTCGGGGTAGAGCCGGTTCATGAGTTGATCGCGGGAGAGCACCCGTCCGGGGCGTTCCGACAGGCAGTGCAACAGGCGTAGTTCCACCGGGGTCAGGTCCAGGACCCGTTCGCCCAGGCGCGCTTCGAATCGGTCCATGTCGACCGCCACGGCAAGGCGGGTGTCTTCGGCCTCGGCTTTCGGCCCCCAACGGCGCAGCACGGCCCGTGCCCGCGCCACCACTTCGCGGGGGCTGTAGGGCTTGCAGACGTAGTCGTCGGCACCGATCTCCAGGCCCAGCAGGCGGTCGATCTCGTCCACCCTGGCGGTGGTCATGATGATGGGGACCTCAGAAAAACGGCGTAGCTCGCGGCAGACCTCCATGCCGTCCAGGCCCGGCAGCATCAGGTCCAGGAGAATGAGATCGGGGCCGAGTTCCTTCGCTTGCGCCATAACCTGATCGCCACGTTCGATCTGGTGGGTGCGGAAACCGTCGCGTTGCAGGTATTCCTCCAGCACGCGGGCGAGCTTGGGTTCGTCTTCGACAATGAAAACCAATGGCGGCGTCATTTCGGCTTGTCTCCCTCTGCCGGTAGCTCGACGACGATGGCCAAGCCGCCGAGCGGGCTGTGCTCGGCGCGGATGCGGCCGTCATGGGCCGTGACGATGTTGTAGCAGATCGATAGCCCCAGTCCGGCCCCGCCCAGGCTTCTGCTGCGGGACTTGTCCACCCGATAAAGGCGTTCGAACAACCGCGGCAGGTCGGTATCGGATACCGCCGGGGCGGTGTCTTCGAAACGCAGCCGGTAATGGCCCGCGCTACGTTCCGTAGTGATTCGCAGACGTCCGCCGCTGTCGGTGTAACGACGGCTGTTTTCCAGCAGATTGGCCAGCAGTTGCCGCAGTCGCTGTGGGTCGCCGCACATCCACATTGGGCCGTGCGCGTCGTTGTCCAGTCGCAGGCTTTTCTTTTCGAAACGTCGCCGGAATCCGTCGGCCACCTCATCGAGTAATTCGGCCAGATCCAGTCTTTCCCGTTTGTGCTCCAGGGCACCCAGGTCGGAAAGGGCCAGTTCGTAGAGGTCGTCAACCAGCTTCCCAAGGCCGATGACCTCGCCATGAAGGGAGCGCAGATGCTCCGGGCTCACCTGCCTCACCCCGTCCAGCAGGGCCTCGATCTCGCCACGCAGAATTGCCAGCGGGGTGCGTAATTCGTGCGATATGTCGGCGATCCACTGACGACGCATACGCTCATTTCTTTCCAGGGTGGCGGCGAGGCGGTTGAAGTCTTCGGCCAGTCGACCGAGTTCGTCGTTGCGTTCCACGGCGATTCGCGCGCCGTAGCGGCCGGCGCTCAATTCCTGGGCTCCGGCGGCGATGGCGCGGATCGGGCGGATCAGCCGACGCGCCAATACCAGGGACGCCAGACTGGCGAGCAACAGCGTCAACAGCACAATCAGCAAGTAGCCACGCTTTTGCTGGGACTGGAAGGCCAGAGCCAGATTGTCGGTGGCGATTTCGGCCTGGCGCACCGCCAGGTATCCCACCGTTTCGCTGTCCACGGAGATGGCGTGGCGGGTTTCGTCGTCTTCTGTTTTTCGTCGTCCTGCGACCTGTTCGCCCATGGCGTCCAGCAGACGTAGCCTGGGTCTCAGGTCCAGCGGATCACGGGGCGGCGGTGGCCGGTGTCTCGGGTCGTGGGGCGGTGGTCTGCCGAAGGGGGGAGCACCGGGAGGGGGGGGGCCAAACGCCTGTTGATGTTCGCCTGGCGGTGGACCGCCGAAAGGCCGGTCAGGCCCATCCGGGGGCGGGCGGTGGCCCGCTGGCGGTGGACGCCGGTCGCGGCCCTGGCTGCCCAGGGCTGTGTCCATGATCCGGTGCCAGGCCGGTTCGTTGTGACGCAGGAAGTCCCAATCGCCGTAATCCGTGTAGTTGGTCTCCAGGGTCGAAATCAGTCGCTGGATGCGCGCCAATTCCATCTTCTGCAGGTAATCGACCAGACCGCGCTCGAAACTCCAGTTGGCGATCAGGGCAATCGCCACCACTACGACCAGAATGATGGTGACGAAGGCCAGGAATAATCTCGATTGTATGCCCATCGCGCCGGATTCGAAGCTGTTGGCCCGCTCAGTCCGGCGGGATGGGATCGTTCCCGATCAGCGGTGTCTGCGGCCACTCACCGCTGACGAGGAGGTGAACTCGTCTTCGGATAGGGCGCCGTCGCCATCGTCGTCCAATTCGGCGAACCGCCAGATGTCCGGATTGTCTTTCAGGGCAGCCAGTTCGTCCAGGCTCAGCAGGGCGTCGGCGTCGCTATCGGCCAGCGCAAAAACCGTGGCCGTCACGGTGGTGCTGCTGCGCGGGTGGCCATCGGAGAACTCCTGTTCGCTGATGGAACCGCTGGCATCGGTATCCAGGGAATCGAACTCGGCCTGTAGCTTGTCCTGACGGTACTGCGCCAGCAGGGCCGAAAATTCGGCGTAGCTGAGCAGGCCGTCCGCATCGGTGTCGGCGCTGGCGAAATCCTCTGCCAGCACTGCCTCGATTTCGGTTCGGGTCACGCGGCCATCGCCATCGGTATCGAAACGCTCGAGGAAATCGTCGCTGAGGACATGGTCGGTAGAGTAACTGCCCGAGCGGGCATCCACATGGGTCGATAGCAGGGCCATGGGGACGAGGGCGGCAGCCAGGGGGAGCAATTTGCGCATGGGTCTTCCTCCAGGAGGTTGTCGGAGTACAAGATCATGCCGCGCAAATGCGCAGGAAAAATGGAGATACCTTGGAGATCGGGTGTGGAGCGGCTGGCCGGTGTGAGGGTTGCTGTCGCAGAGCTAGGGATTATTCATAAAATTAGTTAATATATACAGAATAAAATTTATTGGATGCGCATTTACCCCTACGAGGTCTTCTCAATGCACAACGGCACCACGATTACACAGTTCATCATCGAGGAGCAACGCCACATCAGCGGAGCCACCGGCGATTTCACTTCCCTGCTTAACGATATCGTGACCGCCTGCAAGGTGATCTCCAACATGGTGAACAAGGGAGAGTTGATCGGCGTACTGGGTTCTGCGGGCAGCGAGAACGTGCAGGGTGAGACGCAGAAAAAGCTCGATATCCTTACCAACGAGGTGTTCATCAAGTCCAATGAATGGGCCGGGCATCTGGCGGCCATGGCCTCCGAAGAAATGGAAGAGATCTATCCGATCCCCGCCGGCAAGCCCCGAGGCAAGTATCTGCTGACCTTCGACCCCCTGGACGGCTCGTCGAATATCGATGTGAATGTCTCGGTCGGCACTATCTTCTCGATTCTGCGCTGCCCCGGCTCTGGCGAGGCGCCGGCCGAAAAGGCTTTTTTGCAGGCCGGTACGGCGCAGGTCGCGGCCGGATACGCCATCTACGGGCCATCGACCATGATGGTGTTGACCACCGGCCATGGCGTGAACGGCTTCACGCTGGATCAGGACATCGGCGAATTCATCCTTACCCATCCCAATATGACCATCCCCGAGGATACCCGCGAGTTTGCCGTCAATGCCTCCAACGAGCGCTTCTGGGAGCTGCCGGTACAGCGCTACGTGCAGGAATGTCTCTCCGGGACGGAAGGCCCGCGCGGCGAAGACTTCAACATGCGCTGGATCGCCTCGATGGTCGCCGAAGTTCACCGTATACTCACCCGTGGCGGTATTTTCATGTACCCGCTGGATTCGAAGATGAAGGCCAAGGGTATCGGCGGCAAACTGCGCCTGCTCTATGAGGGCAACCCCATGAGCTTCATCATCGAACAGGCCGGCGGAATGTCCATCACCGGTCGGGAGCGCATCATGGAGATCCAGCCTGAAAATCTGCACCAGCGCGTGCCGGTGGTGTTGGGTTCGAAGAACGAGGTGCAGCGCGTGCTCGATTATCATCGCGAGCATGACGCGATGGATCAGGAGTAAGTTTCTCCACTTGAACAGCGAAGAGCCCCGCCAGGGTTTCCAATCCTGGCGGGGGTTTTTTTCAATTTATCCCATCGGCAGTTTCCACCTCGCCGATGACGCGGTTCGTTTCTCACCGCTTCCTGCGATTTTGCGGTTTCATCGTAAACGTGGCTTCTCGCACATTCGCTACCCGCCAGCTTCGGTTCAATCGCCCCGATAGTGCATTTTCGCGGGACGGGTCAGGGTAAGTGGCGTATTTTCCGCCTCCTGCAACCGTACCGATCAGATCCTCACCTCCCATGGAGGCGGCAAGGTGTTCTTCACCCGGAACGTGGATGACATCGTTTCCGCGCAGCCGACCAGCAGCGTGTCCATTCCCGCACCGCAGTTCGTCTCTCTGGTGGATATCAAGTCGCCTCCAATAATGAACGCTTGAGCCGGTCCATCCATAACGTCTCCAAGGCGACCGAGGTGACCACGGTCACCAGGACCGCGCTGAGCAGGGTGGCTCCCCAGTGTGTCAGTAGCGGGTTGTTGTACTGCTGCCCCAGCGCCAGGGGCAGACCCGCCAGGGCCGCGGGCACTACGCCGCGCGGGCCTTCCAAGGCGACGAAAAGGCTTGGTTTCGGTTTCCATCCGAGGGGCAGCAGCACCGGCAGCACGGACAGGGGGCGAATCAGCACGATGAGCAGCACAGACACGCCGAGGGCAGGAAGCAGGGCCGCGCTGATCGCCGCCGGCTCCAGGCTGGCGCCGAGGAGCACAAAGATCAGTACCGTCGCCAGGGATGAAGTCAGGTTCTGAAAATCCCGGCTGGAGCCGAGAAATTCCTCCACCTGTGCGGCCTGTGCGGCGCTTTCGTGGCGAAAGAAATGACGGTGGTTGCCCATGACGATACCAACCACCGTTGCCACCAGATAACCGGAGCTGTTCAAGACATCGCCCAGCACGAATCCTCCCAGGGCCACGGAGAGCCCCATGAGCACCGCGAACTCCTCCATGGCAAAGCGCTCAGCCAGCCAGTGGGTGACTGCGCCCAATACCACACCGAGCACCAGCGCGCTGAGGACGACATAGAGAAAATACAGCACCGTTGCCAGGGGTGTCCCGGCCCAGGTGGCAAGCATTTCAACCGGGCGGGCCAGGTCGCTGGAAGGCAGGATCAAGGCAACCAACAGCAGGGTGAGCACGATGCCGAGGGGATCGTTGAAGATCGATTCGGCGACGATCAATGTCTCGGTGTCCCGATCGATGGGGCTGAAACGGAACAGCGGGACCAGCGTGGCCGGATCGGTGGCGGAGACGATGGCGCCGAACAGCAGGCCGATAAACAAAGGGGCATCGAACAGCCAGCAGAACGCCAGACCGGCCAGCGCTGCCGTGATCAGCAGTCCCAGGGTGTCGAGCAGGAGCACGGTTTTGAGATGACGCCGCAGCAGCGGCCATTGAAGGCTTTGGCCTTCGGCGAACAGGATCGCCACTACGCCGAAAACCCGTACCTGATCGAACAAGTGCGCTGCCTGGCGATGATCGATGAGTTTCAGTGCCGGACCGGCCAGAATCCCAAGAATCAGCAGCACGGGTACCGTAGAAATGCGGGTGCGATAGTTGAACGCGAAGGCAAGGCCGCCGAGGGCCAATGTCAGGGCCAGGGTAAAGCTGAGGGTGTCTATCGTGGACATGGTATGGCCTGCCTGAATCGTGTCCAGCGTTTCGAATCCGCTCAAAGGTTATTTGGAATTCGACGGACTCGATCAAGGGCGAAAAACCGGTGGAGCCAGCCCCTGGGGGCTGGCGCGCCAGCCGTTCGCCTGACAGAAGCAGCGTCCCTTTACGGTCTTTTGACGGTTTTAATCGTCGAGCCGAAAGCCGACCTTAATCACCGCCTGGTAGTGGGCGACCTTGCCGCCGACGATGTGGCCACGGGTCTCGGTGACCTGGAACCATTCCATGTTGTGAACCGTCTTGTGGGCACGGGCCAGGGCATTGGCGATGGCGTCTTCGATGGTGGTGGTCGCCGAGCCGACGAGTTCGATGTATTTGTAGACGTGGTCGGACATGGGTTCTCCCGGAGTCAGTTCGATTGATGAATCTTGTTGGGCGGTAACCCCGAGCAGATCCGTGAGGGCCTACTGTTTTGATGCCGTGGGTGCTGTCAACGGTTACCGGATATTGCCGCCCTCAAGTCGGTGGATGGGCAATAGGCGGTCGATGGGTTGTGCCAACCCGTATTTCCGCACGCCAGAGTATCAGTATTCTTCCGCTTAAACTCAGACTAAGCGTACCGCCAGGTCAGGATGCCCAACAAGCGCTTGGTTGGACCCTATGACCTTCGGTGCTGTCGCAGATGCTCGGCCAGAAACCTGCCGGTGTGGGACTTTCGGGTGTTCCTGGCCAGGGTGGTCGGACTGCCCTGGGCAATGATCCGGCCGCCGGCATCTCCCCCTTCCGGCCCCAGGTCGATAACCCAGTCGGCGGCCGCGATGAGGTCCAGATTGTGTTCGATGACGACCACGCCATGGCCGGCGTCCACCAGCCGGTGCAGGGTGCCCACCAGGCGGTCCACGTCGGCCATGTGCAGTCCCACGGTGGGTTCGTCGAGCAGATAGAGGGTGGGTTTGACACGGGCGGACAAGCCGTCGTCACCCGGATGGGCGTCGCCGGCCTTGGCCAGTTCGGTGACCAGCTTGATGCGCTGGGCCTCGCCGCCGGACAGGGTGGAACTGGCCTGGCCCAGGGTGAGATAACCCAGGCCCACGTCCTGTAACAGTTTCACCGCACGATGGACGCTCGGGTGGAAGTGGAAGAAGTCCACCGCCTCGTCCACGTCCATGGTGAGCACCTGGCCGATGTCCCTGTCCTTGAAGCGTACCGCTCGCGTTTCCGCGTTGAAGCGGCTGCCGTGGCAGGTGTCGCAGGGTACGCGCACGTCGGGCAGAAAGCTCATCTCCATGCGGATCTCTCCTTGACCGTCGCACGTGTCGCAGCGACCGCCCTTGACGTTGAACGAGAATCGCCCCGGCCCCCAGCCGCGCAGGCGGGCCTCCTCGGTGCCGGCGTAGAGTTTGCGGATGGCATCCCAGAAACCGATGTAGGTGGCGGGGCAGGAGCGTGGCGTCTTGCCGATAGGGGTTTGGTCCACCTCCAACACCCGGCCCAGATGTTCCCAGCCGTCCATGGCGTGGCAGCCCTGGAGCGTGTCCTCGCCCTTGCGTCCCAACCGCCCGTGCAGATTGCGGTAAAGGACCTCGCGGATCAGCGTGCTCTTGCCGCTGCCGCTCACCCCGGTGACGGCGACCAGACGCCCCAGGGGCAGATCCAGGTCGACCTGCTTCAGGTTGTTGGCGTGGGCGCCGCGTACCTTGAGCGTGGGCAGGTCTTTCATGGGGCGGCGTGGGCGAACGCTCCCGCTCTGGGCGCCGCTCAGCCAGCGGCCGGTAATCGATGCCGGGTTTTGGAGCAGATCCTCGACCTTGCCGGTGGCGATGATCTCGCCGCCACGAACGCCGGCGCCGGGTCCGAGATCCACCACGTAGTCGGCCTCGCGGATGGTGTCTTCGTCGTGTTCGACCACGATCACGGTGTTGCCCTTGCGTTCCAGGTCGCGCAGGGTGGCGATCAGGCGGCGGTTGTCGCGGGGATGCAGGCCGATGGTCGGCTCGTCCAGCACGTAACAGACGCCTTGCAGATTGGAGCCGAGCTGCGCCGCCAGACGTATGCGCTGGGCCTCGCCGCCGGACAGGGACGGCGCGCCCCGATCCAGGGTGAGGTAACCCAGCCCCACCTGACGCAAAAAGCCGATTCGGGAGCGCAGCTCGGCCAGCAGGTCGGTGCCGATGGCGGCCTCGCGGCTGTCCAGTTGCAGGTTTTCCAGCCAGTGCAGGGTGGCGTCTACGCTGCGCTCGCCGAGTTGGGCGATGGACTCTTCCCGAAAGCGTACCGCCAGTGCCTCCGGGCGCAGGCGCCGGCCTTGGCAGGCGGGGCAGGTGTGAGCCTGTTCGGTCTCGGTCCAGGCGCTCTCCTCGCCGCTCTGCTCGGCGTCGAAGCCGGGCAATACCTCGCCGGTGCCATAACAGACGGGGCACCAGCCGTGACGGGAGTTGTAGGAGAACAGGCGCGGATCCGGCTCGTCGAAACCCTTGCCGCAGCCGGGGCAGGCGCGCAGCCGCGAGTAGACCGCCTCGCCCGCCTTGGACAGTACCCTCACCACACCCTTGCCCTGGTCAAGGGCCTGATCGAGTTGTGCCCGCAGCGCGTCTTCGGCGGTGGGTTTCACATGGATGGGGGACAGCGGCAGTTCGATGTGATGATCCTGGTAGCGGTCCAGGGTCGGCCAGGGTTTGGTGGGCAGCCATTCGCCGTCCACTCGCAGGCGTTCATGGCCCTGCTTGGCCAGGCGCTGGGCCAGTTGCCGGTACACGCCCTTGCGTCCCCGCACCAGCGGAACCAGCAGCTCGACCTGTTCGCCGTTGTGCTGGCGCATCAGCCGGTCGGCAATGGCGTCGGCGGAGAGGGGTTCGATGGGCAGCTCGCAGTCCGGGCAGTATTGCGTGCCGAGCCGAACGTAGAGCAGGCGTAGAAAATGATGGATCTCGGTCAGCGTGGCGACGGTGCTCTTGCGGCCGCCACGGCTGGTGCGTTGTTCGATGGCCACCGTGGGCGGCAGGCCGCTGACGCTGTCCACATCCGGCCGGGCGGCGGGTTGCACGAACTGGCGGGCATAGGCGTTGAGGGATTCCAGATAGCGGCGCTGGCCTTCGGCGAACAGGATGTCGAAGGCCAGGGTGCTTTTGCCGCTGCCGGACAGGCCGGTGACCACGATGAAGCCCTCGCGGGGCAGGCTGATGTCGATCTCTTTGAGGTTGTGCTCGCGGGCGTGCCGTACCTCGATGGTCTCCGGCGGTTCGGCGCCGTCGTCCGGGCGGGACTCGGCGAACAGGGGCAACGAAGTCTCGCCCAGGTCTGCCAGCGACCGTCGATAGTCGGCCAGCGCCTTGCCGGTGTGGCTTTGCCGGTAACGGGAAAGCTCGGCGGGCGTGCCGGCGAAAACCAGCCGGCCACCGGCCTCGCCGCCCTCCGGCCCCAGGTCGATGACCCAGTCGGCGGCGCCGATGACGTCCAGGTTGTGTTCGATCACCAGTAGGCTGTGGCCGCGGGACAGCAGGCGGTCGAAGGCAGACAGCAGGCGCGCGATGTCGTCGAAATGCAGGCCGGTGGTGGGCTCGTCGAACAGGAACAGCTTGGGTTCCTCGCCCTTGCGCCCGGATTGGGCCAGGTGACCGGCCAGCTTCAGACGCTGGCCCTCGCCGCCGGAAAGCGTCGGCACGCTTTGGCCCAGGGCGAGATAGCCAAGCCCTACCTCCACCAGCGGTTGCAGGGCGCGGACCACGGCGCTCTCCTGCCGGAAATAGGCCAGGGCTTCATCCACCGTCATGTCGAGTACATCGGCCACGTTGGGTCCGTCGCCGTTCAGGCCGATCTCCAGGATCTGGGGACGGTAACGCCTGCCGTCGCAGTCCGGGCAGCGCAGGTAGACATCGCTGAGGAACTGCATCTCCACGTGTTCGAAGCCGTTGCCGCCGCAACTGGGGCAGCGCCCCTTGCCGCTGTTGAAGCTGAAGGTGCCGGCGGTGTAGCCCCGTTCCTTGGCCTCGCTCTGGCGGGCAAAGACCTTACGGATGGCGTCCCAGGCGCCCACGTAACTGGCGGGTGTGGAGCGGGTGGTGCGGCCGATGGGGGACTGATCGACCAGGATTACGTCGCTGAGGTCTTCCCAGCCTGTTATGGACTGAAACCCGCCGGGTGTTTCCAGCGGCCGCCCCAGGGCCTGACGCAGACCGAAGTAGAGGATCTCCTGCAACAAGGTGGATTTGCCGGAGCCGCTCACGCCGCTGAGGCAGACCAGCCGTTGCAGCGGGATGTCCACGTCCAGACCATGCAGATTGTGCTGGCGGGCGCCGCGTATGCGCAGGGCAGGGTGTTTACTGCCCGGATTTTCCAGACGGGTTCGGATCGCGTCCAGGCGCTTGCTGCCGGCCAGGTAGGCGCCGGTGAGGGAATCGGTCGCTTTCGCCAGTGCGGCCGGTGGTCCGTTGAACAGTAAGCGACCGCCGGCCGCGCCCGGACCGGGACCCATGTCGAGGATGCGATCGGCGCCCAGCATGAGTTGCGGATCGTGCTCCACCACCAACAGGCTGTTGCCGGCATCGCGCAGGCGGCGCAGGATGCCGCTGAGTCGCTCGATGTCGCGGGGGTGCAGGCCGATGCTGGGCTCGTCCAAGACGAACAGGGTGTTCACCAGGGCACTGCCGAGCGCCGTGGTCAGGTTGATGCGCTGTACTTCGCCGCCGGAGAGGGTGCGGGACTGCCGGTCCAGGGTCAGGTAGCTCAGGCCGACGTCGCGCAGATACGTCAGGCGGGCGCGAATCTCGCTCAACAGGCGTTCGGCGGCCTCGTCGTAGGGGGCCGGCAGCCGCAGCTCTTCGAAAAACGCCCGGCCGTCGTCGATGGACAGAGCCAACGTTTCGGCGATGTTGTGCTCACCGATGCGCCACAAGAGCGAATCGGGTTTCAGGCGCGCGCCGTGGCAGGCGGGGCAGGGGTCGTAGGAACGGTAGCGCGACAACAGCACGCGCACGTGCATCTTGTAGCTCTTGGTCTGCAACCAGTCGAAGAAGCGCTGCGCCCCATACCAGACGCCATCGTCCCAGTCGCCTTCGCCGTCGATCACCCATTGGCGTTGCTGCTCGTCGAGATCGCGCCAGGGCACATCCAGGGGCACGCCGCGTTTTTTGGCGAAACGCATCAGATCCGCCTGACATTCGTAGTAGCTGTCGGTCTGCCAGGGTTTGATGGCGCCGTCGGCGAGGCTCAGGGTGGTGTCCGGTATTACTTGGTGGTAATCGACGCCCATCACCCGACCGAACCCCCGGCAGGTTTCACAGGCCCCTACCGGAGAGTTGAAGGAGAAGTGATTGGGCGTGGCGTCCTGGTAATGACGGTCGCAGTCGGGGCAGTGCAGGCCGGTGGACCAGCGCCAGGGGGTGCCGGGGTTTCCATCGTCATCCAGCGGCCAGACGTTGACCCGGCCATTGCCGTGCAACAAGGCCGCCTCCAGGCTCTCGGCGATACGGTCGGCGCGTTCTGGTTCCACCCGCAGGCGATCCTGCACTACCTCCAGGCGGTCGCCGCTCTCGTGCAGGATGCGGGTGTATCCCTGGCGGGCAAGCTGTTCCCTGATCGCCTCCTGGCCGCGTTTTCCCACCGCCGGCAAGGTGAAGGTGATGGCGACCCGTTGTCCCGACGCCTTCTCCAGCAAGTCGGCGCGGGCCGATTCGGGCGTGTCGCGGCGCACAGGGCGGCCGCAGCCACCGCAGTACAGCCGGGCCACCCGGGCAAACAGCAGCTTCAGGTGGTCGTTCAGCTCCGTCATGGTGCCGACGGTCGAACGGGAGGTGCGCACCGGATTGGTCTGGTCGATGGCGATGGCTGGCGGGATGCCGATGACCGAGTCCACCTGGGGTCGGTCCATGCGATCGAGGAATTGGCGGGCGTAGGGTGAGAAGGTCTCCACGTAGCGCCGCTGGCCTTCGGCGTAGACGGTATCGAAGGCCAGTGACGACTTGCCGGAGCCGCTCACCCCGGTGATGACGATCCACTCCCGAAGGGGGAGGTCGATATCGAGGTTTTTGAGGTTGTTCTGGCGGGCGCCGCGAATGCGGATGAAGTTGCGGTACATGCTGTATTTCGAGCCCGGTTTTGGGCCAGGCTCGAAGCGCGCCGACTCAGCCCCCGACCGCCGCGGCCAGGCGTTGCAGGGCCTTCTCCAGGTTATCCATGCCGGTGGCGATGGACAGCCGCACATGGCCGGGTGCGCCGAAGGCGGAGCCCGGTACCAGGGCGACACCGGCTTTGGTGATGAGGTGCTCGGCCAGCGAGACGTCGTCGTTCACGCCGTCCATGTCCTCGATCATCCTGGTTACCCTGGGGAAGCAGTAGAAGGTGCCGTCGGTGGGCAGGCACTCGACGCCGGGGATGGCGTTGAGGGTGCGGACCACGAAGTCGTGTCTGCCCTTGAAGGCGTGCACCATCTCCGCAATGAAATCCTGCGGACCCTCCAGCGCCGCCTGGGCTGCCACCTGGGAGATCGAGGTGGGGTTGGAGGTGCTTTGGGACTGGATTTTCTTCATGGCCTTGATGATGGCGGTGGGTCCGCCGGCATAGCCGATGCGCCAGCCAGTCATCGAGTAGGCTTTGGACACGCCGTTCAACACCAGCGTCCGGTCTTCCAGATCGGGACAGGCGTTGAGGATGTTGGCGAAGGTACCCTCGCGCCAAAGGATATGCTCGTACATATCGTCGGTGGCCACGACCACGTGCGGGTGACGCAGCAGGACTTCGCCCAGTTTCTCCAGTTCGTGGCGGCTGTAGGCAACACCGGTGGGGTTGGATGGGCTGTTGATCACCACCAGGCGGGTACGGGAGGTGATGGCGGACGCCAGTTGTTCGGCGGTGATTTTGAAGTCCTGTCCCTGGTCCGCGAGCACCGTGACTGGCTTGCCGCCGGCCAGCAGCACCATGTCCGGGTAGGAGACCCAGTAGGGCGCCGGTATCACCACTTCATCGCCAGGATTGATCAGGGCTTGGCAGAGGTTGAAAAAGCTTTGTTTGCCGCCGCAGGAGACTAGGATTTGATCCGGGTTGAAGCGGTGGCCGTTATCGCGGGCGAACTTGTCGATGATGGCCTTTTTCAGTTGCGGGGTGCCGTCCACCGCCGTGTAGCGGGTGAAGCCGTCGTGGATCGCCTTGATGGCGGCCTCTTTAATGTGCTCGGGGGTGCCGAAGTCGGGCTCACCGGCGCCCAGGCCGATGACATCCTTGCCGGCGGCACGCATCTCGGCGGCGCGATTGGTGACCGCCAGCGTGGGCGAGGGCTTGATGGATTGGACGCGATCGGAGAGCTGCACGGTCGGATAACCCTAAACTGGACGGTACCGAAATGGGTGTGTGCCCGGTGAAGAATGGGACGACCGGGCAAGGTACGCATACAATAAACAATTTGCATCTATCGAACTAGGCTCGTGGGCAATCCATTTAAGCTTTATTCACAGTTTTCCGCTTCGGGCGATCAACCTGCCGCCATCGCCCAGCTGGTCGAGGGTTTACAGGCCGGCGAGGCGGGCATGACTCTGCTCGGTGTGACCGGCTCGGGCAAGACCTTCA
>JAGRGI010000143.1 GCA_020445565.1 Chromatiales bacterium
TCTGGCCGAACCTTTTCCTGGGGCGATGATTCAATGTGCGGTCCTGAGGTGACGGGAGGTAATGGCCCATTATGGAGCAGGGGCATGGCGATGCACACAACTCGACGTCAGCGTCTACAATGATAGGCGTTGCCGATGAAAATCATATTTTCAATCCATTGGAATGCATAAAGACCGATCCGTACACTAATCTCAGGGCGTCGAATGCCCGAAGATTTCCACAAGTTTCGGCGGCGGCAACCATGGCTAAATTTCACTGCACCACGGCCCAACGAACACTGATGTACCCGGTTTCACTTCGGGGAATCGGCGTACATAGCGGACGCAGGGTCAATCTCACCCTGCGTGGGGCCGACATCGATTCCGGTATCCGCTTTCTGCGTACCGATGTGCCCGCCGGGATGGGTTTGATCCCGGCCACTTGGGACCGGGTCAGTTCCACCCGATTGAGTACGGTGTTGAGCAATGCGCAGGGTATTTCAGTTTCCACGGTGGAACACCTGATGGCGGCCTTGCGCGCCAGCGGTGTCGATAATGCCCTGGTGGAACTGGATGGCCCGGAGATCCCCATCGTCGATGGCAGCGCGGCGCCCTGGGTTTCCCTCATTCATGGCGCGGGGACGGTCTGTCAGGCTGCCCGGCGCAGGGCGATCCGTGTCCACAAGCCGATTCAGGTGGGCGAGGGCGATCAATTCCTGCGTATTCTCCCCGCCGAGACCGAGACCTACGCGGTAGAGATTGAGTTTGCCGATCCGGCCGTGGGCTACCAACGCCGCGAATTCGACTTGCGTGGCGACGGCTTCCCGCAGGAGATCGCGCCGGCACGCACCTTCGGCTTTCTGCCGGACATCCAATCACTGCGATCACAAGGTCTTACCCTGGGAGGCTCCCTGGACAATGCGGTGGTGGTCGACGAGGGTCTGGTGCTTAACGAGGGCGGGCTGCGTTTCGCCGATGAGTTTGTACGTCACAAGATTCTCGACTGTATCGGCGATCTCTCCCTGGCCGGTGCCAGGCTGATCGGCCGCATCGAAGGCCGTAAGGTCGGCCATGGCCTCAACAACCAATTGCTGCGCGCTTTGTTCGCCCAGCCCGATGCCTGGTCCTGGGAGTACCTGGGGCTTGCACGTAATCCTTCGAAAGATGGCACCCAGGGAGACCGTCTGGTGGCCTGATGGCCGTCCCGGCAGGGATATTCGGGACCCAGAGGCCAGGAGAGTCATCGCTGGGGACCATAATCCGATGGATTCAATACAGTCGTCCGGGGGGCCAGCGTAGCGTTTAAGACGGAGCCGGGTACGCCGCCTGACAATGAGCGATTACCCGATTTCTTCCATTGTGACAGTCGGTGTTTCACAATTCCCGAACCACCAACGGCTGCCACCGAAGAGCATTTTTCATGGACCGGTCTTTCAGAAGGAAACGCCTGCCTGGGCGCGACAAGCTCTTTCCCTTTATGGGTTGGATTGCTGAGCTCCGGCAACCGGCCACGCTCAAGGCCGACCTCATTGCCGGCGTCACGGTGGCCCTGGTGCTGGTTCCGCAGTCCATGGCCTATGCGCAATTGGCCGGGTTGCCGGCCCACATCGGCCTGTATGCCGCCCTGTTGCCCGGCATGGCGGCGGCCCTGTTCGGCTCTTCACGGCATCTGGCCACCGGGCCGGTGGCGGTGGTGTCGTTGATGACGGCCTCGGCCTTGCAGCCGTTGGCGGCCGATCCTGCGCAATATCTGGCTTTTGCGGTGTTGTTGGCGTTTCTTGTGGGGGCCTTTCAGCTGGTGCTTGGGCTGTTGCGGCTCGGGGTGCTGGTCAATTTTCTCTCCCATCCCGTGGTGATGGGTTTTACCAATGCCGCGGCGATCATCATCGCCAGCTCCCAGTTGGGGAAATTGTTTGGCGTGTCGGTGCCTCGCGGCGATTGGCATCACGAGACGCTCTGGAACACCGTGCAGGCGGCCTGGGAAAGCCCTCACGGCTATACCCTGGCCATGAGCGCGTTGTCTCTGGGGGTCATGTTCGTTCTGAGAAGCCGTTTTCCGCGCCTGCCCAGCGTGTTGGTGGCGGTGCTGCTGGCGACAGTCATCTCATGGTATGCGGGTTTCGAGGCGGCGGGGGGGAAGGTCGTCGGCGCGGTTCCCAGTGGCTTGCCGTCCCTTTCATTGCCGTCACTGGACTGGTGGACCGCCTCCGCCCTGTTCGGCAATGCCGTGGTCATCGCCCTGATCGGTTTCATGGAGGCTATATCCATCGCCAAGGCTTTGGCGGCGCGCTCGCGTCATCGTTTGAACCCCAGCCAGGAATTGGTGGGACAGGGCCTGGCCAATATCGTCGCCGGTTTCTTCCAGGGCTATCCCGTGTCCGGCTCCTTCTCCCGTTCGGCGGTTAACTACGAGGCCGGTGCGGCCACCGGTTTCTCCGCTGTGGTCACCGGCTTGGTGATTGCGATCACCTTGCTGTTTCTTACGCCGCTATTGCATCACCTGCCACAGGCGACGCTGGCGGCCATCATCATCATGGCAGTGCTGAACCTGGTGCGCATCGAACCGATACGCAACGCTTGGCGGGTGCAGAAACACGATGGCGTGGTAGCCGTGGTTTCATTCCTCTTGACCCTGGCGCTGGCCCCCCATCTGGAATGGGGTATCGTCTCCGGTCTGGTGTTGTCTCTGGGGCTGTTTCTCTATCGAACCATGCGCCCCAGGGTCGCGCTGCTGGCGCGTCATCCCGATGGCACCCTGCGCGATGCCGAGGAACACGGCCTGCAAACCTGCGACTGTATCTCCCTGATCCGCTTCGACGGCCCGCTGTATTTCGCCAACACCGGTTACTTCGAGGAGGTGGTGTTGGATCGCGAGGCGACCAAACCCCACCTGCGTTTTGTCATCCTGGACGCCGAGGGTATCAACGAGATTGACGCCACCGGTGAGGAGATGCTCCATGAATTGTCAAAACGCCTGAACAGCGTGGGCATGCAACTGATGATCGCCCGTGCCAAATCCGAAATTCTTGCCGTGTTGGACAGAACGGGTTTCATCGAACAACTGGGGGAAAAACACTTCACCCTGCTGCGCACCCATGCCGTGGAGCACGCCTGGCGGGAGATCGGCTGTGACGGAGAATGCTGCCCGCTGGCAATTGCCAACCCGCTGATGGAGAGCAGCAGCGAGGTGCGCTGTCCGGCGATTCGCGGGGCTCAGGAGAACCTGTGCCGCCGCGCAGCGGACGTTGGAGAGATCAAGCTATGAGCAACTCTTCGGTCCATTGCCAGATTTCCCCTGGCGGCACGTGATATGAAACAGGTCGGTTCAGCCACCCGGATAATCTGACTCAAAAGGGTTGCTCGTTGCCTCCTGGCGCAATCCCGGCCACTGTTCTTCTTTCTGCTGGCCGGGCTGCCCGCTTTTAACGTTTTGTTCGGCGGACTCGGAAAAGCGTGGCACCGCCCAGGGCAATCAGCCAAGGTGCGGACGGCGCGGGAGCGTTCGATGTGGCGACAATCTGGCTGCCGCCGAGTGTGGTGGTCGGTATCAGGTCCGTGGGGGTGGGGAGCAGGCCGTCGTCCAGCAGGGCCAGATCCAACGTGAGATCGGCGATGCCTTCGGCCAGCACTTCCAGTTGTATGGTCCCCAGTACGAATGCGTCGGCCTGGAAGGCGTCCAGGTCCAAGGGGTCGTCGAAGCTTACGCCGTCCATTTGGACAAAGCCGAGGCCGGTGCTGCTGGCATAGAACGATCCAAAAAAAATGTCGAGTTGATCGCCCAGATCAGGATCGCCGAACAGCACGTCATGGAATCCCAGTATCGCCGGGTCGAACAGCAGGCTTATGTCGAAGCTGGCGATGGAGGGTGGACCGGCGGGCCCCAGATCGGCTATGCGCAGGTCGATGTCGATGATTTGGCCGACGGCGACCATCGTTTCGGAGGGCTCAGGGACGATGGAGATGGCCTGTGCCTGGGTGGCGGAAAGCCATAGGGCGGTGCCGGCAAGTAGGGCGCGATACTTCATGATGCTCAATGCCTTTAACGTTGGGTTGTCGCCGTCCTTGGCGGTTTTGGGGATGTTGCGGTCTTATTCCGTGGCGCAACGGAAACGGGTGCACAGTTGACTTTGCAGACGAAGGTCGCGACTGTTGATGAGTCCGTCGTCGTTGAGATCGCGAGGATCATCGGCGCCGCTGACGGGTTCGCCGTAGTCGGCCCGCAGCAGGTCCATATCGTCGCGGTCTACGTCGCCATCGTCGTCCAGATCGCCCGCCACGGCTACGGGAACGGCCGGCTCCAGAGCCAATTCAACGATCACCGGATCGTGGTCCGAGGCCCGGTAGGGATCCGGGTTGTAGTAATCCTGCTGTTGGGCGGTACTCTTGAACTCAGTGTTGTAGTCCAGTGCGACGGGCTCGTCGGCGTTGATATGCCATTCCGCGACGCCGGTAACCTGCTGCACCAGGGAAGCACTGGCCAGGGCATGGTCCAGGTACCCCGAGGCGCCGAAGAACACATAGGACCAAGTCTCGCTGCCGAGGAACCGGGAGATGAGGTTGACATAGCCCGCGGATTTGATGGCTGAGATCGGGTCTTCGTTGGCGTAAGCGTTGAGGTCGCCAATGATCAGAAAATCCGCATCGCCACTGCCCGTGGGGTCGGTAGACAACCAGTCCACCAGGGCGCTGGCGGCGCTGGTCCGGGTGAGGTTGCAATTGCCCTGGCCGTCGCCGGTGTCCGGGTCGGTCAGTTCATTCGGCTGCTCCGGAAAGTCGCAGGGGGAGCCCTTGGACTTGAGGTGATTGACAGCCACCGTGATGTGGCCGCCGGTGGTGAGGTCTCGGAAGGTCTGGGCCAGGGCCGGGCGGTTTTTGGAGTTGATGAAACCGGGATCGACGCCGTCATCGAGAATCCTGGCCGCGCCGACCGCCTCCACGCTGGAGGAGCGGTAGAGTAGTCCGACACTGATCTCATCGTCGCCGATGGTGGCGACATCGGGATTGACGTAGGCGTAGTTCACTCCCGCCGGTGCCTGTGAATTGAGTCCATTGGCCAGGTCGGCGATGGCTGAGGTGGGGCCGAAACCATCGTTCTCGATCTCCATCAGGCCGATGATGTCCGCGTCCGTACCCAGAAGTGCCTGGATGATCTTGTCACGCTGGCGCTGGAATTCCTCCGCGGTGTCGGCGCCTCGGGAGGTGGGAAATCCACCACCCAGTCCGTTGCCGTTGAAGTAGTTGAGCACATTGAAGCTGGCGACACGCAGATCGCCCTGGCCGGGCAGGTTCGGAGCGGTACTGCGCGCATTCTCGGCAACGAACAGCGGCGCGCTGGTGGGCAGGATGCGATATTCGCCGAAACCGAAACTCAGCACGCCGCCGAGGCCGGTCACCGTGTCGCCGGAACGCAGGGTGTTGGCGGCCGAGAGGGCAGGGGCGGGGAAGATGACCGGGTCCGGGTTCTGCATGTCGCTGCCGTCGTCGACGAGGATGCGTCGCAGGGTGTTCTCGACCTCCACCGCCAGGGCGGCGTCGCCGGGCGCGGTGACATGCGTCGGTTGAAACAGGCGCCCGCCCGAGGACAGGCTGACCTCACCGTAGCGGCCCAGGTCGAAGGTTTCGGTAACGGTCATGGTTTGGTCGAGCCGTACCGCCATTCCTTCGAACGCCTCAAGTTCGGCAATGCTGTTCAATGGAAAGCTTAGAGCCACGTCGCTGACGCTCTGGCCGGATGCGCAGACCTCCAAGCGGCTGATTGAGCCAAGTTCGGTCAGGCCGAAGAACTCGTTGGCCACCCCGTGCACCCGTACCCGGTCACCGACCGCCACGTCCACGCCGAACTGGTTGTCGAACACGAACAGGCCCTCGGAGGTGGCCGGGTTTCCGTCCTGGTCGCCGTCTTCCTCCTGGAGGAAGAAGCCATCCAGTTGAGCACCGTTTTGGAAGTCACCCACCACCACGGCCTCGATCTCGACGAATTGGCCGAGCAGGGGCGAGATTTCGCCGTCGCCCTGAATCGCGGAGATCAAGGTCGCCGGCTGTCCGCAGGCGCTTGCTCCTGCCGCGATCTGAAAGGAGAAGACATAGTCGGCTGTCATCGTGTCGCTAGCCCCGTCTTGATCGCTGACGCCGGCTGCGCTCACGGTCACTGTGCATTGTGCAGGGGATGGCAGTTCGGCTTGTGGGTCCAGGGTGTAGCCGGTTGCACCTGGGACCACGTCAAAGGTCTGCACCTGGCCGTCACAGACAAGCTGGAAAGCGCCGACGGAGGCGTTGACGGCCTCGCTGAACACGATTTCGATAGTGCTGTTGGGGGCAACATCGCTTGCCGCGTCCATCGGCGAAGTGGATACCACCATAGGCGGCTGGTCGAGGGCGTTGCAGCCGACGAAGGCCGTGCCGTCGATGCGGGTACCGGGGGAATATGCGGTGTTGGCCACCGCGCTGTGTTGTACCAACGGGTCGGCCCCATCTACGTCCGGGGAGCGGGTCAGGGACTGATCGGCACCGCCCTCTCCGCCATAGGCATAAGTGGCCTGGATGCTGCCGTCGCGGTCGGCCAGGGTAACGCTGTCGCCACCGTTGTTGAATCCGAGAAGACCGCTGCTGGCAGTTTGTACCAGGGAACCGCCGAAATCGCCGTTGGGCGTGCCGCCGCCGAAAACGAGCACCGAACACCCGGCCTCAACCACGGTGCCCGCGGGGAAAGTGTGCCGTACACCGACGCCGTCGGCGATGGTCCAGTCGCCAATGTCCGTGGCGTCAGGACCGTTGTTGACGATCTCGACGAACTCATCGGCGCTGGCGTCTCGGGTTCCGTCGCTGTTGGCGTCGCCGCTGAGGTCGCCGGCCGGGTCGGCCAGGATCTCGTTGATGACCCAGGTTCCGCTGGCCGGGGCTGCGATGGTGAATGTGCTGCTTGCGTTCCCCGCCAAAGGCTGGCCGGCCAGGTCGTTTACCTGATCGGCTTGGACGGTCACGGTGCACTGTTCTCCGGCGGCAAAGGGAAGATTCGGTGTTAAGTCGTAGCTCGATGGGCCGCCGCTCTCGGTGGCTGTCACCGTTCCGCTCTGACTACAGGAGATGCTGTACCAGATCAGGGGGGTGAGGTTTACCTCTTCGCTGAAAGTGACGGTAATCGTCATGTCGGTAGCGACGTTGGCAGCACCGTCGGTCGGGTTGAAGCCGGTGACGCTGGGCTCCGGGTCGTTGGCAACGCTGCCATGGCTGCCCAGGCCGTCGAAAGTATCCTGCGCAAAGCCCTGCCATTGGGCGGCTGGGTCAAAGGCGTCATTGGGATCGGTATCACCGGTATCAATACCTTCCAAGCGGCGCAGGGTGTTGTTCTGGGTGCTGGTGAGGCCGGTTCCCCATTCGGAGCCGGGGTCAAAGCCCACCTGCCCGATACTGTCGATGACGTTTGTGCCGTGCTTGAGCAACAGGGCGTCGTCGCCGTTGAAGGTAATGCCGCCGTCCTGCTGATCGCTGGGGAAGGTGGCGGCGGGGTTGGCAATCACATGTACCGCGCCGGGTGCGATACTGCCAAGCAACGCGATGGTGAAAGTCGGGCTGCTGGAGCCGTTGTGATAGGCCTCGATGCTGTAGCTTCCGTCCAGAACGACGCTGTTGCCGGTGCCGTTATAGATTTCCAGCCCCTTGTTGTTGCTGGAACCCTCCACGTATTCGGAAAAAATCAGATCGTCGGCGGCCCGTGCCGGGCTGGTGGCGTAAAGCCCGAGCGTGAGGGCAACCAGCCAGCCCACGATAACTTGCGGCGTCATGAGGAACCTCGGCGTTGGGAATGGGTTTGCGTGCGTAGGCGAGCAGGCTCGCAGGACGCCAAGGGTAGAGGGTGGCCGTGAAAGCGCCGTGATGGTCGGGTTGCGTCGGGGTTAGCGTTTGGTTGCGGTTTTGTGGCTGGCCTTTTTTGCCTGCAAAAAAACGGCCCCGAAGGGCCGTATAAAACAACGCACAATAGGATTGCGCCTGGGTTTTTCTAAGGTAGGAAGAATTCAGGGTAATACCGTGTCGCTTCGCGCGCTCAGGTTTTGTATGCGCAGATCGCCGTCAGGCGGCGTTTCCGCCTGCGTGTAGGGGGTGGCGGCGGTGAAGTTGGCGGTCAGGTATTCCGCCAGCGCGTCCTGTTCGGAGCCGGCATCGGCGAAACTGGCACTACCCATGGGCAGCCCTTGATCCACCAGATCGATCCGGTTCGGCGATACGGCTTCGTCAAAGGGGTAGTCGTCTCCGCCGCCAGCCAGGAAGTTGAGGGTGACGATGCGAATCTCACGATCCGGGTCTCCTTGTAAAACACCATCGCGGACCAGGACGTCGGTTACATTGCCACTGTCATCCACCAGGGCGGCGGAGCGTATGCGTTCGCCGGCGGTCAGTTGAAGTCCGTTGCCGTCGATGGTTCGCGGTGCCAGGCTGGGATCAAAACTGAAGCGAATGCCGGCCACCTGCGGAAAACGTCCGGGCGTGGCGCCTGGTTCGGTGGCGGCGACACCGTGTTCCAGGGCGGTCTTGAGTTCCGCTGCGGAGAGGGTGAGCAGGCTCAATTCGTTGTTGAAGCGCAGGGCGTTCTGGATGTCGAACTGGGAGACCTCGCCTTCTTCCTTGCCGGCAGCGGTCACGGCGGCCGGAGGCAGGTAGAGCAGGTCGTTCGGGTCATTGGAACCGGTGGGGAAAAAGATCTCGCCGATGTCGTCGCGTATTCCACCGCCGTTTTTGATGGAGACCTTGACGGTGGCATCGAATTGCCTGGCAACGAACAGATTGGCGTCGGCACTCAGGTCGCCCAGATTGGTCTCCTGGGTGCGAACATTGGCTCGCAGGCCGTCCAGGTAGACATCGGTCTTGCCGAAGGTGTTGCTTTCGCGGCTGATGAGCACGTCACCAATGGCCTTGGCGACTGCGGCGACCTCCGCGATGGGCTCCGGGCCGCCCATTTCAACGATGCCCTGTTCGTCCGTGGCATAGGCGCCACTGACATTCGGGTCGATGCTGTCCGCGAGTAACAGGCCATTGTCGTCGAATTCCACCACCAGCCTTCCCACATAGCGGTAGTTGCCGTCGGTATTGATCAGGGCGACCGGTTGATTGCTGGCAGAGGTCAGCAAGACCGGATAGGTGTCGGCGGCGCTATCTCCGGCACGCAGGCGGTCGGTGGTATCGGCAAGTATCGTGTTTGAGCCGCCGGCGATGATGATGTCCACATCCCGCAGCAGGCCGGCGAGTTGCCGCTCGATGCTGATCTGCTGCATGTGGGCCAGCAGTATGACTTTATTGATTCCCGTGGCGGTGAGCGCATCGACGGATGTCTGAATGATCGCCGCCAGGGCGTCAAGGTCCGTGGCGTCGGCGGGCAGTACGCCGACGTCGCCCGGTGAGGAGATGCTGTCCAGGCTCGGGGTGGTGGCGCCGACGATGCCGATGGGCTCCCCCTTGACGGCGATGACCGTGCTCTTGGCGATGCGGCCGGCGATCTGCGAAGCGAACTGGCCATCGGCAGTGACCAGACCTGCAAGGTCGGTGCTGGTGCTGAAGTCCAGATTGGCGCTCAGGTAGGGGAAACCGGCGCCGGGATAACGACGGTCGGCGATACCGTCGCCGTTGTCGTCTGCTTCTGCCGATTCCAGGTAGGCGTCGACAGTGCCCGGACCCAGATCGAACTCATGGTTTCCGAAGGCTGCGGCGCGAAATCCGAGGGCGTTCTGGATGATGATGTCGGCGTGGCCCAGACCCTCGATGCCGGTCACCGCCCGCAGCGATTCGTCCTCGCCGGCAGAGAGGAAGGGGCCGGGGATGAGCACGTCGCCTGAGGTCAGCGCCAGCGTACTTTCCGGCATTTCATCCCGTAGGGCCTTCAATATGGCGGAGAATCTGGGCGCGTCGTCTACGGCGGGGGCGCCGGCTTCCTGATCTGCCGCGTGCAGGACTTGCAGCAGAAACTTGGCTGTCGTCTGGTTATCGTCGTCATTGTCGTTGCTACCATTCGAACAGGCGAACTGACCGAGGCTGACCGCGAGGATTGCGAGCCAGCGCAGCGTGGAGGAAGACATGAATCTCTCCTGGGCAAGGGCGGGGTTGAACTCTGTCCAGGATACGGTGGGTGTCTTTCGGTTTCGCTGCGGGGTGGTTAAGACTGCATGACGGTGATTCAACCGGCATTGTGCCTTGAGCCGGGCCTGTGGCTGGAACCGTGGGCGCACGGGCGGGGTTGGGTGCCCCGCCCGGCATCTGCTTAGGGGTTGAAGATGTCACCCAGGTGCAGCAACTGGGTTTCTCCGTTGGAGTCGTCGACGCCGTCGTTGTCGTTGACGATGATCGTGTCGCCGTCGGCGGTGATTGCCAGGCCCTCGATTTTTTCCGGTATCAGACCCCCGGGGGCCAGCAGGTCGGGAATCAGGTCGCGGACCAGAGTTTTACTGACGGTGGCGCCGTCGGCGAGGCCGGCGACGGAGAAGCGGTAGAGCCGTTTGATGCGCGCGTCGGGGCCGCCCTGGTTGTCGCGTTCAACCACCAGGAACTCGTTGTTGCCCAGGGCGGTGAGGTCCGACAAACCCACCCAACCGCCATTGGGGGATTCCACGGCGTCGAGCGGGTAGAACAGGAAGCGCCAGGTGTCCGTGGCCGGGTCGTAGATGCCGATGCGCGGGCCGCTCTCGCTGTTCCAGGCACGCTGGAAGGCGACGTATACCAGGCCGTCGGACTCGGCTACGCCCTCGAAACCGAAACGCAGCTGGATGGCGTTGACTGCGGCGGGCAGGGTGACCACGCGCTCGATGATGCCGTTGCGATCGACCTTGAAGAGCAGATCGGCGCTGGTGACCGGGCGGGCCGCGTCGCCGACGGTGCCACCTCCCTCGGAGGCGATCCAGAAACCGCCATCGGCGGAGACGGCGATACCTTCCTGATCCAGATTGACGGTTTTGTCGCCATTGATCATGGCGGCGCGATCCACCGCGTCGAAGGTGTCGGCGCTCTGCGAGGCGGGCAGGGGCAGGGCGGCGAACACGTCGTTGGCGTCGGTGAGAGCGGTCTCGGCGATGATCTTGGCGGGCACGGCGCTCACGTCCAGGGTGTAGATGCGGCTGCGTCCGTAGAAGCTGTCCTGCACGCTATACACGATGCCGGCATCGGCCGGGTCGGCGGCCAGGCCGGAAAGGGCACCCCAGGGTATCGGGGTGCCGTCGGCGCGGTTGATCGATTCGATGGTGGGATAGGCGGGTGGGGCGTCGGACAGTTGGTAGATGTTGACCACCGAGCGGATTGCGTCGCCGCGGCTGTCCTCCTCGCTTGCGGCGATGAGCAGATTCCTGGAGGGGATCGCCAGTACGCCCTCCGGCCCGACACCGGCGGGCAGGATTTGATGCAACACGGGGTTGTCGCGATTCGCCGCGTCGAATACGAAGATCACACTGGAGCGCTCCGAGGCGGCGAACAGAAAGTCCTGGCCGTCGTAACTGCCGAAATCGACGTTCTCGGTCTCGTTGCCCTTGTTGCCGGAACGGGCGTCGGGGTAGTGGCCGATGCGCACGACGGCGTGCTCCAGACTGTTGCCGGAGGTGTAAACCACGTTGCCGTCGGTGTCGAACAGGGTGATGCCGCGGCTGCCGCCGTTGAGGTCGCCCTCGTCGGCGGTGGCCAGGCGATCATTGGCTAGCCAAGTCAGTCCGTCCGGTTCGCGCGGCACACCGGTCAGCGTTTCGCGCAGCAGGATCAGGGCTGGATCTTCCTCGGTGGCGTCCACCTGGGTCAGGTCGGCACTGCCGGCGGTGAAGTGTTTGGTGACCGTGCCGGTCTTCAGATCCACCAACAGGATGTAGTTGTTCTCCTGCAAGGAGATAGCGACAGTATTGTCGCTGTTGATGTCAACGTATTCGGGTTCCGGGTCACCGGGGTAGAGGGTGGCCAAGCCCGTCAGGTCGACGCTGCGGGTGGTCCAGGCGGAGGGGGCGCCGCTGAGATCGACGATCACCAGGAAACCGGCCGGGGCCTGGGGTGGGGCGCCATCTCCCAGGTCTTCATCGCGCTCGTTCTCGATGGCGATGGCTGCCAGGCTTTTGTCCGGACTGACGGTCACGGAGTCCGGTTGCCCACCCAGGTCTATGCTGCGCACGACGGTTTTGGTGGCGATGTCCACTACCACCAAGGTACCGCTGACATTGATGAAATCCGTGGAGGTGTTCACGGCCACCAGGGCGAAGTCGCCGGCCACGGCTACCGAGGTGGGCTCGCCGGGCAAATCCAGTGTGCCCAGCCCGGCCGGTGCCGTCGGGTCGGTGATGTCGACGAAACCGAGCTTGCCCTGTGGGCTGTCGGTGTACAAAAGGGTGTTGCCGTTACTGCTGACGGCGGCGATCTCGGCGGCAGTCTGCTCGTCGGTGTCGCAGTCGGCATTCAGTTGCAGACAGACCGGAAACACGGCGATGCGGTTGAAAAAGCGCAGAACTGGATCGTCGTCGTCATTGCCGCTGTTGCTGCACGCGGCCAAGGTCAGGGCGACAAGGCCGAGGGTCAGCCGTTTGATATGCTTCACGTAGGTTCTCCCAAGGAATTGGCAGACGCCGAGCCTAGGTGAGCCTTGTGTAATTCCTGTTGCGAATGAATGACGATCCTGTTGCAAAGGTCGATGAAAACCGCGGTTGTTGTCGATGCTGGTGTATTTGATTTTTCTCCTCACCTTGCTTTCGTCCGCAGCCATCATTGCTCTGGGCGGGGTATCACTGCACAAGCCGGGTTTCCGGTTCTGGCCGCCGCCGAGTCGTGAATCCTGGCAATTCACCGTGTTCTGGTGGCTGTTTCGGGCAATGATCGCGGGGCTGGTTTTGCTGTGTATCGTGGATTTTCAGGGGCTGGGTCGGGTGAGTCTCGGCTACCATCTGATTGGTATCCCACTGACCTTGATCGGTTTCGGGGTGGCCTTTCATGCCAGTTTTCGCCTTGGATGGCGAAATGCCCATGGGGAAAGGCAGGGGCTGGTCACTGATGGGTGGTACCGATGGAGTCGCAATCCGATTTACGTTGCCAGTTGGGCGGGAATGCTGGGATTGGCCCTGACCGTCCACTCTGCTCATGTGGACGTCATTCTGGTGCTTTGGGCATTGATGTACGCGGTGGCGCCATTTCTGGAGGAACCCTGGCTGGAGCAGGAATATGGCGCCGATTACCGGCGCTATAAGACCGGGGTATCGAGATTTATAGGGCGATCATGATTTCCAAGCCGTCAACCGCAAAATGATGCGCGGATAGTCCCTGCGGCAGATGGCGAGGCTGGGAGTTGCGCATCGATAGGTGCGACCTATTGTAGCCAGGGGAACAATCCATTGGGATTTATAAATGAGAATGCATATCATTTGTCCATCGGCAACGAACCTGGAGTGGAACAAAATGATCAAGACCGCCACATTCGCTGTAATGCACTTTTCCATTGCCTTCAGCGTCGCTTACGTCCTCACGGGAGATGTGGTCGTGGGTGGAGCGGTGGCCTTGGTGGAGCCGGCAGTCAACACCGTCGCCTATTACTTTCACGACAAGGTCTGGGATCGCATCCGCCGTCGGAACTCCGGTCCGGCGATGGTGCCGGAGGCAGCCTGATGAGCCTGGGCGACTACACGGGCATGGCCCCGGCCATGCTTTACAGCCTGCTCAACATGAAGCTGCGCAACGACTATCGGGATCTGGACGACCTGACTCTGGCCATGAACATCGATCGTCAGGCTCTGGAGGCGTATCTGCGGGAGCGGGGCATCGAATACCATGCGCAATTGCGGCAGTTTCGGATGACGCCAGGTTAAGCCCTACCCGTCGCGGCAAGCCGGTCATCGTTTGCCATAAACGGCGCGAGCCTGCGAGCGTCCGGCGACCGCAAGGAGCGAATTTATGGCTTTGTTATGTTCAGATTATCGGTGCAAGGTTTCGCCACGGATATTCCGCCTCGAGTTGCGCTGCGAGCTGAAACAGTAGTTTGTCATTTGCTTCGGCTGCCATGAAATGTGCGCCGTGTGGCAGATTGTTCCGATCCCAATACAGAGGAACCGACATCGCGGGTTGCCCCGTCATATTCGCTATAGGGGTAAAGGGTGTCTGATACAGAGATTTCTCGATAACAGAATCTAGGAAACCGTCAGTTCCGATTTTTTTACCGAGACCGGTTGCGATCAACAATCGCATGAGAACACGTTCTACCCCACTAGGATCAAGCGCACCGGAGGTCAGTGGAGGTGTTGCGACTGCCGGCGTAAGTAACACATCATATTGCTTGTGCAGTTTCGACATGTGTTCTGCAGCCAGCTTCCAGATGCCCAGCGCCCACTCGACGCGTTCGGGGCTGATGCCGGCTCCTACGACAGACATAAACCGGGTGTTGAGTTCAATGTCAATTTGCGATTCCGGCGTAGCAAGCAAGGCGGCCATAGCAGCGACGTCGCGCGATGTGTACTGAAACACGATGGTCAGAAACGCGCGCATCAATTCTTTGCCATCAAAGTTCCATGCGGTGGCTTCTACATGGTGTCCGAGCTTTTCGCAGCACTTCGCTGCATTCTCAGCTGCGGCAACACAGTCTATGTGCACAGGCGATCCGATCGGGGATTCCGTAATCAGACCAATTTTCAAAGGTGATGGTGTTTGCGTGGCCGCATAGAGATAGGAATCCGGCGGCGGGTTTGCGGTCGAATAATTCGTATCGGTTTTTCCGGTGACGGCATCCAAATAGGCAGCGCTGTCGCGAACACTCAGGGTGGATACATGACTCACCACCGCACCACCCCAGGATTTGGAAAAATCCTCGAATCTGTTCAGGCCACGGGAAGGTTTATAGCCGAAGATTCCGCAGTACGAAGCAGGAAAACGGATCGAGCCTCCACCGTCACTGGAATAGGCCATTGGGACAACTCTGGCAGCCACAGCGGCAGAGCTACCCCCGCTTGAACCACCCGAATTCAGCCGTGGATCCCACGGGTTTCTGGTTTCACCGAAAGCATCAGGAGCGGTGATTGAGGATGCACCACGTTCCGAGGTATTGGTTTTACCGAATACGACAAATCCCGACTGAAGGATTCTGTCCGCTGTAGGACTGTTGGTATCAGGGACATAGGATTTCATCGCGTTGCTGCCATTCGACATTGGGTAGTCGGAAAATGGTAGCATCAAGTCCTTCACAAGAAATGGCACGCCGCAGAATGGAGCACTGGTGTCCATCTTTGCAGCCAACTTATCTGCCAGACTGTCCATAGGGCAAATGACGGCATTCAGTGTCGGATTCACTGCTTCAAGACGCTCTCTGGCCGCACGCAACAACTCCTGTGCTGTGGCCTGTCCTGAACGTACCAACCCGGCAAGGCCCAGCGCGTCGTACTCTTGATAGTCGGATGCTTGCATCATTGCAATTTAACCCTTGTCCTGTTCATGGAAGCCACCCTCATCTGCCTCGATGTCCTAGTTATGATTCGGCATCCATGTGTTTCTGTCGCATATAAAGAAACAATGGCAATCCTAATGAAACGCCAACCCCCAAGGTTGCAGTTATCGGAAGCCATGCATTTCGCATAGCCAGCCGCTTGGATTCAATAAGAACGAACAGGATTAAGACCATCGCAGATATGATGACATCCAAACCGAAAAAGCCACCGATTCTAGTTGAAAAAAGTTCGCTAAAGAATAGCGACAGGTTTAGTCCGTTATCAGCGAGCCAAGGGGCAAACTGGGATAGCGGGAGCAATGCTCCAATTACGCAAAAAAATAAAAATGCTGTTTTTAGATTCATAGTATCGAAGTGTCTTTAGAAACATAACAGCTGAACTGAGCGACTGTCATTGGTTTTCCCAATTTCTGCCGAGCACTATCGCAGGTCCAACACCTGCTGTAACAGGGCAGGATCGTCCCACTCCCGGCCACCCACGGCCTTGTAGACAAACCGGCCCTGCGCATCGACCACAAAGGTGGTGGGCAGGCCGAGTACCGGCCAGCTCTGGACCACCGAAGAATCCTTATCCAGCAGCATCAAAAAGCTCACCGGCGTCTGTTCTAGAAATCCGGCCACAGCCGCCTCGTCCTCTCCCACATCGATCGCCACCATGGCTACCCCCTGTGTCTGCAATTGTTGCCACGCCCGTTCCATGGAGGGCATTTCGCGACGGCAGGGTGGGCACCAGGTCGCCCAGAAATTCACGATCAGCGGTTTGCCCCGAAAGTCTTCCAGGCGATGGATCTTGCCCTGAAGGTCGATAAGCGCAAAATCGTCGGCAGGGGGTTTGGCCTGAATCGCCGTGAGGCTCTGTTCGGCTGCCACCATGGTGGACAGCAACAGCAGAACCACAGGGGCAAGTACACGAATCGATCCGCGCATTTGGGCTTTCCTCGTTTGCAGCGCAACTGAAGGGGCATCATACCGCGTTCGCCGGCCAGGACCACATGACGAAAAAATACCGCCCCTGATGTGGGGCGGTAACGGCTGGGATTACTCCTGCAGGGCGAGGAGAGGGGTGGTTGCCGGAGGATGCAGTACCTGCGGCAACGGAAAAAGACTTGCCGGTTGCGCCGGCCTCTGAATCGTTGCGATGCTTTTTGCCATACTAGGCAGCCCCGGCGAATAGGCATAGGAGCAAAATGTACCAGCATAGCGGTCGATCCATACCATTCGGTATCTGTTTATTTTTGTCGCTACTGGTGGGGCATGTGTCCGCAGGACTGGCTGCCTGTGGGGCTTGTCACGACGAAATGGCGCGACACGCCGGGCCAGCGCACGAGATGCTGGCCTGTGACCTCTGTCATCGCGGAGACCCGTCAGCAACCGACCTGCCGACCGCGCATCGGGGGCTTTTGGCGTATCCGGGCGATCTGGCCAACGCGGATCAGACCTGTGGCCGGTGTCACGCCGATCGTACGGCATCCGTGCGTCACAACCCCATGGCCCATGGCGATGGCATGGTGAGGACAACGCGCCTGGCCTGGGGACAACCCTGGGCGGATAGCCTGTTGGACAAACTCTGCGCCGGTTGTCACCTGGCGCGGCCGCGCAATCCCAGTCTGCCGCCGGCGGCCAATCGTGGCGGTGGTTGCCTCGCCTGTCATTGGGCCGGACCCGATCGGGGCATCACCGCCCGCGTGGGCGATGAGCGCTGTTTTGGCTGCCATGCGCGCTCTGGCCGAATCGCCCTCAACTATGCCGGTCTTGCGGAGGTGAACGGCTATGGCAATGAGCCGGTGGTGGGGACGCTGGACGATGGTCGTCCTGTGCGGCGGCGTCCGGCGGACAGCCATCATGCCGCCGGGCTGGCCTGTATCGATTGCCATACGGCCACTGGTCTGATGGGGACCGCTGGACTGGACATCGCCTGCGAGGACTGCCACCGCAATCAGGCAGACCGTAAGACCTTCCCGCAGTGGAACGCGGACGAGTTGAAGTTTCGGGAGCGGATACCCTTCCCTGCGGATGAGCGTACCGGGTTCCTGGTAACCGGGCGCACAGGGACGCCCCTGTGGAACGTGCAAGTCTCGGAAAGCGACTTGATCCTCCATGGCAAGCTGGACGGCCTGCCCAGACGCATACCCGTGTGGACCGCCGAGTCTCACGCCGGGGCCGAAGACCATGCAAACCTCAGTTGTTCCGCCTGCCACAGCCAATGGGCGCCGCAGTGCTATGGCTGTCATTTGCGCTACGCTCCTGAGGAGGAGCAGTGGGATCATAGGCTTGGCCGAATGACGAAGGGGCGCTGGATCGAAGAGCGCTGGGACGTGGAAAGCGGTCTGCCCGCCTTGGGGGTGAACGAGCAGGGGCAGATTGTGCCCGTGGTGCCGGGGATGATCCTCAGCGCCGAGCACCCCGATTGGTCTGAACAACGGTTTCGCCGCCGCTTTGCCGCTCTTTCCCCCCATACCACCGGCAAGGCGCGCGGCTGCGACAGTTGCCACGGTTCCCGCACCGCGCTGGGTCTGGGTTCCGCCACGGGTGCCCGTGGACCGGACGGCCTGGCGGTGGACGCCTGGGTGGGTCGGGATGGTCGCGGCGCGCTGCGACAGGAGGGTAGTGGCGTGCGGCCGCTATCTCCTGAACAAATCGAAAAGTTGATGAAGACGTTGGAGTGAAGCATGAGCCTGAAGGCGAAATTCGCGCAAAAAAAGGCCAAAAAGCAGTTGGCGAAGGCCAAGGAGAACGCCATCCTCAACCTGCTCGGCGCCTGCCATGACCACCGCGATGCGTTGCCGGAGGACCTGGAGCGTATGCGCCGCTCACTGAGCCAGGACCGAGGCATAGGCCCCATGGCTGCCTTCCTGAACCAACTGGCGGACCGGCGTGCCGAACTGCCAGCAGCCCTGGTGGAGCACATCGATCGGCTCGCGGAGCTGGAACCGCAATGGGCAGAGGCCCGCTCGGCCAGCGCCCGCTGACGTGTATCTGGCCTGGATTGACTTCGTACTGGCCTCCACCGCCCTGGCGGTGGCGTTGTGGCTGTTTGCGCGCAAGCGTCGCAGCGAGCGCTTGCACCTGCATTGCGTGCGACTGTGCCACCGCATAGCCGACGAGCTGGCCCGCAAACAGGCGCCGGAGCTGGTGACCGACCGGGTATTCCGGGTGGTGATGGAGCACACCGGGGCATGCATCGGTGTGCTGCTGTTTCGCGATGCCACCGATGCGCCTTTGCGGGTGCTGCGGGTCAGCGGCCTGCCCGACAACGTCCTTGTGCAAGACCGGCTGCTGGAGGTGGGAGAGGCCGGTTGGAACTGCGGCGCCGTCAAGGCCAGCGGTCGTATGGAATTGTTGCACAAGGGTCTGCGTGAGGCCCTTTACGAGCGCACCGGCATCCGCCTCGACCGTCGGCAGAACATGATCTGCATTCCGGTGACCGGCGTCGGACAGTTGGAGGGGTTATTGCAACTGGTGTCCGCCCCCGGCGAGCAATTCACGCAGCAGCACATGGTCGATCTGGAGGGTGTGGGTTATTACCTGGATGCGGCGATCCACAACGCCACGCTGATCGAAACCATCCGTCGTCAGCGCGATGCCGCCCAGGCCCTCTATGGCATTGGTCTGAGTATTTCCGGATTTCTCGATCTGGACAGCGTGCTGGTGGAATCGGTGCGTCAGGCGAAGACTCTGCTGAACTCCGATCTGGCCTGGTTCCTGGACTGTAGTCACGGCGATCTCCGCAGACTGGTGATCCGTCAGTGCGCCGGTGAGCTGCCCGCCGGTTTCGCCCTTGGCGACCGCCTTCCGCTGGTGGGGGAGATCGCCGCACTGGTGGAACCGAATCTGCCGGATGATCGGCCGAGTTACCTGGTTTTGGGGGATCTGGCGGCCAATCGCGCGGCCAGGGTGGCGGGTGAGGGCCGCTTGTTTTGCGATGCCGATGTGGAGGGGCGTTTCCTGGCGGCGGGTTTGCGCAGCGCCCTGTTTGTCAGGGTGGGCGACCGCGAAGAAGCCGAGGGGCTGCTATGCGGCTTCTCCCGAACCGCTGATTATTTCGACGATTTCGCCGTGGACCTGTTGCAACGTCTCGCCAATCAAGTGCTTATTGCCTTGAAGACTGCCGCTCTGCACGCCGGTCAGCGACGTATGGCCGTGGTGGAGGAGCGCCAAAGGCTGAGCAACGAGTTGCACGATCAGATGGCGCAGATCATCAACGGGCTGTCACTGGAGCTGCACGCCCTGGGGCGTATGACCCGCGGCCTGGACAGTGACGGCAAACTGGACGAGCGCTTCGCTGCCATCGGCGCGCGCCTGGACGATGCCAAGGCGAGCATCCGTAGCGCCATCTTCGAGTTGCGGTTGCCGGAGGGAAGGGACCTGTGGCGCAATCTGGGCGAGTTCCTGGGGCGTTTCGGCCACTGGCATGGCTTGCGACTGCGTAGCGAGCTCCCGGCAGAGCCGTTGCCCTTGCCGATGGATGCCCAACTGGAGGTGCTTCGGATCGTGCAGGAGGCGTTGTGGAACGTGCGCAAGCACGGTAGCGAATCCAGTGCACGGCTGCGCGCCTATTCGGTGCCGGAGCGTCAAACGGTGTGCATTGAGATCAGCAATCGTGCCCAAGCCCTTGAGCCCTCAAGGTTTGATATGGGTCAAGGTATAGCGACAATGCGCAGCAGGGCGGCGCGGCTGGGTGGTAGCCTTGATGTCACAATTACAAGCAAGGGCGACGTGCAGGTCGTCTTGGAGTGGTCTCCCCATGGAGATGCAGTACAACCCCGCGGGCAGAATTGGCACGATAGGCGTATTGACGGTGGACGATCACCCGATTTTTCGCCAGGGCATACGCCATCTCCTTGAAACCGAGCCGAGCATCGAGGCCCTGGCCGAGGTGGGCAGTGTCGATGAAGCCCTGGTCTGGCTTCAAACACACCGCGCCGATGTCGTTCTTCTGGATCACAACCTGCCCGGTTGCACCGGCGTGGCCGGCCTTGGCGCCCTGTTACAGGCCCAGGCCGATCTGCAGATCATCGTGCTGACCGTCTGCGATGACGACGAGATTTTTCTCGACGCGGTGCGTTCCGGCGCCTGTGGCTATGTGCTCAAGGACGGTCCTCCCGATCGTCTGTTGGAGGCCATCGTGGCGGCGGCGCGGGGCGAGTGCCGGGTGTCGGATCCCATGGTGCGCACCCTGTTTCAGCGTATCAACATCGATACCGCGCCGCCGACCGACGGCGCTATCCGCTATACCCGTGAACTGCCTCAGGGTGAGCGGGTCACCGCTCGCGAGCAGGAGATCCTGGAACACCTGGCCCAGGGGCTCAGCAACAAGGAGATCGCCCGAGACCTGGGCATCTCCCCCAATACCGTGCGCAATCAGTTGCAACGTCTGCAGGAACGCCTGCAGGCACGCAATCGGGTGCAATTGGCGCTCTATGCCAGGGACCTGGGACTGGGTTGAATTCACCCTCACGGTTCCAGGACTGCGTGCACCAAATAGCGTAAGGGGCCGCCTGGGTCCAGGCCGTCGAAAGGGTAACAACTCACCAGGGTAAGGTGACTGTCCGACTGCCCCAACAATACCAGCCGGGTAGAACGCGAATCCACCACCTCGCTGCCAGCGATGCGATAGGACCAAATCGTACCCCTGGCGTCTTCCAGATGTAGCCGATCTCCGACCTCCAGGTTGGGTAAAAATCGAAAATGGGTATCGCGATGCCCGGCGATGACCACATTGCCTGACTCGCCAGGTCCGGCGGAACCGTTCATGTGGCCGGGGCCGAAGGCCAGACTGTTGCCTGCCGCCCCTTCCAACACGATCTGACTGATCCCCAGGCCGGGAACCCCCAGGCGCGCCACGGGCCAGGTGTCGGCCCAGGGCCAGGGTTTCACCGCCTGGGTGGCGTGGCTGTTGGCCCAGGCGTTTTCCAGCAGTTGCTGGGCCAGCCATGCCTTGGCCGGGATATACAGGCCCCAAAACGTTAGGCCGAGGCCGGCGAGCAGGAAGGTCAGCGCCATCAGTCGCGCCGGCCGGGTGCTCATCGCACCTGCCTCGTCTCGAAGGCAAACACCGCGCCCAGGAACAGCAGGCCCGCGCCCATCGCCAGGAACAAGGGCGCCGCGGTGGCGGTTCTCGGTAGTGAACCGAAGACCTTGTCGAATTCCCAGCCCTTGGGCAGATGAGTGGGTACCGCATGGCTCGCCAGGGTCTCTGCAAGGGGACGTGACGGAGTTACGTCCACCGCCACCAGGCTGGTGTACTGGCTTACCAGGTGATAGGCGAGGGCGGTGTCGACGATTTGTTCGCGCACGCCGCCGGCTTCGGTGGACCGCTCCCTGGCCATCAAATCGGCGATTCGCCTGCGTGCCCAGAGTACGCCGATACCCTCGCCCTCGCCGGACCGATCCAACGGCAGCGTCACTTGCCATGGGCGTCCGCCACGCTGACCCTGAATGGACAGTTCACCGGATATGGACTCCAGGGCCAAGGGAAAGCGCATGACCACCATCAGCGGTTCGCCGTCGTAGAGATCGGGAATACGCTCAGGGTGGATCTCGGCCGAAAGCCCCTCAGGCAGGTTCAGGGCCAGATCGGTCATTGCCGGGCGCTCCAGCCGGCGAAACAGATCATCCATACGGGCCTGTACCTGACCCTGGTCCGCAATGTAGGTGTAGCTGCCGCGACCGAAATCCGCCGCCCGGGTCATGAACCAGCTGTTCGGTGCCGAGCCGATACCCACGGTGAATAAGCGACTGCGCCCCAGATGGGTTCGAATCAGATCGAAAAGGGCGTCTTCGTTGCCGACAGCGCCGTCGGTGAGAAACACCACCTGTCGCAGTTCCTTGCCTTGGCGATCGTCTTGCAGGGCCAACCGCAGTGCTGGCGCCATCTCGGTGCCACCGTCGGCCAGCAGTGCGGAGACGAAACCGCTTGCCCGGCTCAGGTTGCCCGGACTGGCGGTCTGGCTGGCCTGGTACAGTGAGCGCGTGGTGTCGCTGAAGCGGATGATGTTGAATCGGTCAGCCGGCCGCAGGCGTTGCAAGGCCAGTTGCAGTGCCGCTTTCGCCTGAGGCATGGACTCCCCGGCCATGGAACCGGAGGTATCGACCACGAACACCACCTCACGGGCAGGCGGCTGGACACCGGCGGTTTCGTCGTTGGGCGGCATCACCATCATCAGGGCGTGGGTCTGGCCCTGGATCTGCTCGGCGAACAAGGCGGCGCGGGGCGCATCGGCCGGTGTGGGCGCCCATTGCAGGACGAAATCCCGATCCGCGGGGACGGTTGTCGCGCTCAACTGCACATCGATGCTCTGGTCGCCGCCGGTGCGGGTAACGATGCCATGACTGGGGCTGCTGACCGTTGCCAGGGGCAGGCCAGCGGCCAGGCGGATGTGCAGGCTAACCCGCGGACCGTTGCCCTCACCGGGGCGAAGCACAGGCGGGGTGATGCGCCCGGCATCGGGCACCTGGCCGGTGGCCTTGCCCCAGCCACCGGCACTGATGCTGGCGGACTCGGTGAGCGGAACGCCAGGGATGTAGCGCGGCCCGACCACCAGGGGAAAGCGCAGGCTGAATTGGCCGTCGCGGAAGCTGACGGTCTGCTGGTACTCGATGGCCACGGTGACTTCGGCGTCGGGGGCGATATTGGCCACCGACTGGCTGAAGATGTTGGGGCGTTCCTGTTCAACCAGACTGGCCACCTTGCCTTCTTGCCGGGCCTGTTCGTAGGTTTGCCTGGCCTGTTGACGCTCCTGGATCTGGCCTTCGATACGCCGCTCGCCCACCTGCATGTCGAGGTGATCCACGGCGGCATCCGCCGGCAGGGGGAAGACATAGCGGCCCTCGGTCCAATTGGGAGAGGGGTTGCGGAAGGTTTGTATCACGCGGGCGCGGGCGATCAGTCCGGTAACGTCGATCTCCACGCGGGTTTCGATCAGGGGCGCCTCACTGGCGGCGCCGCGCTCATCGGCCAGCAACAGGGCGCCGCCACCCAGGTCGTGCGGAGCCTCGGCATGGGCCGGCAGACTGAAGAACAGACAATAAAGGATGAAAAGACAAGGTGGCAGGAGCTGAGGTTTCATGGTGAATCCCGGAGTGGTTGTTCGGACTGCGCTACCATGAAAACGCGATGAACGGTCAGTGGCGGGCAGGAGTAGGGGCGAAGCGGCGAAGAATTGTGGCGAAATTCGGGCGCCTGCTCCGGTCTTTGCCGGAAATGCCCGTGACGAGGAGAACGTGGTTTTGTGGTTTCGTACCCTGAAGTTTCAGATCGGCCTGGCCCTGGCCCTGGTGCTGGCGATAAGTGCCGGTGCATCCAGTTACACCCTGTACGCCATAGATGCCCGGCGTAGCGACGATGTGATCCTCAATCTGGCGGCGCGGCTGCAACTCACCGCCCAGCGTCTTACGCGCCAGGCAATGCTGTATAAGGAGAATGCGCCTCGGGACTACGATACCTATTACCGGGACGTTCGCCTGTATTACCAGGATCTGAACGATCACGTAATGACCATTGATCAGATCAGCCGGGCATTTGTCAGCGGTGAGTTTCCCGACGCCCTTACCGGCCTGGGCGACATGATGCGCCCGATTCTGGACCCGGCAACGAAGGCGGCCGTGGAGAAGGTGCGATCAACCTGGGCTGCTTTCCGCGAAGGTTTGTTTGAACGCATCGGCGACGACAAGGCCGAACCGCGTCTGGAATGGGCCGCCGAGTACATTGAACAGAACGCGATGCAGTTGGATGTGGTCACCGAGTCGCTGTTCATGAACTACCAGGTTCAGAGTCAGCGCCATATCGGCCATCTGAACCTGGTCAATCGCGGCGTGATGTTGCTGACCCTGCTGGTGACCCTGGGGACTGCACTGTGGTTTGTTGTCAAGGTGTTGCGCCCCTTGGACCGGGCGGTGGACGGTTTCCGCCGCGTGGCCCGAGGCGGATTCGGACACGAGATCGAGGTTCGCGACCGCAATGAAATCGGTTGGCTAACCAAGACGTTCAACGACGCCTCCCGACGTGTGCAGGTTCTTTTTCGCCTCATCGACACCATTCAGCAGGACAGCGATCTGGACCATACCCTGGAAGTGGTATACCGCGAAATCCGTTCCATACTGCCCCTGGATTGGGTTGGGGCATTGTATCGGCCGGCCGACGGTTCGCCGCTGGAGCTGCAACGTGCCTATGGCGACGGCCTACGCGACGATGACGCCGCGCCGCATCTGCGTACCGAAACCGACCCGGCTTGGAACGGCGGGGCGGTGCATATCGACGATCTGCCTGGCGCCGCGCTGCATGCTCCGGATGTTGCTTTGCTGGGGTATTTGGCCGATCAGGGTCTCAACAGCGCGATTGTCCTGCCTCTGGACGACCATCATGGCGCTCCCGGTCTGCTGGTGTTCGCCAGTCGTGAAGCAGGCGCCTACGGCGAGGAACACCTGGAACTGTTCCACAATATCGGCACCCTGGTGGCCCACAGTTTCAGCAATACCCTGCGCTTGATCGACCAGGCCCGTTTGGCGGCCATTGGTGAATTCTCTTCGGGAATCGTCCACGAGATTCGCAATCCACTGGCCACCATTTCGCTGGCCTTGCAGTATCTGGAGCGGGCGGACTTGTCGGGCTCGGCACGCAAACGCAGCAGTCTGGCGGTGAAAGAGGCACAGCGCATGGAACGCCTGCTGGAAGACATTCTTCTTTATGCAAAGCCGCTTGTATTGCAGCGCCGTGACGTCAGCCTGATTGCCCTGCTGGAGTCGCTGGTGGCGGCCAACCAGGAATTGGCAGCCTCGAGAGGCGCAGCCTTACGGCTGGAGCCGCCCTTGCGGGCCATCACCGTGCATGTGGACCCGGACCGTTTGCAACAGGCTCTGCTCAATCTCACCCGCAATGCCTGCGAAGCGTCCGTTCCGGGGACCCAGGCGGTCTGGTCGGTCAAGACAGACTACCGCCAGGGACGGCTGTGTCTGTATATCCAAAATCAGGGGGAACCCATTCCTGCTGAGATCCGGGACCGTCTATGGAAACCCTTCGCCAGTGGCAAGGTGGGGGGGACGGGGCTGGGGCTGCCCATCGCCAAGCGCATGGTCGAGGCCCATGGTGGGCAACTGAGCCTGCTGCCGGACTCCCCGTCGGGCACCACGTTTGAAATCACCTTGCCGCTCGAGACCATTAGCATATGAGCCAGGTCGGCAAAGGCGGCGGGAAAAACTGCCTGGGTCACGGCGACACTTCCGACTGGCTCGCTTTCTGCTAGCTTTAGTGGGCAGTTTTCGCGGGCGTCCGTCCCTGGCCTTTTGTTGCCAGATCGGCGCCCGTTTCCGGTGCATGATGGCAGCGGCTGCCCCGACTGCGGGCGTCTGTACTCTCTTTGAACCCCTCTCCTCACGGGAACCCTCTCCATGGCGATTCGTGTAGCGCTGAACCATGTAACCGAATACAACTACGATCGGCCTGTGTCTCTGGGTCCCCAGGTGGTGCGACTGCGCCCGGCGGTCCATTCCCGCACGCCGATACTCAGCTACTCGCTGAAAATCACGCCGGACAAACACTTCATCAACTGGCAGCAGGACCCGTTCGGCAACTTCCTGGCCCGTCTGGTATTTCCCGAGCGCACCCGCAAGTTTCGGGTAGAGGTGGATCTGGTTGCCGAGATGACGGTGGTCAATCCCTTCGATTTCTTCCTGGAAGAGTTTGCCGAGCACTACCCGTTCAAGTACCCCAAGCACACCTTGCGCGATCTTCAACCCTACCTGGAGATCGATGAAGGAGGACCGTTGCTGGACGAATGGCTCAAGGGGGTGGACACCTCCCGCCAGCGTACCATCGATTTTCTGGTGGCCCTCAACAACCGCTTGCAGAACGACATCGGCTACACGATTCGAATGGAGCCGGGCGTGCAAAGCTGTGAGGTAACGCTCGGTAAGGCTCTGGGGTCCTGTCGCGACAGCGGCTGGCTGCTGGTTCAGATCCTGCGCCATCTGGGGCTGGCGGCACGCTTCGTGTCCGGCTATCTGGTGCAGTTGGCGCCGGATCAGAAGTCCCTGGATGGCCCGTCAGGGCCAGAGTCCGATTTCACCGATCTGCATGCCTGGACCGAGGTCTACCTGCCCGGGGCCGGCTGGGTGGGGCTGGATCCCACCTCCGGCCTGTTTGCCGGTGAAGGTCATATCCCGCTTTCCTGCACACCTGAACCGCTGGGCTCTGCCCCCATCACCGGGGCGGTCGACAAGGCCGAGGTGGAATTCTTCCACAGCAACACGGTCACACGTATCCACGAAGACCCGCGCGTCACCAAGCCCTATAGCGAAGACCAGTGGGCGGCCATCAATGCGTTGGGACGAAAAGTCGAAGAGGAGTTGCAGAACAACGATGTTCGCCTGACCATGGGCGGCGAGCCGA
>JAGRGI010000144.1 GCA_020445565.1 Chromatiales bacterium
AGAGCACTGCCTTCACACGGCAGGGGTCACTGGTTCAATCCCAGTACCGCCCACCAACAAGGCAAGGGGTCAGGACGCAAGTCCTGGCCCCTTTTTCATTTGGGACCTGAATCCAGCACGACTTCAGGGTGTCACACCGGCCTCCGGCTCCCGAAAGCGCTTGCGGGAATGGCCAGCCGGGCTGACTGAAGACGTACACCACGCTTTGGAACGCTTGGCCCTGTAACGCTCGGCAAGAAAGCAAAGCACGCGCTGGGTTAGAATTCGGCAATTTACCCGGCCCAGGTACCCATCATGCGTTCGATAGTCATCATATTTCTGTCGCTGCTCGCCGCCTATGTGGCGCTGCCCTACTACACCCTTTATGAACTGGACCATGCCGTCATGGAAAACGACCGGGGTGCCCTGGCCAAGCTGGTGGATCTGGCTGCGGTTCGGGAAAGTTCGCGCAGCAATCTGATGGGTGAGTCGCCACGGGAAACGCCCGATAACCCGGTCTCCACCTGGTTTCAGGACGGCGTGGAATTGCTGGGCAAGAAGGCCATCAATGCGCTGATCAACCTGGATTGGGTGCGCAATGTGCTGCGTTCCAAGAACGACACCTCGAGCAACGAAAAGGGATCGATGCTGGGAAACGTGAGTTATGCCTTTTTCGAGGGCATCGACCGGTTTGTCTTTCGGGTGGGGCAACTGGGCCAGCAGCCCGTCCACGTGCGCATGGAGCGCCAGGGATGGGACTGGCGGGTAACCGCGCTGTTCGAGTAACTTGATCGCGGTCCCGAACGGGCCGTATTCTTACCGCTCTGTGACGACTATCGGCGGAAGCTGCCAGCGTGCGAAACGGCCAACCCTACGATGTATTGGTGATCGGCACCGGCGCCGCCGGTTTGAGTCTGGCCCTGCGGTTGCCAAGCTCTTTGCGCATTGCCGTGGTATCCAAAGGGCCGCTGCGCGAAGGCAGCACCCTCTATGCTCAGGGCGGTATCTCGGCGGTACTCGCCGAGGATGACACCCTCGAATCCCATATCGAAGACACCCTGAACGCCGGCGCCGGGCTGTGCCATCGCGACGTGGTGGAGAAGGTCGTGCACCACGGCCGCGAGTGCATCGAGTGGCTGCTGGACATGGGCATCGAATTCACCATGGTGCCCGACGAACACGGCCAGCCGCGCTACCACCTCACCCGCGAGGGAGGGCATACCCACCGGCGGGTGATCCACTCTGCCGACGCCACCGGGCTGGCGGTCGCCAACACCCTGGTCGGGCAAGCCCGGGCCCGGGAAAACATTGACATCTTCGAACATCGCATCGCGGTCGACCTGGTCACCGGAAGACGCATGGGCTTGGCGCAGAATCGCTGCCTGGGGGCCTATCTGCTCGACCGCCAGCACGAGCAGGTCGGTGTGATTGCGGCACGCTTCGTGGTATTGGCCACCGGCGGTGCCAGCAAGGCGTACCTCTACACCAGCAACCCGGACGTTTCCACCGGCGACGGCATCGCCATGGCATGGCGCGCAGGATGCCGGGTGGGCAACATGGAATTCATGCAGTTTCACCCCACCACCTTGTACCATCCGGCAGCAGGCTCATTTCTTATCACCGAGGCCCTGCGTGGTGAAGGGGCGCTCCTGAAACTGCCGAATGGCGAACGCTTCATGCCGCGTTTCGACCCCCGTGCCGAGCTTGCGCCCCGCGACATCGTCGCCCGCGCCATCGACCACGAAATGAAGCGTCTGGGTCTGGACTCGGTGTTTCTGGACATCAGCCACAAACCCGCCGGCTTCGTACGCGAGCACTTCCCGACCATTTACGAACGCTGCATCGGTCTGGGAATCGACATCACCCGACAGCCGATCCCTGTGGTGCCGGCCGCCCACTATACCTGTGGCGGGGTATACACCGACGCGTGCGGCCGTACCGACCTGGCCGGTCTGTACGCCATCGGCGAGGTGGCCTTTACCGGCCTGCACGGGGCCAACCGCATGGCCAGCAATTCGCTGCTGGAATGTCTCACCTTCGCCAAGTTCGCCGCTGCAGATATCGTAGAGCAGTCAGATCGGGCCCCAGTGCCTCCCAACCTGCCCGCATGGGACGAAAGCCGTGTCACCGATTCCGACGAGGAAGTGGTGGTATCCCACAACTGGGATGAGTTGCGGCGATTCATGTGGGACTACGTGGGCATCG
>JAGRGI010000145.1 GCA_020445565.1 Chromatiales bacterium
TACGGTGACGTGATTCCGCAGCATCAGGCGGACAAGCGCATCATCGTGATCAAGCAGCCGATTGGAGTCTGCGTGGCGATCACTCCCTGGAACTTTCCGGCGGCGATGATTACCCGTAAAGCCGGCGCGGCGCTGGCAGCGGGCTGTACCATGGTGGTCAAGCCGGCGCTGGAGACCCCCTATTCGGCATTGGCGCTGTGCGAACTGGCCGAACGCGCCGGGATTCCTGCCGGCGTGTTGAACGTGGTAACCGGCAACTCCCGGGCCATCGGGGGTGAGATGACATCGAGTCCAATCGTACGCAAACTCAGTTTTACCGGCTCCACCGAAGTAGGCCGTATATTGATGGAGCAGTGTGCCAGCACCATCAAGAAGGTCTCGCTTGAACTGGGCGGCAATGCCCCGTTTATCGTATTCGATGACGCTGATCTCGATGCGGCTGTCGAAGGGGCGCTGGCGTCGAAATATCGCAACAGTGGTCAGACCTGCGTCTGCGTCAACCGATTTCTGGTGCAGGATGGGGTCTACGACCAATTTGCCCGCAAACTCGCAGCGGCGGTGGAGCAGCGGCTCAAGGTGGGGAACGGGATGGAGGACGGGGTGGCCCAGGGTCCGCTCATCAACCAGGCAGCCGTGGAGAAGGTCGAGGCCCATATTTCTGACGCGCTGGCCAAGGGGGCCAAGGTGGTGACCGGAGGTGGCCGGCATAGCCTGGGTGGTACATTCTTCCAGCCTACGGTGCTGACCGACGTGGCGCCGGAGATGGCGGTGGCGAAGGAGGAGACGTTTGGCCCGCTGGCGCCATTATTCCGCTTTACCGATGAGGCGGAGGCAGTGCAGATGGCCAACGACACCGAGTTCGGACTTGCCTCCTACTTCTACAGCCGCGACCTGGCACGGGTCTTTCGTGTCGCTGAGGCGCTGGACTACGGCATGGTGGGCATCAATGCAGGGATCATCTCCACCGAGATTGCCCCTTTTGGCGGAGTCAAATCATCGGGTATCGGGCGGGAAGGCTCCAAGTATGGAATGGAGGATTACCTGGAGATCAAATATCTCTGTGTGGGCGGCATTGGTGCCTGACCCCAGCGGCACGACCGTCTCAATTATCACCCGCTAGCTAACAGACCAAGGCTCAGTATCATGACAACAAATTCCGATCTTTTGCACAGGCGCAACCAGGCAGTGGCCCGGGGAGTTGCCAATATGCATAACCTCTACGCCGATCACGCCGAGAATGCGGAGATCTGGGATGTCGAAGGTAAGCGGTATATCGATTTCGCCGGTGGCATCGGCGTACTGAATACCGGGCACCGCCACCCCAAGGTGATGGCCGCGGTGCAGGCGCAGATGGAGCGTTATACTCACACCTGTTTCCAGGTGATGCCCTATGAGCCGTATGTTGCGTTGGCGGAGCGGCTCAACCAGCTGGCACCGGGCGATGCGCCGAAAAAATCACTGTTTCTCACCACTGGCGCGGAGGCAGTGGAGAATGCGGTCAAGATTGCGCGTGCCTATACTGGCCGCCCCGCGATTATCGCATTCAATGGTGGCTACCACGGCCGTACCGTGATGACGCTGGGGCTCACTGGCAAAGTGGTCCCCTACAAGGTTGGATTCGGACCCTTCCCCGCAGAGATCTACCATGTTCCTTTTCCGATAGCGGTTCACGGCATCAGCGGCGAACAGTCTCTGGCTGCACTGCAGACACTTTTCAAAGCGGATGTGGAGCCGGAACGGGTTGCAGCGATCATCATCGAACCGGTTCAGGGCGAGGGCGGGTTTTACGTCGCACCCAATGAGTTTCTGCGCCAGTTGCGCGTGCTCTGTGATCAGCATGGCATTCTGTTGATCGCGGATGAAGTGCAGGCGGGCGCCGGCCGTACCGGCAAGGTGTTTGCGATGGAGCACAGTGGTGTGGTGGCGGATCTGACGACACTCGCCAAGAG
>JAGRGI010000013.1 GCA_020445565.1 Chromatiales bacterium
CCGACATCGACCTGACCGATCGCGACGAGCTCGAGAACTTCCTGATGGCCTACATCTTCTTCGCCGGGGTGTTCGAGGGCTGCTGGTTCTACAACGGCTTCAGCCCGATCTTCGCGTTGCAGCGCCGCGGTCTGATGAAGGGGACCGCCGAGCAGCTGCAGTACATCATGCGCGACGAGGTGCTGCATGCCTCGTTCGGGATCCGTGTCGCCAAGCAGATCATGATCGAGGAGAACATCCGTCCCGACCCCAAGGCACTGGCCGAGATGTGGGCGGAGTGCGAGGCGGCCGAGGCCGACTACGCCGGCTACATCCTGCGTGACCCGATCCTCGGCTACAGCAGGGAGGACCACGTCGGGCAGTATCGTTTCATCGCGAACCGACGCGCACGCAGCCTCGGCTTCGACGAGCCCTACCCGGGCGCCGAGCCGACGCTGACATGGCTGGACGAACAGGCCAACCTGCGCAAGGAGAAGAACTTCTTCGAGACCCGCGTAACGGAATACCAGGCCGGCGGGCTGAAGTGGGAATGAGGCCATCGACGATGGTCTGACAGGTCAATGCCGGAGGGGCCACATGAACTCTCGCCCGACATTTATCGCAATGTCATAGACCACCACCCAAGGGGGATTGAGGTCACTCCGGCACCATTACGACGCGCATCCGGCCTGATAACGGGCCGGACCGCACCCTCGCCGACGGCGGCACTGCGCACCGAGGCGAACCGACAGGGGGAGAGATGCTGAACTGGGACGATCCACTGCAGGCCACCATCGCGGCACCCAGGCCTCGGCTCAAGCCCCCGCGCGCCCCGGTGGTCGTCGACCACATCGACCCAGCGACCGACGGCGACGACGACCGGCGTGTCGCCGGCGCGTCGACCGGCACCACGGCACGCACGACCGTCGATGCGGCGGCCGCAGACATGGAGACGGATGCCGGCCTGCAGGCCCGCCCCGCCGCGACGCCGGCGGGCGGGGCGACCGGGCTCGAGACCCTGCAGATGGGGGCCGGGCGCATCCGCGTCGACGACAAACGCATCATCAACTGCCGCGCCGACCTCAACCAGCTCGTCCCGTTCAAGTACGACTGGGCCTGGCAAAAGTATCTCGACGCCTGCGCCAACCACTGGATGCCGCAAGAGATCAACATGCACGCGGACATCGAGCTGTGGCGTGACCCGAAGGGACTCACCGACGACGAGCGCACCATCATCAAGCGCAACCTGGGTTTCTTCTCGACCGCGGATTCACTGGTCGCGAACAACCTGGTGCTGGCCGTGTACCGTCACATCACGAACCCCGAGTGTCGGCAGTACCTGTTGCGCCAGGCCTTCGAGGAGGCCCTGCACACCCACGCCTACCAATACTGCGTGGAATCCCTGGGCCTGGATGAAGGCGAAATCTTCAATATGTACCGCGAGCTCCCGGCGGTCGCCCGCAAGGCCGAATGGGCCCTGCCCTTCACCCAGCACCTGAGCGACCCCCACTTCAAGACCGGCACCCCGGAGAACGACCGCAAACTGCTGCGCGAATTGATCGCCTTCTATGTGATCTTCGAAGGCATCTTCTTCTACGTCGGCTTCGTGCAGATCCTCTCCATGGGCCGCCGCAACAAGATGACCGGCACCGCCGAACAGTTCCAATACATCATGCGCGACGAGTCCATGCACATGAACTTCGGCATCGACGTCATCAACCAGATCAAGCTGGAAAACCCCCAGCTATGGAGCGCTGACTTCAAGGACGAGATCATCGCCATGATCCGCGAAGCCGTGGAACTGGAGATCCAGTACGCCCGCGACACCATGCCCCGCGGCGTGCTCGGCCTCAACGCCCAGATGTTCGAAGAGTATCTGAAGTTCATCGCCAACCGGCGTTGCAATCAGATCGGCCTGCCCGAACAGTACGAAGGCGTCGGGAATCCCTTCCCGTGGATGTCCGAGATCCTGGATTTGAAAAAAGAAAAGAATTTTTTCGAGACCCGGGTGACGGAGTATCAGACCGGCGGGGCGTTGAGCTGGGATTGATTTGACCGGAGCCGCCTTGGGTTCGTTGGCCCTGGGCGACCTGATTTCCACCGATGGTTTTTGAGGCACTACCGATGCGCTGTAATTCCTGCAAGTCTCATATGGTCGAGGTGCGCTCCGAGATGACCGGGACCGCTCGGCAGGTCTGGTATCAGTGCTCGGTTTGCGGGCGGGTGCGGGTTTGTGCCTCGGTGGAGCCGGTTGTGAGAGGGAGTCGGTTGGGGGTTGCCGGTGGTGAGCGGGTTGTGGGGTTGCGGATGGGGAGTGGGAGGGTTGTTTCTTATTGGTAGGGACGGCTTGTCAACTGGGACGTATTGGTGTGATACCTTTACCTTAGTTGATCGGCTATGCGGTGAGTATGCTGGGGTGAAGGCATGGATACGAAACCACTGATTGAGGAAGCTGCTGCTCTGCCGGTTGAAGACCGGGCTTTGGTGGTTGATGCACTGCTGCGGAGTTTGAATCCTCCGGAGACCGAGATTGATCAAGCGTGGGCGGTAAGCTGAATTTCCTCGAACGCATGACGCGCGAAATCGAGCGGGCCAGGCCGCACTACCCCGAAGCCTTGTTCATCGGTGTGGCCCACGGGGCCAGCGACAACTGGTTATTCCTCAACGCCCATACCTCGATTCAAGTCACCGACTTCTGGCACGCCACCGAATATCTGGCGCAAGCAGCGGGCGCGCTGTTCCCACATCCGCGCAACGGCACGCAAAAAATGCAATGGCTAGAGGACAAATGCCACAAACTCGAACACAACCCAAGGCGCACCCGAGCGGATTACCAAGGAACTGAAGGAACGTCTCACCAGCGTCCGATCTGACGATCATCGCCTGAAGCTACGCATGCACTACCACACCCTGGTTAAAGACAACTTGCCCATTGGCTCCGGGGTTACCGAAGCCATTTGCAAGACCATCGTCAAACAACGCCTATGTCAATCGGGCATGAAATGGAACGAGAAAGCAGCGGGGCTCGTACAGAGCCTGCGTACTCTTGAGCGCTCAAATCAGTGGGAGCAGTTTTGGCGCAAGATCAGCCAGTGCGGGACTGGATTCTAAGCAGACATCATGCCTCAGCTACACCCAAATTGTTTAAGAAAAAATATCGTATGATTTTGACTAGTGAGTTCTGGTACGATGTTGTTCCGCGTAGGCCGAATAAGGATAGGGTAATTTGCGGAAAATGGCTTTATTTCGGTGAAACCACAACTTTCTATCCGTTGCTCAAGGAATTGAATGTCCTGGTAGAAGAGGGAAAAGTGTTGGCTGCAAAAGTATCTAGAAAGGTGCCGGGAGTAGAGCTTTTTCCTGAGAAACCATGTGTATTATGTGTATTCACTAGTGATCTTACTTCAGAAAAAGAAATTGTGAGAGCATTGATAGATGAAAAATTTGGAATTTCATCTGTCGGTTGGAAGAGTGAAGAATCAACTGAAATGGATTGGGGAGAAGATGGGTGGCTAAACATTCAATCTCAAATAAACATAATAAAGAATGAATTAACATCCGATAGGGTGGATGTAAGTAAAAAGAATAAAGAGTTGGAGGTACTGGTAAAGAAATTGGAGGATGTGTTCTATCGGGCGAGTTACGACGATAGGCAAGCCGAGTTAATTTATAGTACGTTGTTTGAGATAAGGAATCTACTGAATTCCGAAAACTACGGGGAGTTGTCGAAAACAATTTCTCGAAATATAGAGGATTTGAGAAGTAAACTAGATACTATTGCCGGCATTGAGTATGGTGGAACTTTTCGTGTTTCGAACAATAACTATGCATTTATAATTATGCCATTTGTGGCGGGTTGTTTTGACACATATGAGACAATAAAACGCGTTACTGTTGGCATTTTGAAAGACTGGATGGTCGATCGAGTTGATGAAAGAATCAGCTCATTCCCAATAATTTCGGAAGTTCAGAATTCCATTATAAAATCATCTCTTATTATATGTGACCTCAGTAAAGAGAGGCAGAATGTGTATTATGAATTGGGATTTGCTCACGGACTAAAAAAAGATGTTATTTGTATTGCGGAGGAGGGAACGAAGATACATTTTGATTTATCTGGATATAAGATAAATTATTTTCAAGATAGCAATTCGTTAGAATCGATTTTGAAAATGGAGTTAATTAATTATATAAAGAATAAGAACTTTTCCGATGCGTGATAGAGGTTTGTAGTTTAGTATAGCAAGAAAACTGCGATAGCTAGTGAGAGAAATGTGTCGGAAAAAGTTGCTTGAGAAGTTGATGAGGAAATCAATAACTGATTTCAGAGAAGCCCTTATTTGGCGCGATCCGGATAATTCAATTTTTGCTCGACATGGAATGTCGAAAGCGTATGACCTATTTGGCGGGTGGGATAAACAACAAGAATTGCAGAATAAAGCGATTCGCGAGCATAAGCGCAAATGCGTCAAGTACCGATTGTTAATTGCCTTCTTGCTATTGTGGGTTTGGCAAGTAAAGATGCTCAAGAAAACTGATAGCGAGGAAATATTCTTTAAAGTTGTAAGAGAGTATTTGCAAATGGGGGTGGTTGGCGCTGCAATTAGATACTTTGAGAAGTACCCTTTGGATAGGAATTCCGATTGGTATGGCCGTCAAACGAAGATTCTCATGTGGGCCTCTCTTCTCAATGGGGATCTTGGTTACGCATCAAGAACAAGGTTCTTAGTGGAAAAGCATCTCCATTGCTATGAGAAAACGGATTCTGAAATGTGTTTCCTAAGAAGTTGCATATTGATAGAAATAGGGAAAGTAGCAGAAGGAGTTCATGAGCTTGAGAATGAGTTGCGTGATTATCAATGCTCCATTCTTAAGCCGGTGTCGGCTATTTGGCAGGCTTACTTGGCGTATGGTTACTGCTTGTTGAAAAACAAAGTAAAAGCAGACGAAATAAATGATGATTTAGGAAGTGAAGTAGCTATGCTTGAGCCATTTCAGCGGGAGGTATTGGCCAAGATAAAAAAGGAAGTTAGCTACATGTTGAGTGAGGATTCGTATTGGAAGGCAGCCAGATAGGTTTAGGTCGCTTTGGTGACACCCACCGTCGAGCCCCACCACTGAAGTGCGCAGATACAGAGTACGAATAAAAAGGACACCCATATATTTGACCTGCTTCCAGCCTTGATCTACCCTTCCCCAAAACCCATGAACCGGAAAACCCAATGACCCGCCCCCGCTCCACCCTCGTTTCCGTCAGCGACACCCCCTGGTACCACTGCGTCACCCGCTGTGTGCGCCGGGCGTTTCTGTGCGGCGAGGACCATGTGACGGGCAGGAACTACGAGCACCGGCGCGGCTGGATTGCCGATCGGATCAAGCAGTTGGCGGGGATCTATGCCATTGGTATTGCGGGCTACGCGGTGATGAGCAATCACGCCCACATCGTCGTCCGTATCGATCATGAGCGGGCGAGACAGTGGTCTGTGGATGAAGTGCTCCACCGCTGGACAGCCTTGTTTACAGGGCCTGTGCTGGTTACCCGGTACTTGTCCGACGAGAAGCCCTCAATGACGCAGGCGGAAATCGACAAGGTGTTTGAACTCGCCGAGGTCTACCGGGAGCGACTGTATGACTTATCCTGGTTCATGCGAACCCTGAATGAGGGTATTGCGCGCATGGCCAATGCCGAGGATGGGGTCAAGGGGCGATTCTGGGAGGGTCGGTTCAAGAGTCAGGCTCTGCTGGACGAGCAGGCAGTGCTGACCGCCTTGGCCTATGTGGATCTCAATCCCATTCGAGCGGGTATCGCGGAAACGCCGGAGGCGTCGGATCACACCTCGATTCAGGAGCGGATACGGGACGTATCGCTGAATACCGTCGACAATCAGCGGCAGGCGATTCCCGCCAAGGAAAAGGCGCCGGACGGTCCCAGCTTGCCCTCCCCTGCCCGGCTGATGCCCTTCGACGCCACCGGGCGCACGCCTTGGGCAATACCATTCGATTTTCAGGACTATCTGGCGCTCGTCGACTGGACAGGCCGAGCGGTCCGTCCGGATAAACGCGGATTCATACCCGAGGGAATTCCCAAGATACTGACCCGTCTGCGAATCAATCCAGAGCAATTCATTGCCTATGCAGACCGCATGTTGAAGGTCTTCGGAACCGCCATCGGTGCGGAAAGCAATCTGGTGGCGCTGTGCGCCCAACGCCAGACACGGTTTCTCTGGGGTTTACAGGCGGCGCGGCGATTGTTTCCACGGGATTTGGCTGCTTGAGACTGAGCCCGTGTAAACACCGCGCAAGCGTGGGACAACGTCCCATGCCCCGGATCAAACAGGTCGGGACGTAACACTTTTTGTCTCACCCTTTGTGTTCTCTCACTTCGCCTTTTGTACAAACTCTCACATTATGGGCACGCCACGATTTCTGAAGTGAGGATTCCCTGGATCTCCAGCGGGCTGTCGGTCTGCGTACCGGAATAACCCCCCCTCTCTCGTTCCCGCGCTCCGCATCGAAACCCACCGCGCCCCAGGTATAGCGTCTGATCAATGGATTGGATCGAGAATTGTGAATTTCGTCTGGCCTTTCGCCGAGTGATACTGCTCTGTTTGTATCGTGCCTACCGGGGCGGCCATGCCAGTCTTCAGTGAAATTCGTTTCGACAACCTTCGCGGCGACCTGTTCGGCGGCGTGACCGCGGCCATCGTCGCCCTTCCGATGGCGCTGGCCTTTGGCGTGGCCTCCGGGGCCGGACCGGCAGCGGGGCTGTACGGGGCGGTATTGATCGGTCTGTTTGCCGCCCTGTTCGGCGCCACCCCCACCCTGATCTCCGAACCCACGGGGCCGATGACAGTGGTGATGACCGCCGTCATCGCAAATCTGATCGCCGTCAACCCGGAACAGGGCATGGCGATGGCGTTTACCGTGGTGATGCTTGCCGGCGTGTTTCAGATCGCCTTCGGTGCTCTCAAGCTGGGCCGCTACGTCACCATGATGCCGTATACCGTCATCTCCGGGTTTATGACGGGTATTGGCGTGATCCTCATCATTTTGCAATTGGGGCCGTTCCTGGGGCAGGCCACACCGTCCGGCGGCGTGTTGGGCACGCTGCAATCGATCCCGGAGCTGATCGGCAACATCCGCCCGGAAGAAACCGCCCTGGCGGTACTCACCCTGGCGCTGATCGTGTTTTTCCCGCAACGCTTGCGCCGGTTTCTCCCACCACAGCTCATTGCACTGTTGGTGGGCTCTCTGGTCTCGGTCTGGTTGTTGGCCGATGCCGACATTCGCCGAATCGGCGAGATCCCCACCGGCCTGCCGGAGCTGCAATTGCCGGTGTTTTCCCTGGAAGAATGGAAGTTGATGGTCATCGACGCGGTGGTGCTGGCCGTACTGGGCAGTATCGATGCGCTGCTGACCTCGGTGGTAGCCGAAAATCTCACCCATAAGGAATACAGCCCCGACAAGGAGCTGTTCGGCCAGGGTGTCGGCAACCTGGCCTCCGGGTTGTTCGGCGGCATCCCCGGCGCTGGTGCGACCATGGGGACGGTGGTCAATATCCAGACAGGCGGTCGAAGCGCCCTGTCCGGCCTGTTCCGCGCCTTTCTGCTCATGATTGTCGTACTCTGGGCAGGGCCGTTGACCGCCTACATTCCCCTGGCGGTACTGGCGGGCATCGCCCTGAAGGTCGGATTCGACATCATCGACTGGTCTTTCCTCAAGCGCGCCCACCGGGTTTCGTCCAAGGCTGCGCTGATCATGTACAGTGTAATCGGCCTGACGGTGTTCGTGGACCTGATCACGGCGGTCGCCCTGGGGGTTTTCGTTGCCAATGTGCTGACCATCGACCGCATGATCAAGGTGCAAAGCCAATCCATCAAGGCTATCAGTGATGCGCGCGGTGCGACGCAACACCTCAATCGCGACGAGCAGGTGATCTTCGACCGGGCACAGGGGCGGATTCTGGTGTTCGCGCTCGGCGGTCCGCTGATCTTCGGCCTCGCCAAGGCCATCTCACGCCGCTACGCCGTGCTCAAGGACCACGAGGTGCTGATCATCGATTTCACCGACGTACCGGTGTTGGGCGTGTCTTCCTCTCTTGCCCTGGAGAAGATGATCATGGACGATCTGGACAGGGGCAATCCTGTCTTCGTGGTGGGGGCGGAAGGGGACGTGAGCAAACGGCTGGAGAGCATGGGTATATTTGGTTTGCTGCCAACGGAGAATGTGCTGGCGACCCGTCAGGAAGCGCTGGAAAACGCCTGCACTCTTCTCGGCACCTGCGAAAAGGGGCAAGCGCCGAGTCCGTAGGCGGCTTGGCCTGAAGTTCCAGAATTAAACGCCCAACATGAGTGCGAATAGAGCACCCCTGTATTTGACCCACACAGTCGATTGAACCTGTCGACTTTCTCATTAACATCACACGACTCCCGATACGGCCACCCGGCGTCAGGGGTTCACACCCTGGTCGAATGGCCCGCCCCCAAAGACCGATGCTCCGGGGTGCGTCTGCCGCAATGAGGAACCAATGTCGCATCGTTGGCCAATCCACCGGCAAATTCTATACTTCCACCGATTGACGTTTTTCTGATTCGAGGCTCTCCAGAAATCAGATCCTCTAATTCAGCTTGATGTCTAAAGTTGATCGTCAGAAACAAAATGCCATAGGCTTCAAATTTTTCAACAAGGTCACCGTAACTGCACATGTAACCAGAAATTAGACACCTTTTTCGAAAAGATCGGCGATGTCAGCAATCCGGTTTTTATCAATGCCGGCACCAACCCCTTCGGTTTGGCAAATGCGGGAAATTCGGCCTCACCCACATGCGTGGATATTGATGAGAACATCCACCAGTTGTAGAACACACAGGTCCGGCAGCACTGAGGCCGACAAGGGCGAGCCCACTGAGTGCGGCGCCGGGCGCCGCACTCCCGCTACTAGGCTTCGCCGCGTTGCAGTTGATGGACCATCGCGGCAGTCAATGGATTGCCTCCGATGCCCCAGTGGCCCTCAGGTACTTCCTCGATCTTCACCCAGGTTACCTGGCGCATGTTTTCGCCTTCGATCTCGACCATGGTGTTGGTGATCTTCTCGATCATCTCGGCCTTCTGTTCTGGAGAAAAAACGTTTTCAATCAGGTTGATCGTTACGAGTGGCATGTCTGTGCTCCATGTGTTGTTGAGTGTGTATCGGGCTGTGCTCATCCGATGCGCAAAGCTTAGATTCGCCGTTGAAGACGAACTACTTTGTTCCGTGTAGTATTCCGCTACAGATTCCGTAGTAAGTCGCTACAGATACCATAGAGTGGAGATAAGCCATTGGAATACGGTCAATTTTGCCCGGTGGCCAAGGCCATGGAACTGCTCGGTGAACGATGGACGCTGCTTATTCTGCGCGAGCTGCACATGGGGGCCACGCGGTTCACCGAAATGCAGCGCGGACTTTGCCTGATCTCGCCAACCATCCTCACCAAGCGGCTGAACGATCTGGTCAATGCCGAATTGGTGATCCGCAAGCGCATAGCCGGGCAACGCGGCCATGAATACTTTCTGACCGAAGCAGGCAAAGCGACGCTGCCGTTGATTGTGGCGACGGGGGAATGGGGTATGCGCTATGCGCGCGGGGATCTCCGTGAGACAGACATGGATGTGGAGCTGCTGATGCTGTACCTGCAACGCAGCGTCAAGCCTGAAAAACTACCAGGGGAGCAGTCCGTGATCCGCTTTCACTTCACGGACCTGAAAAAACTCAATGAGTGGTGGCTGATTGTCAACAACGACAATGTCGACATCTGCCTCGAAGACCCAGGCAAGGATGTCGACGTCTATTTCACCACCGATCTGCCAACAATGATTTCCTGCTGGATGGGCGACCTGAGTTACCGCGCTGCGATCGCCAGCAAACGCCTCGTCCTGGTTGGGCAATCGGCACTGACGCGCAACATCCAGACCTGGCTACCGGATTCGATGTTTGCCGGCATCCGTCCAGCGAACGAGATCTGATTCGACAGCTATCCACCCTGTTCACGGGAAACCCCCGGAAAAAGCGAATCTTGGATGGCTTCCTGACTGCGCGTGCTTCGACCACGCAGGCAGCATTTCGGTGCCACGGCCATTATCCCGTAGGCGCATGGATCCAGCCCCGCCCGCCTTGTCTCCATCAACGCGTTCCCTTGGCATCATTGTATCGATTGTGGAACACCTATGGGGCTGGCACGGTCTCTCCTCCCCGGAAGTCGTAGGAAGAGTTCCGATCAGGCTTAACGAACAGCCCGAAAGAAGGCTTGTGAGCGAATCGGCAATTTGAGCTCATGCCGAGCCAGAATAACCAGCACGCGCCAGAAACTCCGCCATACACCTTCCTTTTCAAATTTTCGTGAGTCGGTGATGACGTGGCTCCGCATGATCAATGGCTTGGTTTCGGCGGCAACGCGCTCACCGAGCAGCACATCTTCCAGTATCGGGGTCTGCGGGTATTCGCCAAGGGCAGTGAAAAATTCACGCCGGAAAAAGGGCGCCTGATCACCGTAGAAGACCCTGGTTATCCGGCACCGCAGGTTGTGCAGCCTGGAGACCAGACGCACGCTGAAGGAATGTCCCGAGAATCGATGCCGGAAGCCTCCCGCCAGCACGTGGGTGGGAAGATTTTCGATCGATACAATGGCGCCGTCCGGCAGTAACGTATCCGCATGCAGAAACAAGAGCCAGTCCCCGACGGCCTGCCGCGCACCGGCATTCATTTGCGTCGCACGCCCGCGAGCCGACTCGATGACGTGTACGCCGGCATGCGCCTCTGCTAACGATCGCGTCTGGTCGCTGCTGCCGCCATCGACCACAATGATCTCAAAATCGCCACCTTGTCGCATCAGGTTGTCCAGCGTTGCTGGCAGCGCTTGCTCCTCATTTAGCGCCGGAATAATCACAGAGATCATTTCAAGCGACCTGCAACCAGTCCGGCAGCGAGCTACGCAACCCGTCGCGATAGTCCTCGATGCGCTCATCCAGGCATTCGAAAACCTCGGTCATCTCCGCCAGTATCTCGTCGGCGATGCCGAGATAGACGACGGCGCTCTGCTGTATGCGTGACAGAGCGTCCCCATCGCGCACAATGACGCCGTTCAACAGACGGAGACCGAAGGCATGGTGAGCCTGCTCTTGCCTCAGAATGACACGGCGTTGGCGTGAAAATCCGATGTCTTTACGGTCCAAGCCGCGATTGAGCTGCTCAAGGATATGTCCGCCCAGCCCCTCCAGCACAATTTGGGTACCCACGAGGGATTCAGGAAGATCGCCGGCTATCAACGCGCGTTCCATTCTGCGCTCAAAACGGTAAAACCCCGGCGGAATGTCGACCGGCGGCGACGGGGGCGCCAACCACTCCGCAACTCGCTGAAAAAGCACGGCGTGCATAGCCTCCTGGCGGGACTGCCCCATCAGAAAACGGCTGGCCTGTCGCTCGCTCACCATGCGCGCCTGACGCCTGGCGCTGCTCATGGCGAGCCGCTCGCCGTGGGCCAGCGTGGCAAACAGCCGCACCAAGGCACGGTTATGGAGACCACCGTACGCTACAACACCTTCAGTGTCGGCTGGCATCATTGAGTGCCCAATCGTAGCTGTCATCATAAATACCGTTAACGCCGGTAAGCCGGTTGGCCAATGCGGGGCTGGCATACTTGCGCAGGTGTTCAATCACTTCACTGTCATTCCTGCCGAAATCGTCACGAAACCATTCGTAAATGCTCGATACGCGCAGCCTTCCCTCCCGGATGGAAACGCCCCGCGGTGAGTTGACAAAGACACGCGCCGCCTCATTCATTTGCTGTTCAACGGTCAGGGCATCATAGGCCCGCATGGCGAGGTTGGGGCAGCCAAGGGACGCGCAGTTCAGGGCATAGTGCACACGAGGATCGCGCCATATCGGCCGCAATATGCGGTGTTCGATATCATTCAAAGAAACATCCTGTCCCTCGATAGTCAACAGCTTCTTTCCCCAGGGACCATCCGAAAACAGCCCTGGCGAGATGTCGATGTCTCGGATGCTCCTGACGGGGTAATGTTTGAGAACCGTGTTGACTGTAAGCGCGTTATACAGGTTGATCCAGTAGGCCAGTTGCTGCGCTTTGGATAGCCTTCGTACCGAAACATCCCGCAGCGATTCGATATACCGTTCCAGTGTTTTTTTGTCTGCGGATGTGACCGATCCGTACCGAACGCGATTGACGCCATCGTCACCTTTGACCACGTAGGCATCGAGAAAGACTTGCCATGGCGAATGATCGACCATGTGTGTCGATTTTGAATCCGCTTCCTCCCAATAGGCCCACCGATCCGGCTGGGGTGCAAAGATCCGCTCGAGCAGCCCGGCATGAGCGGAGGCGCTCACCAGGATCAGGAGGGCACAAAAAAGACAGGTCGCAACGTTTCGGGATGACATTGTTACCGCCCCGGCTCTTGTAGACTTCCAGTGCCACAACGAAATACATCTGACAGACGCCTGGAAAAGACGCACCAGTTGCCCATGAACCCCACCCCCCACGATGACTTTGCACGAAAGCTTCGGTTCTGGGAGACCGGTCGGTTGCCGCCAATCTTGCAAACTCGGTCACGATCCACGGCGGCCCCAAAATAGCCACCATCGCGTCTCGGAACGAGGCGCCCTGCACTACGCAAATTGTGCCGATTGTCTTGCAAAGGATTGCGCGCCGACACGGTCCTTAGACCCAGCAGGCACGATTCGCACGAACGGCCTGCTGATTCCGCGGCACGCTGTCCCGGTTTACCCGATGCCTTGGTAACGTTGAAAACGGACGGGACAAGTCATCGCCTTGCATTACCCAACATTTGGAGTTGTTCCATGAAAAAGTCTCTTCCCGTTCTGACATCGGGCGCAGCAATGGCGCTGGCTGCCGCCGGTCTGCTTGCCGGCTGTGAAAGCACGCCGTCGGGCCAGGCGGCCGAAACCGTGGCCAAGACCGATCTCATCCACTGTTATGGCGTAAACGCCTGCGCCGGACACAACGCCTGCGCAACCGACAAAAACGCCTGCGCGGGCCATGCCAGTTGCAAAGGCACCGGCTTTGTCGCGATGCCGTCAAAGGCCTGCGCCGACATCGGTGGACAGCAGAAGGACAGCTTCCAAAGCACTATCTCCAAGGCCGATCTCAGCCATTGCTTTGGCGTGAATGCCTGCGCCGGACACAACGATTGCAAAACCGCTAAAAACGCCTGCGCGGGTCACGCGAGCTGCAAGGGGACCGGCTTCGTCGCCATGCCAGCCAAAGCCTGCAATGACGTCGGCGGCAAGACCGGCTGATCGAAGTACGGCGCTCCGGGGCACGTCTCCGGAGCCTACCCAATCAGGACACATCATGAATCGACCCTTTCTGGGCTACGGTCTGGGGCTGCGTGCGCAGCATTTCCAACACGTGGTCGACACCCGGCCCGACGTCGACTGGTTCGAGGTTATCTCCGAGAACCTGATGGTCGGCGGCGGTAAACCCAAATACTTTTTGCACGCTATACGGGATCACTATCCGATGGTCATGCACGGCGTATCGCTATCCATCGGCAGTACGGACGAACTGGATTTCGATTACCTGCGCGCCTTGCGCGTGCTGGCCTCAGAGATACAGCCCGAATGGATCTCCGATCATTTGTGCTGGACCGGCGCGCATGGCTTCAACAGTCACGACCTTCTTCCCCTGCCCTACACGGAGGAAGCCCTGGAGCACGTGAGCCGGCGAATCCAGGCAGTACAGGATTTCCTGGGAAGGCGGCTGTTGATCGAGAATGTATCCAGTTATCTGACGTACCGGCAGTCGACCATGACGGAATGGGAGTTCATCGCCGAGGTACTCAACCGCGCCGACTGCCTGCTATTGCTCGACGTCAACAACGTCTATGTCAGCGCCCGCAATCATGGTTTCGAGCCGCGGGACTATCTGGACGCACTGCCATCGGAGCGGGTGTGGCAGATTCACCTCGCCGGACACACGGACAACGGGGACCACCTCATCGACACCCACGATCAGGACGTATGCGATTCCGTTTGGTCGCTCTACCGTCATGTTATCGAGCGCTTCGGCCCCATCAGCACGATGATCGAACGCGACGACAACATACCCGAGTTTTCCGAACTCGAAGCCGAACTTGCCATCGCGCGACAATTGGCGGCAACCCTGGAACACGGTCCCGAAACACAGGCAGCTCATGAACAATGTCACCGGTTTGCATGAGGTGCAGTGCGCCCTGATCGCCTACCTCAGGGACGGCGTCGAAGGTGCCGAAGAGCATATCGCCGATCAGCCACCTCTCGGCGTGCGAGAACGCCTGTCCATCTACGGAACCGCCTACCATGCTCGCCTGCATCAGACCTTGCTAAGCGACCACGAGGTATTGGCTGCATATCTCGGCGACACACAGTTCGCGGACCTGACTGACGCCTACCTGCATGCCCATCCGTCCAAATACAGATCCCTGCGACATTTCGGCACTGACATGCCGGCCTTCCTACGGCAAACCGCGCCTTACTCCGGTCTGCCGATACTCAGTGAGATAGCGGCATTCGAACGACGACTTTTGGACGTCTTCGATGCGCCGGACGCCGAACGCGTCGGCGCCCAGATCCTCAGAGCAAGGCCGACAGCAACCTGGCCAGAAATGCGCATCCGATTTCACCCGAGCACACAGTTGTTTCGAACAACGACACTGGCCGTTCCCGTCTGGCGGGCCTTGCGCGAGAATCGCTCCCCGCCAATGGAGGAAACGAGTGGCGCAACCACATGGCTGTTGTGGCGCGGAGTCGATCGGCTTTCCGAGTTTCGCTCCGTCGATGAGGCGGAGTGGCAACTCCTTCACGCCGCTTTGGAGGGAAGAACATTCGCCGCGTGTTGCGAGACACTGCTGCCCAGGATGCCTGAGCAAGACATTGGCAAGACCGTGCTGAATCACCTGATGACCTGGCTGGATCAGGGCCTGATCTGCCGCCTGGACTGAACAGATGGCCCGCCCGCCGGGGTCCAGGGAGCGGATGCGGCCGGGCAACGCTGCGAACAAAGAGAGGACCGACCCAGGTGGGAATAACCTACTCTTTCACGGGAAAGCCCCGATAGTAGCGTACCTTGGATACCTTCTTCCCGGTGCGCGCCTCTCCTCCTTCGATCGTGTTGGCAGCCTGTTCGGTGCCATGATCGTTGTCCCCTTGAATCGGCTCAGGCTGAATTTCAGGGCGCACGGGCGTCATGAACGCGAGGCTCAATTCCGGTTCCAGCGCCGAGAGAGCACTTTCGTGCTCGAAACGGTCGATTTCACGGAACGGAAAGTAGCTATTCTTCTGAAGCGCAAACCGGGCGATTCCGCAATGCAGCAGCATTTCCCAGGCTGCCAAACCGCCCGCCCCGCGCAGGGAGCAGTGGCACAATTGCCCCTCTTCCATACCGATACGAACCGATCGCTGATCATCCGTGGTGACGAAGAAGGTGCCGCTGTCGCCCCGGCGCGAAGCCTCGGCCAGGGCGTAAACAAGGCGAGCGAACGATTGGGAGACATCTTGCATAGCCATACTTTTCGACTGACTATTCACAAACTTGAGCGGGGAAATTGCCCGTCCCGAATTCGGCAACGAATTTGCCTTGCCGGACACAGGGGCGACGGTATCGCACACATCGATCAGCGCTTAAGCAAGGTTACCAATCGGCCACGACCCACGCCACGACTTATTCGACTAAAGGAATCGCAACCCATGCATGTCCAGGCAATCACGCCCATTCTGAACGTCTCCGACCTGCAAGCCAGTTTCGCCTGGTTCGAATCCCTGGGCTGGCGCAAATGCTGGGATTGGGGCGACCCGCCGGGATTCGGCGCCGTGGGGTCTGGCGAATGCGAGATTTTTCTATGCCAAGGCTGCCAGGGCGGGCGTGGAAAGGGTACGAATTCCGGCACCTTCGGACCGGGCGGCGATGAGACATCGGACCAGGGGGCGTGGATGTCTGTGTGGGTGGAGAACGTCGACGATGTGCATCGCGTGGCCCTGCATGCAAAGGTCGAAGTGCTCTTTGCGCCCACGGACATGCCCTGGGGTGTGCGGGAATGTCACCTCAGGCACCCGGACGGTCACGTCTTTCGCATCAGCCAGCAAACGCCTTGCCAGGAAGAAAGCGGCACATGAATTTGACAATACATTGCGCCAGTAAATAGCCAAGCGTGTTTGCCTAGTCAAAACACAGACGCATCTGCCGGCTTTGCGCTTCCGGGGCGCGAAAACATACCGTGCTCAGATCCCAGGTTCGTTCCTGGCCATCAAGTCCAAGCCGGCGGGTCGCCATGGCAAACCGCTGCCGTATCAGTTCGGCTACCGGACCGGTGCCGCGCATGCGGGTGCCGAATCCGCTGTCGTACAAACGCCCTCCCCGGCACTGGCGCACCAAACTCAGGACTCGCTGGGCCTTTTCCGGGTAGTGGACATGCAGCCATTCGGTAAAGATGCCTTCCACCTCTCGCGGCAGGCGCAACAGAATCATGCCTACCCTTTGGGCCGATGCGCTCGCCGCCGCACTCAGGATTGCTTCGATCTCGTTATCGTTCAGGCCGGGAACAACGGGGGCAACGAGAACGCCGGTGGGTACGCCGGCTGCCGACAATTGCCTTACGGCCTCGATACGCCGATGCGGCGCGGCGGCGCGGGGTTCCATGCGGCGGGCCAATTCACCATCGAGCGTCGTTACCGACAGGAACACCCCGGCCAGTCTGTCGCGCGCCATGTCGGCAAGCAGGTCGATATCCCGCAACACCAGATCGGATTTGGTGATGATCACCACCGGATGACGGGTCTCGTGCAGTAGCTCGACGATTGCGCGAGTGATCCGTAGCTTTCGTTCGCTGGGCTGGTAGGCGTCCGTATTGGCCCCCAGGGCAATCGGGGATGGCCGGTAACCGGGTTTCGCCAGCTCTGCCCGCAGGCGTTCGGCGGCTTGGGGCTTGTAGAAGATCTCGGTTTCGAAATCCAGGCCCGGAGACAGATCCAGATAGGCGTGAGTTGGCCGGGCGTAGCAGTAGCTGCAACCGTGCTGGCAGCCTCGGTAGGGGTTGATCGACTGCTCGAAAGGCACATCCGGCGAGACGTTGCGGGTAATCACCGTTCTCGCCTTGTCGCGGTGCAAGCGGGTAGCCGGGCCGGCGGTCTCGTCCGGGGCTTCCCATCCGTCCTCGCAGCTCTCGACCACCTGCTCGAGAAAGCGGGAGGCGCGATTGGAGACTGCCCCGCGTCCGCGGTGAGATTTTTTCTCTCCTCCATCGGTGGTATTCATGGCTTGCCCTCACCGCCCCGGCTGGGCCGGCAGATCGGATATTCAACTATGCTTTGGACTGCTAAACGGCTCGAACAATCCACGGATAGATGCCATGCCCACACCTCCGGCAACCGCCAGCCCGCCTGCCTCTGACGTTCGCACCGCCGTGATTCTGGTACATGGCGTGGGCGATCCAAATCCAGGGGATGCCTTGAGCGACTTTACCGCGGCCCTGCGTAGCGAAAGCCCGGACGGATTTTCTGTCAGTGCGGTGCAGATCATGCCTCTGGAGGATCTGTCGCAGCCCAGGGACGCACCGCTAAAGTCGTTCTTCCCCATGCCTTACTGCGAGGGAACGCTGCACGGCCAGCCGGCGGTGTTTGCCGAAGTTTTCTGGGGCCACGTGGGCAAACTGCCGGCTACCGTCGTCGGCGTGGCAAAGGGTACCTTGAACCTGATCTTTGGCCTACAGACCATCATCGAGGGCAACCACTGCAACGGCACCGCAAAGCACTGGGAAGACAGGCTCATCACCGAGGTTGGCACCGTTGGGGCGCTGACGCTGCGCGGGCCGGTGTTCGCGCTGAATACACTGATGCTGATGGCCGCTTTGGTTCTGGGCGTCGGCACGCTGATTTGGCACGAAGGCGGCGATTGGCCCGACGCGGCTACCTGGGCCCTGCCGGTGGTCGCTATCGGTTCCGCCCTCACTGCGGCAATCGGCACCTGGATGCTGCGGCGCGCGTACAAACCAAAGGACTATCTTGCGGCGCGTTCGGCCAGGGAGAACCTCTTGTTTGGCCTATGCTGCTGGGTGTTCGCGCTGTATTGGCCGCTGGCAGGGCATTATTTGGCTGACCCCTGTTGGGAACAATGGGCGGAGCAAATCGCCCTCCCCCTGGTTCTTGCCTTCAGCCTGGTTGCCGTGTGCCTGTTTTTCACGGTGACCGTTTATCTGATCATACGACTATACGCCAGATTTCGCGTCTGGCGCATCGACCGGCATCGGGTACGCACGCTGACGGCCAAGACCTTGGCGCTGGCCTTGCAATTCGGCCTTTGGGCGCTGGCGATGCCGTTGGTCTGGCTGATGCTTTTCGGCGCCTACGCGAAGTTGTCCGATGACAACGGGCAGCGGGTCGACACACTGATGCAGATCTTTCGGAACGTGGTGCCCTCGGACGGACTGCAATGGCTGACAACGGCGGTCGTCATCGTCGCCGGGCTGATCACCTGGGGACGACGCCTGCTCAAGGATCGGCCACCACGCCTGATTGTCGGCGCCCTGATCGAGTTCAGCATACTCATCACCTGTGCTGGCGCCATCGTCATCTCTACGCTGATGTACACACAGGCTGCCGGAACGAGCCCTGGCTGCGTCGATGCGACCTTGGCCGTGCAAGCGAAGACCGCGACCTCGAACGGTACCGGGTTCTGGTTATTGGATTGGATACGCGACCATGAGCTGGTGATGGCCTGGAGCGTGGCGCTGGCGTTCACCATGAGTTTTTTCATCACCGGCGTTCGTTTGGCTCTCGACATTGCCAACGATGTCGTCAACTACCTGAGCTTCAACCTCGCCTCATTCCGCAAACGTCAACGCTCGGCCGACGATGCGGATCTGGAGATCCGGCGGCCGATTCGCGGCAAATTCAACGCAGTCTTGCGCCACATTGCCAAAACCCATGGCCAGTTGGAGCGGCTGATCATCATCTCGCACAGCCAGGGGACCGTGCTGGTTTTGGATGAATTCAGAGAAAGCGATCTGAACGCGCAGCGCCAGTGGCTGGACGGCATCGACGTGCGCCTGGTTACCATGGGTTCCCCCATTGCCCACTTGTACCAATACTATTTTCCCGACGCCTATCCACCGTGGGATAACGATGCCTGGGACTGCTTTTATGCCAGGGTGGATCGTTGGCTGAACATCTTCCGCCGTGACGATTTCGTGGGCACCAGCATGATGACGGACCCGGACAGTCCGGCACCGCTGACGGACTTCGACGAAAAACGCGTCGGCTGGAAAGGCGGTCACACCAACTACTGGCGCGACAAGACGGTGATCGCGGAACTGCTCAACCCTGGAAACCGAATCCTATGAATGTTTAGGAGACCACACAGGGGTCGGCACGGCAGAGCGAAGCGCCGGCTTGCGGCAGACTGAAAAACCGAAACGGTGTTGACGAACTTTTTCCCAGAGGGTTCGGTCAATAGGGACAACAAACGGCGGTCACGCAGCTCCGCCGCTTCGTTCAACTTACTCGGGAGACAACGATTCATGAAACTGTCTGCACTTCTGCTCGCAGGTGTTCTGCCGTTTTCCGTCACCGCCATTGCCCAGCCGTTTTCCATTCCTGGCCCCGGCCAACAAGGCGCGATGATGCAAATGATGGGTATGGAGAAACCCCGCCTGGGCGTGGGCGTGATGCCAATCGGCTTTGATGAACTCGATTCCCTGGGCATCGGCTACGGGGTTCGCGTCGGAGAGGTTTACCGCGACAGCCCCGCCGCCAAGGCGGGACTCCAGGAGGGCGACCTGATCACCGATCTCGACGGCAAGGCGGTTTACTCGCCCAAACGTCTGCAATGGCTGGCATCCGGCCTGGGTGGCGCCGAGACCGCAAACGTAGCGATTCTTCGCGGCGGCGAAAAGCAAACCCTGACCCTCAAGCTGGAGAAGCCACAGGCCGCACCTGCCCCTATTGCCGGCTACAACGGCCCTGCTTTCCTCGGCATACGCATGCAACCGGACCCCGACGGTAAGGGCGTGCGCGTCACGGAAGTGATCGAAGACTCCCCCGCCGCCAAGGCGGGCTTGGCCGCCGGTGACCTGATCACCAGTCTGGGCCAGAAAAGCGTCGATGACCCCCGCGATATCTTTCGCGCCATGCGCTATTTCGACGCCGGCGACACCATTGATCTGAGCTACAGCCGCGACGGCACTGAATCGAAATCGCAGGTGACCCTGGGAACGCCGCCGGCAGGCATCGCCCAACAGATGATGCCTCGCATGCCCATGATGGGCCGCATGCATCCGCATGGTTTCATGCAGGGCATGCCTTCACGGCCGAACTGCGCACCCAAGCAAACGCCGAGCACCGGCGACAGCAACCCGCCGCAAAATATCTGAAGCAACACGGGCCGGGGCGCACCCGGCCCATCAGCGCAGCTTGGCGATCAATTCCAGAACGATGGCGGCGGTCAGCCCCCAAAGGACCTCGCCATCCCAAGGTTTGAACCAGGGAACCGACACCGTTACACCCTCAGCAAGTTTGTATGGACGTTTCTCGTGATTAACCGGATCGGCCAGCCAATCCAGAGGAATCGTAAAACAGCGCCCCACTTCCGAGCGCTCCGGCCGCACGGGGTAAGGCCAGGGCATCATTCCGGCCACCGGCGTTACCCGGTAGCGGCTGCTGGACACAAACTCCCGCATCCGTCCCAGCAGTTGAACGTCCTCCGGACGGATGCCCATCTCTTCCCAAGCCTCTCGCAACGCCACAGCCTCGGCATGTGGATCGTCCGGATCGCGACGCCCGCCTGGAAACGCCACCTGGCCGCTGTGCCTGTCGCGCTCATTCTCGGCTCGCCGGATGAACAGCAGATGCCACCCGGATTCCACCCGCACGAAAGGCACAAGCACCGCAGCTTCCCGCAGCCCCCGCCGGTGGCAATCCGGGCATGTCGACGCAGGCGAAGCAAGCACATTCCGCAAGTGTCTCAACAGATCGTCATCGGCAGGTGTTTCGTCAAAAGGCATGAGACTGGTACTGGCTACCGCTGGCAACGGACTAGGTCGTTTATTCCGGGCTTTCCCTGCCACATATCCGCCACGAGTAGCGAATTGCAATGACCGCCTTCACTTTATTGACCAATATCGTTAGCAAGGCAAGTCACCGTTCACACCGAGCGGCGTCAATCTGAGAAATGATCGCCCTACTCTGCGCACCCGCTGCCGGCTGACTACGATTCGCCTGCATTGGGGCTTGACAAGTCCGCCGAAGGCACTGGAAACTCTGGACCTATGAACATCCTTCACCCCATGTGCCCCATTCGCATGCGACTGCGCCGAGTAATCTGGCGTGGCCGTGAGCCCGTGAGACCTTGGGAGGAAAGGCGTCGATGAGCATCTGATCCGGCGCCAAATCGAGATTCTTTCGAAAAGGCCGCGGGTTCCAAACGGAACCCGCGGCCTTTTCTTTTTTCCACTCGCAATCATTCTTGAGGAGACAGTCTTGTGTCAGTTCCAGCGGCGTATCTGGGGGTCATCCTGATCTGGGCGACCACACCCCTGGCAATTCAGTGGAGTGCGACGGGGCCGGGCTTTCTGTTCGGTGTCACCGCGCGCATGTGCCTAGGGGCCGTGGTGGCTCTTGCCCTACTGCGACTGCTGCGCCAGCCCCTGCCCCACGATCGCCGCTCCATAATCAGCTACGCCATTGCCGGTATGAGCATTTACAGCGCTATGCTGGCGGTCTATTGGTCCTCGCAGTTCATTCCCTCCGGCTGGATTTCGGTCTTGTTCGGCCTCAATCCGCTGGTGACGGCGGTACTGGCCGCCATGCGCTTTCGGGAGAACACGCTGGGACCGTTGCGTTTGCTGGGGGTGCTGATGGGCCTGGCGGGTCTGGGCATCATCTTCGGTGAAGGCGCGGACCTTGACGGCATGGCGGCATGGGGGGTGTTCGGTGTGCTGTTTGCGGTTTTTGCCCATGCCGGTGCCGCCTTGGAGATTCGCCATATCCAGGCGCCGGTCCCGGCTCTGGCCATGACCACCGGCGGCCTGCTGCTGGCTTCAACCCTGTTGCTCGGCACCTGGGCAATCGCCGAAGGCACGTGGCCGCAGGATCTCCCTGCGCGCGCCATCGGTTCCATCGCCTACCTGGGCGTGGTCGGTTCGGTGTTGGGCTTTTCCCTCTACTACTACGTGCTAAAGAAGCTGGGGGCGGCGCGTATCGCCTTGATTACGCTGATCACGCCGGTGGGCGCACTGATGCTCGGCAAGGTGTTCAACGATGAGGCGATCAGCGCCCAGACCGCCTGGGGAACAGCGGCTATTCTGGTGGGCCTGGGTTTGTACTTCCTGGAGGACCGGCAACCGCGCCGGAACGCGACCCTGGCCGTGGAAAGGGAGTGAACTACCGTCTGCCCCTGGTCCGCTGCGGCCAGGGGCTGCGGGCGCGCGGGCGGGGAGCAGGAGGTGTCTGCGGCGGCAGGCCGACCAGTTGCAGCAGTTCATTCAACTGACGGATATCCAACTGCTCCCAACGGCCCCTGGGCAAGCGGCGATTCAGCACGATGGGGCCGAATCGGGTACGGGTCAGGCGGCTTACGGTGCAGCCCTGGGAATCCCACAGCCTGCGCACCTCGCGGTTGCGACCTTCGCGCAGCACCACGCGATACCAATGATTGGCCCCCTCTCCGCCGGCGTCTTCAACGGTATCGAAACGGGCCGGGCCATCTTCCAGTTCGACCCCGCTGCGCAGACGTTGCAGGATCTCGTCCGGAACTTCGCCCAGGACCCTCACCGCATACTCGCGCTCGATTTCGTGGGAGGGGTGCATAAGGCGGTTGGCGAGTTCGCCGTCGTTGGTGAACAGCATCAGGCCGGTGGTGTTCAGATCCAGGCGTCCCACAGCGATCCATCGGCCCCCGTGCAAGCGTGGCAATGAGGCGAACACACTGGGCCGGCCTTCGGGATCGTGGCGGCTGACCACCTCACCGGAGGGTTTGTGGTAGGCGATCACCCGCCGTTCCAATGCCTCCTGGGAGGGGCTGCGCACCGGCTTTCCGTCGACAAAAATCTTGTCACCGGCCGAGACCTTGTCCCCCAGGCCGACGGGCTTGCCATTGACCGTTACCCGACCGGCGCGGATCCAACCTTCGATCTCGCGGCGCGACCCCATGCCCATGCCGGCCAATACCTTTTGCACGCGCTCGTTTTGCGCACCCGGTTCAGCGGATTCGGTAGGCTTTCCACGTGGAAAAGGCGGTTTGCGTTTCATGGTTGTGGGTCTTCGGGATCGTGCGGATTATGTGTTTGCGTCAATGGCTGATCGCCATCATTAGCGGGTTCGTCGGTGGTCGTCGTATTTTCCTGCTCTGGCGTATCGGCGGCAGACTCAACCGGCAGCATTGCGACCTGCTTCGGCACCGGCATCTCCCCGTTGGGATCGCCCAGATCCAGTTCGGCATTGATGCTCTCGATATCGCGTATTTCCGCCAGGGTGGGCAGTTCATCCAGGGAGGTCAGATCGAAGTAATCCAAAAACTGGCGGGTGGTGGCGTACAAAGCGGGTTTACCCGGCACGTCGCGATGGCCGATCACCCGGACCCATTCGCGCTCCTGAAGCGTCTTGATGATCTGGGTGCTGACCGCCACTCCGCGTACCTCTTCTATTTCGCCGCGGGTAATCGGTTGCCGGTAGGCGATCAGGGCAAGGGTCTCCATTAGCGCACGGGAATAGCGGCCGGGCTTCTCTTCCCAAAGCCGGGATATCCAGCGTGCATAGTCGGAACGGACCTGGATGCGATAGCCACTGCCCACTTCCCGCAGCGCAAAGGCGCGATCGCGGTAGTCCTCCGCCAGGGAATCGAGCATCTGCCGCAGGCGTATCTTCGAGGGTCGTTCGTGTTCTTCGAACAGATCCTCGACCATGCGTTCCAGGGACAAGGGCCGACCCGCCGCCAGCAAGGCAGCCTCCAGAATTCCCTTGAGAAACTCGTCGCTGAGCTCGCTCAAGCCGTCGCTCCCTCGGTTTCCGGAGTACGCCTCACGTGAATAATGGCCATGGGCTCGGACTGAACGATCTCCAGCAAAGACTCCTTGGCCAGCTCCAGAATGGCGAGAAAGCTGACCACAGCCCCCATTTTGCCTTCGGAGAACCGAAACAGTTGCGAAAACGGCACAAACAAGCCATCGCCGAGCTGGTCCAGAATGCTCACCATACGCTCGCGCACCGACAAAGGCTCACGCTCCACCTGATGGTGGGTAAACATGTCGGCGCGCCGCATCACTTCGTAGAAGGCCAGCAACAGATCCTTGAGTTCTACGCTTGGCAGGGGGCGATTACCCTGCCGGTCGGGAAAATCCCCCTGTGCCTGAAACACATCACGTCCCAGGTGCGGCAGGGCCTCCAGATCCCCGGCAGCCGTCTTGAAGCGTTCGTATTCCTGTAATCGCCGAATCAGCTCGGCACGCGGGTCCTCGTCGTCCTCCCCATCCCCACTGGAACTGCGCGGCAGCAACATACGGGACTTGATCTCCGCCAACATCGCGGCCATCACCAGGTATTCCGCCGCCAGTTCCAGACGCAGCCCCTGCATCAGGTCGATGTACTCCATGTACTGGCGCGTGATGGCGGCAATGGGGATATCGAGGATGTCCAGGTTTTGGCGCTTGATCAGATACAGCAGCAGATCGAGCGGTCCCTCGAAGGCGTCAAGGAAGACCTCAAGGGCATCCGGCGGGATGTAAAGATCCTTGGGCAGCTCCACCACCGGATTGCCCTGCACGACCGCAAAGGGCATCTCCTGCTGCTCCGGCTGGGGGGCGCCGAGGTTCTCCATGCCCGAATCAGCGGTAGGCCAGGCCCATCGCCTGGCGCACCTCGTCCATGGTGTCACGGGCAGCATCGCGCGCCGTCTCACAGCCCTCGTTGATGACGTTGATCACCAGTTCCGGTTCCGCCTCGATCTCCTTCGCGCGTTGCTGGATAGGCGCCAATTCAGCAATCACGGCATCGATCACCGGCTGCTTGCAGTCGATGCAGCCTATGCCTGCCGAGGTGCAACCTTCCTTGACCCAGTTACGGGTAGGCTCGTCGGAGTAGATTTCGTGCAACTGCCAGACCGGACAGCGTTTAGGGTCACCGGGATCGGTGCGGCGCACGCGAGCCGGGTCGGTGGGCATCTTGCGCAGGCGATCCTGCACCTGGGCCGGATCATCACGCAAAGCAATGGTATTGTTGTAGGATTTGGACATCTTCTGTCCGTCCAGGCCCGGCATTTTGGCGGCAGGCGTCAGCAGCGGCTGGGGTTCGGGCAGGATCACGCGGCCGGTGCCATCGAGGTAACCGAACAGACGTTCGCGATCCCCGATGGAGATATTCTGCTGGTTTTCCAGTAGGGCCCTGGCCACATCCAGGGCATCATGATCGCCTTGCTCCTGGTAGCGCTTGCGCAGATCCCGATAGAGTTTGGCGTTCTTTTTGCCCATTTTCTGGATGGCACCCTCGCACGTCTCTTCAAATCCCGGCTCGGTGCCATAAAAGTTGTTGAATCGCCGCGCCACCTCGCGGGTCAGTTCCACGTGGGCCACCTGATCCTCACCCACCGGCACCAGACCGGCCTTGTAGATAAGGATATCCGCCGACTGCAACAGCGGGTAACCCAGAAACCCGTAGGTGGCCAGGTCCTTCTCCTTGAGCTTTTCCTGCTGATCTTTGTAGCTCGGCACCCGCTCCAGCCAACCCAACGGCGTGATCATGGACAACAACAGGTGTAGCTCGGCGTGTTCCGGCACCCGCGATTGCACAAACAGCCGCGCCAGACTGGGGTTGACCCCGGCCGCCAGCCAATCCACCACCATGTCATGTACGCTGGAGGCAACGATGCTCGGGTCTTCATAGTGGGTGGTGAGGGCGTGCCAATCGGCAACGAAGAAATAGCACTCGTATTCCTGTTGAAGGTCGATCCAGTTTTTCAGGACACCGTGGTAATGCCCCAGGTGCAGGCGACCCGTGGGGCGCATGCCCGATAGCACCCGTTGGTATTGTCTCGGTACGGAGCTCAAACGATTTTCCTCGTATTGCGCAAGGGGGACGGTACGCCATCCAGGGGAACTATAGCCCCATCAGGCTCATTCGGGCTTGATGAAAGATCTCGGGAGGCAGCCCGACCATCTCCGACAGCAAACTCTGTAACCAGACGATAGGGGGACTGATGATAGTCCCCAGTATGCCGGTAACCAGCAAACCCACCAGGATGAAAAGCCCATAAGGTTCCAATTGGCTCAATTTCCACGCCAGCGGACCGGGCAGCAGTCCCGTCAGCACCCGACCGCCATCCAGGGGCGGCAGGGGCAGCAGATTGAGCACCATGAGGATCACATTGATGAAGATCCCGGCCACGCCCATATAGAGCAGGGGAAGCGCCACCCATTGGCTGCTGGACCAGAGCAGAATCGCCAGCTTGATGACCAGCGCCCAGATCAGTGACATCAGCAGATTGGCCCCCGGCCCCGCCAGGGCAACCAGGGCCATGTCCCGCTTGGGTTTGTGGAGGTTCTCGTAGGTAACCGGTACGGGCTTGGCCCAGCCGAACACGAAGCCGGACAACAGCAGCATCGTACCGGGTATGAGTAGGGTGCCCACCGGATCGATGTGCTTGATCGGATTCAATGATAACCGCCCGAGCATCAACGCGGTGGGGTCTCCCAGCTTGGAGGCGACCCAGCCATGGGCGACCTCGTGCACGGTTATGGCGAACAGAACCGGCAGCAGCCAGATCGCGATGCGTTGAGCCAGATCCAAAGTTTCCACAGCTAGCGTCGCCTCATGATTCCAGCGGCTCCACCGGCCCCTTGCCCGCGCGAACCACTTCCGGTCTATCGTCGTCGAACACCACCACCGTGGTCGGCTCCACGCCGCAATGACCACCGTCAATGATGAGATCCACCTGAGCATCCAGCCGCTCGCGAATCTCCTCCGGATCACTCAGAGGGAGGTCACTTCCCGGCAGAATCAAGGTGGTGCTCATGATGGGACCACCCAGCTCGCCAGACAACGCCATGGCAATCGGATTTTCCGGAACCCGAATACCAATGGTCTTGCGTTTGGGGTGTTGCAAACGCCGCGGCACCTGCGAGGTAGCCTTGAGAATGAAGGTATAGGCGCCCGGAGTCAGTGCCTTCAGCAGCCGGTAGGCGGTATTGCCCACCTTGGCGTAGGTGGAAATCTCGCTCAGATCCCGGCACACCAGGGTAAAGTTGTGCTTGTCGTCCAGGTCGCGGATACGGCGAATACGCTCCAATGCCCCCTTCTCGCCAATGTTGCAACCCAGAGCGTAGGCGGAATCGGTGGGGTAGACCACGACACCGCCATCGCGCAGGATCTCCACCGCCTGACGGATCAAGCGAAGCTGCGGATTGACCGGATGGATTTGAAAGTACTGGGCCATGGAATTGAAGGTCGCAAACGAGCCAGGCTGGCTGGAAGGGGGTGATCGATCAGTGAGTGGGCTGGCCCGGCCAGGATGCGCTGGTCCAGATAGGCGACAGGCCCTGCGGCAAGGGTGACAGGCGGCCCAGCTCCACCCAGGGATTCTCCGGGCCGTGGTAGTCGGAACCGGCCGAGGCCGCCAGACCCAGTTCCTGGGCAAAACGGGACATGCGCACTATGTCGTCGCGGCTGTGGCTGCCGGAGACAACCTCCAACGCCTGACCGCCGCATTCCCGAAACTCGCTCAGCAGTTTGCGCAGCTTGGCGCCGGTAAACTCATAGCGGGCCGGGTGAGCCACCACGGCAAGGCCGCCGGCCGCCCGTATCCAGCCCACGGCATCTGCCAAAGCTGCCCAGGTACCGGCCACGTAGCCGGGTTTACCGCGCACCAGGTAATGCTTGAATACGTCGCGCACACTCATGGCGCGACCCTTGCGGACCAGAAAGCGGGCAAAATGGGTACGGGAAATAACCGGGCCGGATGCGAACTCGGCCGCGCCTTCCAGGGCACCATCGATTCCTTCCTTGGCCAGTTTTCGGGCAATTTCCCCGGCACGCCAATCGCGATGCGAACGCAGCGAGGCCAAACCTGCCTGCAGATCGGCGTGACCGATGTCGATATGCAAGCCGACGATGTGGACCACCCGTGCCTCCCAGGTGACGCTGATCTCGACACCGGGAACCAGGGACAGACCGTGACTCGCGGCGGCTTTGCGGGCACGGGAGACGCCATCGGTGGAGTCGTGGTCGGTCAAGGCAAGATGAGTGACCCCGGCTGCGGCGGCGCGCTCCACCAGGGCCTCCGGAGACAAGGTCCCGTCCGAAGCTGTGGAATGGCAGTGCAGATCATATAGGGTGGACATCCGGGCATTTTACTGCACAACGCCAGCCCTGTCTGGCAGAAAAGTCGGAAACAGACGCCTATCGGCGCGATTCCCCGCCGCGCAGGGCCTTCCATATGGAGGCGACCACGGCCTCGGTGTCGTCCAGCACCTCCCTGTCCACGAATCGAAGCACCCGCACACCGCGACGTGCCAAGGCCATCTTGCGATGGATGTCGGCATCACCGTGGTCCAGTTCCACGGCCAGACCGGCATCGTGGCAGTAGAAATCCAGGACGTAGGGCGACATGGCATGGTGCCGGGTGAATTTTCGACCGTCCATGGTCCGGTCGCGCAGCAATTGCCAAAGCAGGGCTTCGGCATCGGCGCCGGAGATTCTCAGATCGCGAACGCGATCGACCAGATTTTGCGGAATGGCATTATTCTGGATGCGCATAGGTCATGAGTCCTCGCCCCTGGATCCAAGGCCCACCTTTGGGGTCAGCGCCCAGGAGTCTTTGTCATGCCCGAGATGTAAACACTCCCCCGAAGGGTTTCTGCATCCCTAGCTAGGTATTTTCTTTGGGTAACCCGTTTGTGACGGGACTCTCAAATTATACCGTTAAATACTGATTAACTAAACTGTCATTTAGCTCCGCCATTACACCCGTGGCCACAGCGCGACCCCGGTCCAATAGGCAAAAGCGGTCCGCCACACGTCGGGCGAAGGGCAATTTCTGCTCCACCAGCAATACCGTCAGGCCAATCTCGCTATTCAGCCGGCGGATAATGTCGCCTATCTCGTGGACGATATTCGGTTGAATGCCCTCGGTAGGCTCATCGAGTATCAGCAGGCTGGGATCGACCACCAAGGCCCGGCCGATAGCCAGCTGCTGCTGTTGACCGCCGGACAGATCACCGCCCCTTCGGCCGAGCATTTCCTTAAGCACGGGAAACAGCTCATAGATAAAGTCGGGCACATTCCTGGCGCCATCCTTGCGATTGGGCAGGCCGATTTCCAGATTCTCTTTCACTGTCAGCAGGGGAAAGATCTGCCGCCCCTGTGGTACATAACCGATGCCCAGTCCGGCACGGCGTTCAGCCGACACCCTGGTAAGGTCCAGCCCCTTGAACATCACCGCGCCGGATTTAACCGGTAGCAGACCCATGACACATTGCAGCAGGGTCGTCTTGCCAACGCCGTTGCGGCCCATCAGGCAGGTACACTGCCCTTCCGTGACGTCAAGCGTCAGGTCCCAGAGGGTGTGAGACTCGCCGTAGAACTGGTTCAAGCCGCTGACACTGAGCAAACTCTCACTCGCCAAGGTACACCTCCTTCACCCGTGGGTCGTTCTGTACCTGATCCATGGTGCCCTCCGCCAGCACGCTGCCTTGATGCAGTACGGTCACCTTGTTGGCGATGGAGCGGACGAAGTCCATGTCGTGTTCAACCACCACCACCGAGTGTTTGCCTGCCAGGGAGGTCAGCAATTCGGCGGTGCGGTCCATCTCCTGATGGGTCATACCGGCCACCGGCTCGTCCACCAACAATAGTTGGGGGTTCTGCATCAGTAACATGCCGATCTCCAACCACTGCTTCTGACCGTGGGAAAGAGAGCCCGCGCGCCCGGCGTGCTCATCCGCCAGGCCGATGATCTCCAACACCTCGCCGATGCGGTCCTTTTGCTCCACCGACAGCGAGGCTCGCAGGGTAGACCAGACGCGCTTGTCGCCGTACATCGCCAGCTCCAGGTTCTGGAACACGCTGTGGTTTTCGAACACCGTGGGTTTCTGGAACTTTCGTCCAATGCCCGCCTGGGCGATCTCCGGCTCGGACATGCGCAGCAGATTGATACGGGAACCGAACCAGGCGCTGCCGGTGTCGGGCCGGGTCTTGCCGGTGATGATGTCCATCAT
>JAGRGI010000146.1:0-203 GCA_020445565.1 Chromatiales bacterium
GCATGGCCAGCATCTTGCGCCACAGATCGGCGGCCTTGAGGCGTTTGAAGTTCTTGATCTCGCCGCGATCAGCCTTCGCCTCATAGGCAACGTAGGCGGCCTCGAAGTCCTGGCCGGTGAGGTCGTGCAGGTCGGGGCACTCGTCCGGCGAGAACAGGGTCCATTGGCCTTCCTCGGAGACGCGCTTCATGAACAGGTCGGGC
>JAGRGI010000146.1:319-9927 GCA_020445565.1 Chromatiales bacterium
CCTTGCGCTTGCCGCCCTGGTTGACGGCTACGGCGGTGTCGTTGGCCACCTTCAGGAAGGGCACCACGCCCTGGCTCTTGCCGTTGGTCCCTTTTATATGTGCGCCCATGCCGCGCACGCGGGTCCAATCGTTGCCCAGGCCACCGGCATACTTGGACAGCAGGGCGTTGTCCTTGATGGCGGAGTAGATGCCGTCCAGGTCGTCGGACACGGTGGTGAGGTAGCAGGAGCTGAGCTGCGGCCGCAGGGTGCCGGAGTTGAACAGCGTGGGGGTGGAGGACATGAAGTCGAAGGACGACAGCAGGCGGTAGAACTCCACCGCGCGCTCCTCACGATCCACTTCGTTGATGGCCAGGCCCATGGCGACGCGCATGAAGAACGCCTGGGGCAGCTCGAAGCGCACGCCGTTGCTGTGGATGAAGTAGCGGTCGAAGAGGGTTTGCAGGCCCAGGTAGGTGAATTGCAGATCACGCACCGGCTCCAGTGCCCTCACCAGACGGGGAATGTCGTACTGCAACAGACGCGGGTCCAGCAGTTCCAGCTCGGCGCCGCGCTTGAGGTAGGTCTCGAAGTACTCGCCGTAGAGCTGGCTCATCTCGCCGTGGGTGACGCTGCGATTGCCCAGGCCGAGGAATTCCAGGGATTCGCGATAGGTGCTGTCCAGCAGCAGGCGGGCGGCCACGTAGCTGTAGTTGGGTTCCTTTTCAATGAGGGTGCGGGCCGCCATGACGGTGGCCTGGGCCACGTCTTTCTCCGCCACGCCATCGAACAGGTTGCGCAGGGTCTCGGCCAGGATGCCGTCGGGGGCGACGTCGCCCAAGCCCTTGCAGGCTTCGGAGACCAGCAGTGCCAGACGTTCGCGGTCCAGGGGCTTTTTGCTGCCGTCGCGGCAGGTGACGTGAAGTACCGGTTCGTTGCTCTTCTTGGCCTTGCCGGCCTTCTCGGCGCGCTTGCGGGCCTGTTCGTCGCGGTACAGCACGTAGGACCGGGCGACCTTGTGCTCGCCGGCGCGCATGAGGGCGAGCTCGACCTGATCCTGGATGTCTTCGATGTGCACGGTTCCGCCGCCGGGCAGGCGGCGGGTGAGGGCGCTGGCGACCTGCTCGGCCAGTTCACGCACCAGTTTGTGGATGCGGCTGGAGGCGGCGGCGTTGCCGCCTTCCACGGCCAGGAAAGCCTTGGTCATGGCCACCGAGATCTTGGAGGCGTCGAAGCCGGTGAGTTTGCCGTTGCGGCGGATCACATGGACGCTGCCAGGGGCGGCGGCCTTGAGTTCCGCGGAGGACGGCTGGGACACGGGGGGCTGGACTGCCGCTTTGGCGGCTTCGACGGCACTCGGTTCGGCTTGCATGGTCGGTCCTCGGCATACGGTGGATGGTCCGGGTCGGCGGGCTTGGCGCCGGCCTCGTTGCGAAGGCGTCTGTGGATAGTGTCTCAGATCACCTTGTCGCTACTATAGATGGCTATATTGGGGCGGGCAACCACAAGATGTAGTGGTTTCTGGGGACGGTCCGGTGCGATGTCGGTGAGCGGAATGTGGAGTGCCTGTGGATGAAATTCGGGTTCCCGATTCGGCTCAAAGGCTTAGCGTGGGGTCGACGAATGGTTGTGGATAAGTGTGAAAAAAGTTTTCAGGGGGCAGCGATAGGAAAAAATGATAGTTGTCGGTGGGGGAGAGGGGCACTAGATGTTGTGGTTTGCGTCGTCGCTCTGCGCGATAGCACCCGTAGGGGCGCCTGCCCGGCGCGATGAGCGAAGCCGTCTTGCTTGCGCTCGCCATCAGGCTCGCCTGCTCCTGCAAGGCTTGGGCTCCCTGCGAGCGTCTCGCAGCTTGATCCCAATCAAGCCCCACCTCCCACCTTTGTCTGCCATTGGCCACAATCCCTGAACATCCTGGCCCCGTGGAGGGCTGGCCACATCTGGGAGCGCCATGAACATCTCCGGAATTTACGTCCTGACCTCGCCTGATCGGCTGGAGGAGTGCTGTGCCAACCTGGCGGGTCTGCCGGGTGTAGAGGTTCACTACCGGGACGTCAACAGCGGCAAGATCGTGGTGACCCAGGAGGCGGACAACGTTTCGGCGGAGGTCGACGGTCTCAAGCGGATCAAGGCCCTGCCTCATATCATCGTCGCGGAGTTCGTCAACCACTGGTTCGAGGAGGATCAGGAAATGGTCAGCGAAATACCGCCGGACCTGGACGATTTCGAGGGTTTGCGCCATGCGCGCGTACCCGACTACCTGCATAAGTAACACGCCGCGCCATAGCGAGAAAAATCCAGCCGCGTGGTACCCGACCACCGAGGAGCCAGACCATGAGCATCACTCGTCGCGATTTCATGAAATCCACGGTTGCCGCCAGTGCCGCGGCAGCTGTCGGCATACCCATCAGCCAAATTGCCAAGGCCGAAGTGGCAGAGGCGGAGAAGGATTGGCAGTGGGACAAGGCCGTGTGCCGTTTTTGCGGCGTGGGCTGCGGCATCATGTGCGCCACCAAAGACGGGCGCATCGTCGCCACCAAGGGTGACCCCGATGCGCCGGTGAATCGTGGCTTGAACTGTATCAAGGGCTATTTCAACGGCAAGATCCTCTATGGCAAGGACCGTCTTACCCAGCCGCTGATGCGCATGACCGACGGCAAGTTCGACAAGCAGGGCAAATTCGCGCCGGTGACCTGGGACCAGGCCTTCGACGAGATGGAGAAACAGTTCCGCCGGGCCCATGGCGAACTCGGTCCGGCCGGTGTGTCCATCATCGGCTCCGGCCAGTACACGGTGCAGGAAGGCTATGTGGCGGCCAAATTCATGAAGGCCGGCGTGCGCAGCAACAACATCGATCCCAATGCCCGCCATTGCATGGCCTCGGCGGTGGCGGCCTTCATCCAGACCTTCGGCATCGACGAGCCTTCGGGCAATTACGACGATATCGAATACACCGATACCGCCGTGCTGTGGGGCGCCAACATGGCCGAGTGCCATCCGATCCTGTGGTCGCGCATCACCGACCGCAAGCTCTCGCACCCGGATATGAAGCTGGTCAATCTGTCCACTTTCGGCAATATGAGTTCCAGCGTCGCCGACCTGGAGATCATCTTCAAACCCAATACCGATCTGGCAATTCAAAACTACATCGCCCGCGAGATTGTGCACCGCGACGCGGTCAATTGGGACTTCGTCAACAAACACTGCGTATTCGCCACCGGCCCCTACGACATCGGCTATGGCATGCGCAATACCGACAAGTTCGCTCACGATGCCGAGAAAGACATCCAGGCGAAGGAGAACGCCGTGGTTCTGGACGAGGCCGAAGCCGTCGCCCAGCGCCGCAAGGCCGGTGAGACGGTGGAGCAGAAGAACGCTGGCGGCGCCGGCAAGCACTGGCAGATCAGCTACGACGACTTCAAGACCGCGGTCGAGCCCTACACCCTGGACTTTGTCGCTGAACTGTCCAAGGGCGATCCGGACGAATCCCTGGACGACTTCAAGGTCAAGCTGAAGCAATTGGCCGACTGGTTCATCGACGATCAGCGCAAGCTGGTGTCTTTCTGGACCATGGGCTTCAACCAGCACCAGCGTGGTACCTGGGTCAACGAGCAGTGCTACATGAATCATCTGCTGCTCGGCAAGCAGGCTCAGCCCGGCAACGGTGCCTTCTCCCTCACCGGTCAGCCCTCCGCCTGCGGTACCGCTCGCGAGGTTGGTACCTTCGCCCATCGCCTGCCCGCCGACATGGTGGTGGCCAATCCCAAGCACCGGGAGCGTTCGGAGAAGCTCTGGAAGCTGCCGGCCAAGACCATCAACCCCAAGGTGGGCAGCCACATCGTCAAGATCATGCGTGATCTGGAAGACGGCAATATCAAGTTTGCCTGGGTGCAGGTGAACAACCCCTTCCAGGCAACCGCCAATGCCAATCACTGGATCGAGGCGGCGCGCAAGAGCGACAATTTTATCGTCTGTTCCGACCCCTATCCCACGGTGTCCGCCAAGGTGGCCGATCTGATTCTGCCTTCGGCGATGATCTTCGAGAAATGGGGCGCTTACGGCAACGCCGAGCGCCGCACCCAGATGTGGCGTGAGCAGGTGCCCCCGCCCGGTCAGGCCCGTTCCGACGTATGGCAGGTGCTGGAATTCTCCAAACGCTTCACGGTAAAGGATTTTTGGGGAGAGCAGAAACTGCCGGGTCTGAAGGCGGACGGTTTCGAGGATGGCAAGCTCCCCGACGTGATCGCGGCTGCCAGGGATATGGGCTACAGCCCGGACGACAATATGTACAAGGTATTGTTCGCCACGCCCGCCAACACCAAGGTCGCCTGGCCCGATCCCGTGGCCAAGGGTCACGACAATCATACCGTCGTTGCTCTGGGCGAGAACTGGTTCCCCGAGAAGGCCCTGTTCGAGGAATATGCCGAGTTCGGCCGTGGCCACGAGCACGATCTGGCACCCTTCGACGTCTACTACCGGGATGATGTCCGCGGTCTGAAATGGCCGGTGGTGGACGGCAAGGAGACCCCCTGGCGTTTCAACGGGGAATACGACCCCTATGTGCCCAAGGGCGAGAAGTTCGCCTTTTACGGCAAGGCCCTGAAGGCGATCCCCAAGGGCAACCTGGATGGGGTGACCGACCCGAACAAGACGGCCCATACCGACAAGGCCAAGATCTTCTTCCGGCCCTATGCCGCCCCGGTGGAGCAGCCGGACAAGAACTATGACCTGTGGTATTGCACCGGCCGCGTGCTGGAACACTGGCATACCGGCACCATGACCCGGCGCGTGCCTGAGCTGCACAGGGCGGTTCCCACGGCTACGTTGTTCATGCATCCGGCCGACGCCCAGTCCCGCAACATGCAGCGCAAGGACGTGGTGTGGATCGAGTCGCGCCGCGGCAAGATCAAGGCGGTGCTGGAGACCCAGGGGCGCGATCGCATGCCCAAGGGTTATGTGTTCCTGCCGTTCTTCGATGAAGGTGTGTTCGCCAACAAGATCGCCCTGGACGCCACTTGTCCGATCTCGAAAGAGACCGATTACAAGAAATGCGCGGTCAAGGTCTATAAGGCCTGAGCGAGGTGGGCGGGGCGGTTGCCCCGCCCATGCAGCGAAACATGACCGACAAATCCCGTCGCGATTTCTTGCAGAAGTCCGCGCAGGGTATGGCCGTGGCCGCCACCGGTGGCTTGATCTGGTCCTTCCTGGTACGCCAGGAGGCCAAGGCCAACCCCGCGGCAATCCGTCCGCCTGGCGCCCTCGTCGAGGCGGACTTCAATGCCACCTGTATCAAGTGCGGGCAATGCGTGCGCGCCTGTCCCTACGACACCTTGGATCTGGCCACGGCAGGGCAGGACATCCCCATCGGCACGCCCTATTTCTTCCCTCGTGACATTCCTTGCTATATGTGTCCGGATATCCCCTGCAAGGTTGCCTGTCCCACCGGTGCCTTGCGTGCGGATCTCTCGGATATTGCCGATTCGCGCATGGGATTGGCCGTCATCGACATGGAAAATTGCCTTTCCTGGCAGGGGCTGCGTTGCGAGGTCTGTCACCGCGAATGCCCCCTGCGCGACAAGGCCATCGGCATCGAGACCCATCCGCGGCAGATCAGCAAGCACGCCATGTTCGTGCCGATTGTGCATAGCGATGCCTGTACTGGCTGCGGCATCTGCGAGAAGGCGTGCCCCACCGAGAAGGCAGCGATAAGGGTGGTGCCGGCTGAGCTGGTGCAAGGCAAGATCGGCGAGCACTATCGGCTTGGCTGGAAGATAGATACGCCGATCACACAGGAATTCAAACCTGCCGACGACCGTCCGGCAGCGCAGGACGACGCAGCACCCGGCGAGGCGCCGGGGCTGGACTATCTCAACGAGGGGTCGTTTTGAGTACGTCTACCCAACGTCTGGGCCCGAATGGCAAGCCGGTACGCCCGTTCGTGATGCCCGACACCTTGAGCGGCAAGCTCAAGGTCTGGCGATTCATCATCTATCGGCGAATCGTTCAGTTCACTGTGTTGTTGCTTTTCCTGGGCAGCGTGCACTGGGGATGGAGCGTGTTTGACAAGCCGCTGTTGGTGGGGACCTTGAGCAGCTCCGAGTTTCTCGGCGTGATTCCGATGGCCGATCCTTTCGCCGTGTTACAGATGTTTTTCACCGGTCACGTGCTCAATGCGGAAGTGGTGATTGGCGCGCTGATCATCCTGGGGTTTTACGCGATTCTGGGCGGGCGGACCTTCTGTTCCTGGGTTTGTCCCATCAATCCGGTGACCGATCTCGCCGCCTGGCTGCGCAAGCGCCTGGGTTTCGGCCCCGCCTGCAACCTCAATCGGAACACGCGCATGATCGTGCTGGCGTTGGCGCTTGTGCTGTCGGCCATTACCGGGGTGGCGGCGTTCGAGTGGATCAGCCCCATCAGTATGCTGCATCGCGAGTTGATCTTTGGTATCGGCTTGGGGTTGACCGCGGTGCTGGGCATCTTTTTGTTCGATCTGTTCATTGTTCGCAACGGCTGGTGCGGACACATCTGTCCGTTGGGGGCCTTCTATTCCGTGGTGGGTCGGGTGGCCGGCCTTCTGCAGGTCCATTTCGACGGACCCACCTGCACGCACTGCGGCGAATGCGCAAAGGTGTGTCCGGAACCGCAGGTGCTGAATCTGAAGAAAGCCGCCGCAACCGGCAGAGTGGAGCCGGGCGATTGCACCAATTGCGGCCGCTGCATACCCGTCTGCCCGGAAGACACCCTGCATTTTGACTGGCGACCATTACTGAAAAACAAGACACAGACCACCGAAGCTACCGATAGGAGGGCAGCGTAATGAAAATGAAGCTCCTCATGAGTTTGATCGTGGTGAGCCTGGGTGTCGGCGGCGCACAGGCCGGAGACGCCGTCAGCGACACCGATATGGGGCTGAGCCATACCAGCGTGTTCGATACCCCGGACCCACAAGCTTTCACCTATAGCAACGCCTTCCCGGGAAGTTCCGGCACGCTGGACCGCTCGTTTCCGCAGGCGCCTCCGCAGATTCCCCATTCGGTGGAAGGGTTGTTGCCCATCAAGGCCCACGCCAATTCCTGCCAGGGGTGCCATGATCAGCCAAGCCGCATCGGAATGGAAAAAATGGCGGGCCTGCCCACGCCGATACCGGCGAGCCACTACACGGATTTACGTCGCGAGCCGGATAAGGTTACTGGCAAGGTGATCGGTGCCCGTTACATCTGTACGCAGTGCCATGCGCCACAGGCAGATGTAAAGCCTTTGGTTGATAACAAGTTCTAATTATATTGCCGAGATCCCAAACCCGTTGCATGCAACGGGTTTGGGACGGTAAATGGCAGGATGCATTTATACTATTTCTATAGACGACATAATTGATATACATTTTGGGTCATGAGTCTTAAGACTGACAGCACCGATGTTTCCCGACGGGCCTTCCTGCGCGGTCAATTGCTTACCCGTGAGGGCCGCGAATCCGTCGTTCGATCGGTACGCCCCTTGGGGGCACGACCGCCGTGGCACAGGGATCTCGATCTGAATACGAGTTGCTTGCAGTGTGACAACTCTCCCTGCGTGTCCGCCTGCGAGCAAAAGGTCGTCCGGCTTCACAATGCCGATCATGCGCTGGCTGGACAACCGTATTTGGATTTCTCGGAAAACGGTTGTTCTTTGTGTGGTGTATGCGCCGATGTTTGCCCGCTAGGAATTGATCGCGATGGGCTGGCGCCATCGTTGCCTGCCATAGATTTCCGAACCGATGTCTGTCTGACACACAATGGGGTGATCTGCCTCAGTTGCGTCGGTCACTGTGCCAGTCGCGCGCTGCGCCTTCAACTTGGCGGGCGCGTAGTGCTGGATGAAGACAACTGCATTGGATGCGGTGCCTGTGTGTCGATTTGTCCTGTAGAGGCAATACGGGTTGTGTCGTTCGATGCATCACCCGCTGAAGCCGGCACAGACCGGCCTTGACCTGCCGCCTTTGACGTTCCGATTTGGTCGGACGTACTTGCCGCGGGGTATATCTCCCTCCACGAGTCAGCGAACCGGGGCGTCATTTGTTCCGGCCTCTCTGCGTGGCGGGGTCGGTTGGATCATTCCCAAAAATCACGTTTGACGAGGAGTTCTTCATGCTATCTGTTCCCAATAGGAACTTGTCTGTAGCCACTGGACTGGTGGGTACTCTGCTGCTTGCCCTGGCGGCGTTGCCGGCCTTTGCCATGGGTGGCAAGCTGCATCACAACACCGCCGAAGCCTGTGCCGGCTGCCACCAGGAAATCTACCAGGAGTGGAAGGGGTCGATGCACGCCAATGCCTCGGCACTCAAGGACCCGATCCACGGAGCGATGTATCGCAAGGTGGCGGGAGATCCGGGCATGGAGGGCGTGACCAACAATGGCAAGTACCCCGTGTGCCTCAACTGCCATGCACCGGCAGCGGCCATGGACGGTAAGACGAATCTGATGGCCCTTCCGGCCTATAACGACGGAGTGACCTGCGTTACCTGCCACGCCATGGAGTCTTATCAGGGCATTCATAGCGAGAGCGGTGGCATGAAGCTGGGCGTTAAGGCATATAGCATGTCCGAGGAGCTGCAAGGGCCTTCCGGGATTGACCGCGGTCCGACCAATCCCCAGGCGTTTCACCCGGTACCCATGAAGGGCAACAGCGCGCTGATGCGTGGCCCCGACGCCTGTCTGGGTTGCCACGATCAGCGTAACAATGCCCATCAGGTTCCGCTGTGCATGACGGGAGCGGAGTTCCGCCAGGCCGACAGTTTCAACTGCCAGCAATGCCATATGGCGGTGAAGATTGGCGCCAACGGCAAGGCCCGGGCCGATCACACCATGGCAGGCGGCCATGTGCCGGGAATGGTGGAACGGTCTGTGGTGCTTACCGTAAAGGCCGATAAATCAGAGGACGGTGTGAACGCCACCGTCACGCTGCGTAACATGCTGCCGCACAACGTTCCCACCGGTGCCCCGTTCCGCAATATGTTCCTGGCTGTTACCGGGCTCGATGCTTCCGGCAAGGAGATCTGGAAGAATTTCGAGAAACACCCGATCAAGGAAGACCCAAAGTCCATGTTTATGTTGAAGTTGCTGGAGAATGACGATTCCCCTGCCTCACCGCCCACGGCCAAGAAACTTGGGTCGGACACCCGTCTCAAACCCAATGAGACGCGTGAAATCGACTACGCGCTTCCGGCGGTAGTTACCGCAGTGCGTGCGGAGTTGTACTACGATCTGCTCCTGCCTCCGCTCAAGGAGATGCTCAAGACCGTACCCAGTCAATTGAAGCAATCCCAGCGCGTGGCGTTCGCGGAGGTGAAGCTGTAGCAATACGGCATCGGGCCGTGTGCGTAAGCAACAGGTCCGCATAACCGCAAACCCCGCCAGGGCCTCGAATTCTGGCGGGGTTTGCTTTTTCTGGTGCGTCCGGGGATCGCGCAATGGGCCGCGTCGGGCTGCAAAACGTATATAATCCCGCGCTTTGTCCCCGACCCTTCCCCGCGTGAGGCCGAATGTCCAGCCATCTCGACGAAATGCGCCGTCGGCGCACCTTCGCCATCATTTCACACCCGGACGCCGGTAAGACCACCGTCACCGAGAAACTGCTGCTGTTCGGCGGCGCGA
>JAGRGI010000147.1 GCA_020445565.1 Chromatiales bacterium
ACCGCTTCATGCATGTGCAGGAACTTCAGCGCATGGGGGCCGAGATCCGTTTGCAGGGCAATACAGCGATTACCTCCGGCACCGGTCATCTCAATGGCGCTCCGGTGATGGCCACCGATCTTCGCGCCTCCGCCAGTCTGGTGTTGGCCGGGTTGGTGGCGGATGGGGATACGGTAGTGGACCGAATCTACCACGTGGACCGGGGGTACGAGAGAATCGAAGAGAAATTGGGGCAACTGGGTGCCCGAATCCGGCGCGTGCCGGGTTAGAATACCCGCATGCAAACACAGACACTGACCATTGCCCTCTCCAAGGGACGCATCTTTCAGGATACCCTGCCCCTGTTGGAACAGGCCGGTATCGTCCCCCTGGACGATCCGGTGGCCAGTCGCAAACTGATTCTGGACACCAATCTTGCCCATGTGAAGGTGGTGGTGATTCGCGCCGCCGATGTGCCGACGTACGTTCAGTACGGCGCTGCCGATCTGGGCGTGGCCGGCAAGGACGTACTCATGGAAGGGGGCAGCTCGGAACTCTACGAGCCGCTGGATCTGAACATTGCCCGTTGCCGGTTGATGGTGGCCGCTCCCAAGCAACCCCGGCCGATCCATGGCCGTTTGCGCATCGCGACCAAATACGTCAATATCGCCCGCGACTATTACGCCACCAAGGGCGAACAGGTGGAAATCATCAAGCTCTATGGCGCAATGGAGCTGGCGCCGCTGGTGGGGCTGGCCGATCGTATCGTCGATCTGGTGGAGACCGGCAACACCCTCAAGGCCAATGGCCTTGAGCCCACTGAGACCATTGCCCACATCAGCTCCCGTCTGGTCGTCAACAAGGCGGCCATGAAGATGAAGCACGAACCCATCAAACGACTCATCGCCCAATTGCGCGATGCTGTCAGTGCCGCCAAGGCCGCCTGAAACTCTCTCAACCCGCCTCTTGGGTGCCCGCATGGCCGAAATCTCCCGACTCAATACCGCCGACTCAGATTTCAATCAGCGCCTGGATGCGCTGCTGGCCTGGGAGAGTGTGTCCAATCACCAAGTCAACGAAGCGGTTTCCGGTATCGTCAACGACGTGCGCAATCGTGGCGATGCCGCCGTATTGGAATACACGCGGCGTTTCGATGGTGTCGATGCGGACGCCATGGAGACCTTGAATCTGCCCTTGGAGAGTCTGCGTGAAGCCTTTGAGACCTTGCCGGAGAATCAGCGGCAGGCCCTGGAGACCGCCGCCTCACGCATCCGCGCCTATGCCGAGCGGCAGAAGGCTGAGAGCTGGACCTACACCGAGGCCGATGGCACGGTTCTGGGTCAGCAAGTGGTGCCCATGGACCGCGCCGGTTTATACGTGCCCGGTGGCAAGGCCGCTTACCCTTCTTCGGTACTGATGAACGGCATACCCGCCAAGGTCGCCGGGGTGGGGGAGGTCGTGATGGTGGTGCCAACCCCCAGGGGAGAAACCAACCAACTGGTGCTGGCCGCCGCACACGTGGCGGGCGTTGACCGTGTCTATACCATTGGCGGCGCGCAGGCAGTGGCGGCCCTGGCCTACGGTACCGAGACCGTGCCCCGGGTCGACATTATCGTCGGCCCTGGCAACATCTACGTGGCCACCGCCAAACGTATGGTCTTTGGCGCGGTGGGCATCGACATGATAGCGGGTCCCTCGGAGATCCTGGTGGTATGCGACGGTGGAACCGACCCCGACTGGATCGCCATGGACCTGTTTTCCCAGGCGGAGCACGATGAGGATGCCCAGGCGATCCTGTTGTGCCCCGATGGCGATTATCTGGAGCGGGTCGCCGTCAGTATCGATCGCCTGCTACCGACACTGGAACGCGCCGAGATCGTCGCTACCGCGCTGGCAGCCCGTGGCGCCCTGATCCAGGTGCGTGACCTGGATGAGGCCGTGGACGTTGCCAACCGTATCGCCCCCGAGCATCTGGAGCTCTCGGTTGCGGACCCGCAGGCCCTGGCCGGCCGCATCCGCCACGCCGGTGCGATTTTCATGGGGCGCTATACCGCGGAGGCCCTTGGCGATTACTGTGCCGGTCCGAATCACGTTCTGCCGACCTCCGGTACGGCGCGATTCTCCTCCCCCCTGGGCGTGTACGACTTCCAGAAACGTTCCAGCATCATCTATTGCTCGGACGGAGGGGCCGATATCCTCGGACGCACCGCCTCGACCCTCGCCAGGGGTGAGGGGCTCACCGCCCATGCCCGCTCGGCGGAATATCGGGTGAAGTCGTGAGTGCTGCGGAACTGGTTGCGCGCTGGGTACGGCCTGAGATTCGAGGGCTTTCCGCTTATCACGTGCCCGACCCGGGGCGCATGATCAAGCTCGATGCCATGGAAAACCCCTACGCTTGGCCTGAGACGATGGTGGAGGAGTGGCTGGGCCTGTTGCGTCAGGTACCGCTCAATCGTTATCCGGACCCGTCGGCCAGACGCCTGGTCGAACCCCTGCGCGAATCCATGGCGATTCCCGAGGGTGCCGGTGTACTGCTGGGCAACGGCTCCGATGAGATCATCCAGATGCTGGCCATGGCGGTAGGGGGGCACGGTCGGGTTTTGTTGTCGCCGGAACCCGGATTCGCCATGTATCCGCTGATTGCCCGCTGCACCGGCATGGACTATGTGGGTTTGCAGCTGGAGAGCGATTTCGGTCTGTCGCGCAGCGTGCTGCTTGACGCGGTGGCCAGGCACGAGCCGGCGCTGATCTTTATCGCCTATCCCAACAATCCGACGGGAAACCTGTTCGATGAGGCGACGCTGGTCGAGTTGCTGGACACGGCTCGTTGTCCTGTAGTGATCGACGAGGCCTATGCACCGTTTGCCGAGGCCAGCTTCATGGACCGGCTGGGACGCTACGACAATCTGCTGGTGATGCGCACCGTGTCCAAAATGGGCCTGGCGGGGCTGCGTCTGGGCCTGCTGGCGGGCGATCCGGCCTGGATCACGGAGTTGGACAAGATCCGGCTGCCCTATAACATCAACGTGCTCACCCAGGCCAGCGCCGAGTTTGCCCTCCGGCACCGCTCGGTACTCAACGAACAGACCGCGCAGATCCGTGCTGACCGCGAAACCCTGTTCGAGGCGCTACAGCGTCGCCCGGCGCTCACCGTCTACCCGAGCAAGGCCAATTTTCTGCTGCTGCGGATGGACCCTGGCACGGCGCCATCGGTGTTCGAAGGCTTGAAGGCGCGCGGCGTGCTGGTCAAGAAGCTCCATGGGAGCCACCCGGCGCTGGCAGATTGCCTGCGAGTAACCGTGGGACGACCGGAAGAGAACCAGGCGTTTCTCAATGCCCTGGATGCGGTGATCGCTTAGTCTGCCGTGCCGGCTTCGGCATAAGGGAGAATGCGTATTTCCGCCTGAATTGACTCCGCTACCCATGCACGATCCGGCACTGGAAATCCTCAAAGAACGCTTCGGCTACGCGGATTTTCGTCCCCACCAGGGCGAGATCGTTCGTCATGTGATCGACGGCGGTGATGCCCTGGTGCTGATGCCCACCGGCGGTGGCAAGTCCCTGTGTTACCAGATTCCCGCCATGGTGAGGCCGGGTGTCGGCGTGGTGGTTTCGCCATTGATCGCTCTGATGAAAGACCAGGTGGATGCCCTGGTGCAGGTAGGCGCACGAGCGGCCGGTCTGCACTCGAACCTGTCGGGTTTCGAGGCCAGGGAGATCGAGGAGCGCCTGCTGCGCGGTGAGCTGGACCTGCTCTATCTGGCGCCGGAACGGCTCATGACGCCGCGCATGTTGAACCTGTTGCAGCGTTGCCGGCTGGCGCTCATCGCCATCGACGAGGCCCACTGCGTCTCGCAATGGGGGCACGACTTTCGACCGGAGTACGTGCAATTGTCGGCTCTGGTGGAGCGCTTCCCGGGCGTGCCGCGCATCGCCCTCACGGCCACGGCGGACGAGCGTACCCGTGAGGAGATTCAGCATCGCCTGCAACTGGGTCAGGCGAGGGCCTTCGTCACCGGTTTCGACCGGCCCAATATCCGCTATCGCATCCATACCCATGCCAACGCGCGTCAGGCGCTTCTGAACTTCATCGCGGAAGAACATGCGGGCCAGTGCGGCATCGTCTATTGTCTTTCGCGGCGCAAGGTGGAGACCATCGCCGAGTGGTTGTGCCAGCAGGGCCTGGATGCCTTGCCCTACCATGCCGGTCTGGACCCGGCGACGCGTCAGGCACACCAGGAGCGGTTTCTGCGAGGCGATGCGGTGGTGATCGTCGCCACCATCGCCTTCGGCA
>JAGRGI010000148.1 GCA_020445565.1 Chromatiales bacterium
CGTCCTTGGCGCGGTTGATACGCAGGCCCGAGGAAAGTCGTTCCAGGGACACCTGCAACGAAGCCTGGGACTTATTCAGTTGTCGCTGGGAATTCAGCGAGAAGGTGTTGGTGTTGATGACTTGTGCCATGACTGTAACTCCAGTCGTGGGACGGCGGAGCGCCTGCTCTACGTTACGTCCCGGTGCATTTTCAGCGGACATACCCTCACGGGGTATTCACCGCTTCCCATTGCCGCTAGGGCAATTCAGTGGGCAGTCGCCCTGTCAGGCGACCGCCCTTGAGGTTTAGCCGAGCAGTGACAGCACGCTTTGCGGTAGCGCGTTGGCCTGGCTGAGCATCGCCACACCGGCCTGCTGCAGAATCTGATTTCGCGTCAGATTGGCGGTCTCGCGGGCGAAGTCGGCATCCAGAATCCGCGAACGGGCGGCGCTCTGGTTCTCGACGATATTGGCATTGTTGCGCACGGTGGCTTCCAAGCGGTTCTGCTTGGCACCGAAATCGGCGCGCTTGGCGCTGATCGCGTCGATGGCCCGGCTCAACAGGCTGATGGCGGAATTGGCGTTGCCGCCGGAGCCGATACTCAGATTGCTGGCCAGCACGGAACGGATGCCCCCACTGGCGGTGCCGGCGGTCGACAGATTGATCGTGGAGATCTTGATCTGGTTGGTGCTGCCGTTCTCGAAACCGACCTGGAACTTGATACTGGCGTTGGTGCCCAGCAGATTGGTGTTGTTGAACTCCGCCGTATCGGTGATGCGGATGATTTCACGCTTGAGTTCCTGGAACTCGTCGTCCAAGGAGTTCTTGTCGGCATTGCTGACGGTACCGTTGGCGGACTGCACGGCCAACTCACGCATGCGTTGCAGGGAGTTGGCTATTTCGTCCATGGCGCCCTCTGCCGTTTGCAGCAGAGAGATACCGTCGTTGGCATTGCGGTTGGCCTGTTCCAGGCCGCGCACCTGAGCGGTGAAACGCTCAGAAATGGCCAGGCCGGCGGCATCATCCTTGGCGCGATTGATACGCAGACCGGAGGACAGACGCTCCAGGGATACCTGCAGGGATGCTTGCGATTTATTCAGTTGGCGCTGAGAGTTAAGGGAAAAGACGTTGGTATTGATGACTTGTGCCATGACTGCGACTCCAGTCGTGGGACGGGCGAGCCTGAGCTGCGAACCGCGTCCCTTGGGTTTTTAGCGGATATACCCTCCAGGGGTATTCACCGCTTCCTACGGCCCTGACGGCCGCTGCTTCGGAGGCTCGCCCTTATGGCCGGGCCTCCTTCGATTCACGCCCTAGCCGAGTAGCGACAACACGCTCTGCGGCAAGGCATTGGCCTGACTGAGCATCGCAACGCCGGCCTGCTGGAGGATCTGGTTGCGGGTCAGGTTGGCGGTCTCACGGGCGAAGTCCGCATCCAGGATGCGCGACCGTGCGGCGCTCTGGTTCTCGACGATATTGGCGTTGTTGCGCACGGTGGCTTCCAAGCGATTCTGCTTGGCACCGAAATCGGCACGCTTGGCGCTGATATTGTCGATTGCCGTGTCCAGGCGGCCGATGGCGGCGCTGGCGGAACCGGAAGTGGAGATGGCCAAACCGGTGAGCACCGACCTGATACCGCCCACTGAGAGGTTTTTGGTCGCCAGATCGATGGTGGAAACCTTGATCTGGTTGGTGCTACCGTTTTCGAAACCGACCTGGAAGGTCAGGGTCGCGGAGGTACCCAGGAGATTGGTGTTGTTGAACTCCGCGGTATCGGTGATACGGGTAATCTCAGCCGCCAGCTCGGTGAACTCATCGTTCAGGGACGCCTTGTCGGCGCTGTTGACGGTACCGTTTCGGGCCTGCACGGCCAGTTCGCGCATACGTTGCAGGGAGTTGGCGATCTCGTCCATGGCGCCTTCCGCGGTCTGCAACAGGGAAATGCCGTCATTGGCGTTGCGGTTGGCCTGTTCCAGACCACGAACCTGCGCCGTGAAGCGCTGCGAAATGGCCAGACCGGCGGCATCGTCCTTGGCCCGGTTGATACGCAGACCGGAAGACAGACGCTCCAGGGAAACCTGCAAGGATGCCTGCGATTTGTTCAGCTGCCGCTGAGAATTGAGAGAAAAGACATTGGTGTTGATGACTTGTGCCATGACCAAGAACTCCAGGTCTCTGGGCCGGCGGAGCAAAGGCTCGACGCGACAGCCCGGTTGCATACGTAGCAGATATACCCTCTTGGGGTATTTACCGCTTCCGATGGGGGTTGCGGCCGCCCCCCGGGAAATCTTTAGCCGCCAGCGGAAATAAATTGCAGGGCTTCTCCGTTTTGTGACGGGGTCCACAAATCGCGCAATCCTGGTGTCCGCGCGAACTTGCTGCAACGCAATAACGATTACGGGATAATGACTCAGATCAACCACGGATTCCCGATTGGGGGAATCCTAGCGTCGAGAGGGTAGCCGAGTGTTAGAAGCCTACAGAAAGCATGTCGAAGAGCGCGCTGCGGAGGGTATACCCCCACTGCCGCTGAACGCCTCGCAAACCGCCGATTTGGTGGAATTGCTGAAGAATCCGCCTGCCGGAGAAGAGGACTACCTGCTTGATTTGATTACCAATCGGATTCCTCCGGGGGTAGACGAAGCGGCCTATGTGAAGGCAGCGTTTCTGGCCGCGCTCGCCCGCCGTGAAGCGAGCAGCCCCCTGATCGACGCCGTCCATGCCGTGAAGTTGCTGGGCACCATGCTGGGCGGCTACAACATCGAGCCCTTGATCGGTGCACTGGACGACGCAGCCCTGGCCGCCGAGGCCGCCAAGGCACTTTCCGGCATTTTGCTGATGTTTGATGCCTTCCACGATGTGAAGGAAAGAATGGATGCCGGCAATACCTACGCGAAGCAGGTGGTACAGTCCTGGGCCGAGGCCGAGTGGTTCACCGGCAAGCCGGAACTGGCCGAAAAGATTACCGTTACGGTATTCAAGGTCCCCGGCGAGACCAACACCGACGATCTCTCGCCTGCCCCGGATGCCTGGTCCCGGCCGGACATTCCCTTGCACGCCAATGCGATGCTCAAGATGCCCAGGGAAGGTTTCACCGACAAACCCCTCCAGACCGTCGCCGAGCTGAAGGCCAAGGGTTTTCCCGTGGCTTATGTGGGCGATGTGGTCGGTACCGGTTCTTCACGCAAGTCCGCGACCAATTCCGTGCTCTGGCATACGGGGGAGGATATTCCGTTCGTTCCCAACAAACGGGCCGGCGGCTACTGCTTCGGCGGCAAAATCGCACCCATCTTCTTCAACACCATGGAAGA
>JAGRGI010000149.1 GCA_020445565.1 Chromatiales bacterium
AACAGGTCGGTCTCGGTCTCTTCACGGAAGCTGGTTTCGATCACGCCGGCACGTCCGCCGCCGTTGGCGGAGGCATAGGACAGAGCGATGTCCTTGGCGCGGCCGCTGGCGTCCTGGTAGACGGCGATCAGGCTGGGAACGCCGCCGCCCTGGGTGTAGGTAGAGCGTACCAGGTGGCCGGGGCCCTTGGGGGCGATCATGATCACGTCCAGGTCTTCGCGGGGCTGGATCTGCTCGAAATGGATGTTGAAGCCGTGGGCGAAGGCCAGGGCGGCGCCTTGCTTGAGGTTGGGCTCGACCTCATCGCGATAGAGCTTGGCCTGATGCTCGTCGGGGGCCAGGATCATGACCACGTCGGCGGCGGCCACGGCCTCGCCGATGGGTTTTACGCTCAGTCCGGCATTTTCGGCTTTGTGGGCGGAAGCGGAGCCGGGGCGCAGGCCGACGATGACAGTGACGCCGGAGTCTTTCAGGTTGTTGGCGTGGGCATGACCCTGAGAGCCGTAACCGATGATGGAAACGGTCTTGGATTGGATCAGGGACAGGTCGGCGTCTTTATCGTAGTAAATGTTCATCGGGCATCCTGAAGCGGTCGGTAAATGGTAATGAACCCCCCGCGAGGGTCGCTCGCGGGGGGTTCGGTTGTGGTCGGGTGCTGTGTTACGGGCGTATCAGAGCTGTAGCCCCTTTTCGCCGCGGCCGATGCCGGACGGGCCGGTGCGCACCACCTCGACGAGGTTCTCGGTGTGGATGGCCTGAATGAAGGCATCCAGTTTGGAGGTGGTGCCGGTCAGCTCCACCACATAGCTGGTGTCGGTAACGTCGATGACGTTGCCGCGGAAGATGTCCGCCAAGCGTTTGACCTCGTCGCGGCCGATTGCCGTGGTGCGTACCTTGGCGAGCATCAGCTCGCGCTCGATATGCGGGCCTTCCGACAGGTCCACCAGTTTGACGACATCCACCAGCTTGTTCAATTGCTTGGTGATCTGCTCGATGATCTCGGTGCTGCCGCTGGTTACCAGGGTCATGCGCGACAGGGTGGCGTCCTCGGTGGGGGCCACGGTCAGGGACTCGATGTTGTAACCACGGGCGGAAAACAGGCCCGCGACCCGCGATAGGGCGCCGGATTCGTTCTCCAACAGGATGGAGATCACATGACGGTTTTTCATCTCAGGCCAACTCCCTTTCCGGCGACAAATGCGGGTTCATGTGCATCTCGTGCTGACCCTTGCCGGCGGCGATCATGGGGTAGACGTTCTCCGACGGGTCGGTGATGAAGTCCATGAAGACCAAGCGGTCCTTGATGGCGAATGCCTCGTCCAGGGCGCCGCGCACATCCGCCGGGTTTTCGATACGCATACCCACGTGGCCAAAGGATTCTGCCAGCTTGACAAAGTCCGGTAGGGCATCCAGGTAGGAATGAGAGTAACGGCTCTCGTAGAAGAACTCCTGCCACTGACGCACCATGCCCATGTAACGGTTGTTGAGCATGACCACCTTGATGGGCAGTCCATACTGCAACGCGGTGGACAGCTCCTGGATGCACATCATGATCGATGCCTCACCAGTGATGCAGGCCACGTCGTGTCCCGGATGGGCAAGCTGCACACCGATGGCGGCGGGCATACCGAAGCCCATGGTGCCCAGGCCGCCGGAGTT
>JAGRGI010000150.1 GCA_020445565.1 Chromatiales bacterium
AACCCATATTGAATCGGCCCATTTCTTCGCCGCGCCCCAGTTGCGGCGCATCGTTCAGGTACCGTTTGGTTTCCGTATACCAATGTCGCGGTGGCGCCACCTCGCCGGCCCAAACGGTTTCAATGCTGCCCACGAATACTGCTCCCACCAGAATCATGGCCATGGGACCGTATTCGGTGTCGAAATGACAGACCACCCGCTCGTTGCGTGCAAACAGCGACGGAATTACCTTGGCGGTGGCAGCGTTGACGCTGAACAGTCTGCCGGGGATGTAGGTCATGCGGGTCAGCTTGCCGGCCAAGGGCATGTGAATGCGGTGGTAATCCCGTGGCGACAGGTAGAGGGTCGCGAACCTGCCGTTTCTAAAGCCTTTGGCATATTCAGCGCCGCCAACCAGGGTGTCCAGGTCGAAACTGCGGCCCTTGGCCTGGAAAATCGTATCGCCCGCAATGTGCCCTGCCTGGCTTACGGCGCCGTCCACCGGGCAGATCGCCGTACCGGCCTCGTCGTGCATCGGGCGGGCCTCGGGCCGCAAGGCGCGGGTGAAGAAGGCGTTGAAACTTTCGTAGGCGGCCGGGTCCGGTTGCTGAGCCTCCGCCAGATTCACCTGATAACGCCCGACAAACCAGCGCGTGAACGGGTCCTTGAACCCACGCCAGCGCGATCTGGCAATGCGGTGCATGGCGGCCGACAGGGCATGGGTCGGCAAAAGATATTGCGGCAGGGCAAACAGATAGTCCGTCAGCCCCGCCGAGTCCCGTGCCGGCTTTTCCGGTGTCGTCATGGGCGAATCAGTCTGCCAGGAGCTGGCTGGCGGCGGCAATGGCCTCGCCACGGCTGATTTTGGCACCTTGGTCGGCCAGCACCGCCTCCAGAGCGGCCAGGCACAGCAGGATGTTTTCCGCCCGGCTGGCGTAACCCATCAGGCCGATGCGCCAGATCTTGCCGGCCAGATCGCCAAGTCCGGCACCGATCTCCAGGTTGAAGTCGTTCAGCAGGCGCGAGCGGGTTGCCGCGTCGTTGGCGCCTTCGGGGATCCTGACGGCATTGAGCTGCGGGAGGCGTGCCGATTCCTCGACGACGAATTCGATGCCCATGGCCTCCAGGCCGGCGCGCAGCGCCAAGTGGTTGCGCTGGTGGCGTGCCCAGGCGTTTTCCAGCCCTTCCTCCTGGACGATGCGAAGGGCCTCGTGCAGGCCATAAAGCGCGTTGACCGGCGCGGTATGATGGTAGGCGCGTTTGGTGCCGCCACCCCAGTAGGCCATCACCAGATTCAGGTCCAGAAACCAGCTCTGCACCTTGCTTTTGCGCTTGCGCACCTTTTCCAGCGCGGCCTCGCTGAAGCTTACCGGTGACAGGCCGGGGGTGCAGGACAGGCATTTCTGCGTGCCGCTGTAGATGGCGTCGATGCCCCATTCGTCAACCTTCAACGGGCTGCCCGCCAGCGAGGTTACAGCATCGACGATGGTCAGGCATTCGTTCTTATGGGCGATTTCCACCAGTGTGCGGGCGTCCGACTGGGCGCCGGTGGAGGTCTCGGCGTGAACGAAGGCGACGATTTTGGCGTCCGGGTTGGCGATCAGCGCCTCTTCGAGCTTTTGCGGATCAACCGGACTGCCCCAGGGGTCCTGCACCATGACGGCCGTGCCGCCGGCACGTTCCACGTTCTCTTTCATGCGGCCGCCGAACACGCCGTTTTGGCAGACGATGACCTTATCGCCGGGTTCCACCAGATTGACGAAACAGCACTCCATGCCCGCGGAACCGGGGGCCGAGACCGGCATGGTCATGGCGTTCTCGGTTTGGAAGGCGTACTTCAGCAGGCCCTTGACCTCGTCCATCATGTGCACGAACAACGGGTCCAGGTGGCCGATGGTGGGCCGCGACATGGCCTCCAGGATGCGGGGGTTCACGTCGGAGGGGCCGGGGCCCATCAGGGTTCGCACGGGGGGGTGGAAGGCGGGGACGCTCATGTGATCGAAGACCTTCGGGTTGTGAATTTAGCGGGGCAGTATAGAGGCGCCATTTCCGCAATATCAATGCGCATTTCGCTTTGTGAAATCAGCGTCGGCTGCCGTTCAGACCAGTTCCCTGGCCTGTAGATCGGCGTGATAGGAGGAGCGCACCATGGGGGCGCTGGCAACGTTGCTGAATCCCAGTTCCTGCGCCATGGTCGCCATGTCCTGAAATTCTTCCGGGGTGACGAAGCGGCTGACCGGCAGGTGATGACGACTGGGTTGCAGGTACTGGCCGATGGTCAGCATCTCCACCTCATGGGCGCGCAGATCCTCCATCACCTGTCGGATTTCGTCCAGCTCTTCACCCAGTCCCACCATGATGCCGGACTTGCTAGGCACCTCCGGGTGTTGTGCCTTGAATTGCTTCAACAGATTCAGCGAACCCTGGTAGTCGGCGCCCGGCCGGGCCTCGCGGTAGAGGCGTGGTACCGTCTCCAGGTTGTGATTGAACACATCCGGCGGCGCTTCCAGGAAGATCTCCAATGCCCGTTCGACTCGGCCACGGAAGTCCGGGGTGAGCACTTCGATACGAATCTCGGGGCTTTGTGCCCGCGTGGCGCGGATGCACTCCACGAAATGCCCGGCGCCGCCGTCACGCAGATCGTCACGGTCGACGGAGGTGATCACCACGTATTTCAAACCCATTTCGGCAATCGTGCTCGCCAGACGCCGGGGTTCTTCGCTATCCAGAGGCTTGGGCTTGCCATGGGCCACATCGCAGAACGGGCAACGGCGGGTGC
>JAGRGI010000151.1 GCA_020445565.1 Chromatiales bacterium
TGATCCCCGCCGCCTACGGGCGCCTGTCGAGTCTGGCGGAGAGTTTCCGTGACAGGGTCAAGCAGCATTTCAAACACCCTCCGCAGCGGCGCATCTTCTGGGAGCGAATCCTGCAAGGCCCAGTGGCGGAAATGGTGTTCGCGGGCCAGGAGCGCGCCGCCCGAGAAACCCTGGAACGCAAGCTCGCGCTAGCAGACCCCGAGCACACCAGCGCGGGAGAGGTCTATCTGATCGGCGGAGGACCAGGCGATCCGGATCTGCTCACCTTCCGCGCCCTGCGCCTGATGCAGCAGTCCGATGTGATCGTCTATGATCGCTTGGTGTCCAAGGCCGTTCTGGAACTGACCCGCCGCGATGCGGAACGCATCTACGTGGGCAAGGAAAGGGACAACCACGCCGTCCCCCAGGAAGAGATCAACGTGCTCCTGGCCCGTTTGGCCAAACAGGGCAAGCGGGTCTGCCGTCTGAAGGGTGGGGACCCGTTCATTTTCGGCCGCGGCGGCGAAGAGATCGAGACCCTGGTGGACGAAGGTGTGCCCTTCCAGGTGGTGCCGGGCATCACCGCCGCCGCCGGCGCCGCCAGCTACGCCGGCATTCCCCTGACCCACAGGGATTTTTCCCAGTCCTGCCTGTTCGTCACCGGCCACCTCAAGGACGGCACCATGGACCTGAACTGGGACATGCTCGCCCAACCCCATCAGACGGTCGTGTTCTACATGGGGCTGGTTGGCCTGCCGGTGATCTGCGAAAAACTCATCGAACATGGCGTATCGCCGGACATGCCCATCGCCTTGGTGCAACAGGCCACCACGCCGAAGCAAAAGGTCTTCACCGGCACCCTGGCGACCATGCCCGAGATCGTCAAACGAGACAAACCCAAGCCACCGACGCTGATCATCGTCGGCGAGGTGGTGCAACTGCAGGATCGCCTGTCCTGGTTCGAACCCAGCGACCCGGACATGAGCTGAGGCTCGCATCCTCGCAAGCCCACGAGCCGGCCCTATATCGGGCTCGTCAAGGAAAATCAGCATAGCCTTGCCCGATAGCGGCCTGCAGGAGCGGAAGTAACTATAGTTACAAGCGTCAGACAAGCCGCCGAGCCTTTGCCATGCCTGCCTGGTTGATACTAGCCCTGATCCTTTTCGCTGCCTGGATACTCTGGCGCCGCTACCAGCGCGTCATGCAAGCCAAACGGGAGCGTTTCATCGCCGGTTACGATTTCGCCCCGGCCCTTGTCGAAAAATTCCGCCAGACCAGGTCTGGCCTGGACCCGACCCAGGAGCAAAAGGTATTCGACGGCCTGCGGGAATATTTTCAGGTCTGCAACATGGCCGGCCGGCGCATGGTATCGATGCCATCGCAGGCGGTGGATGACGCCTGGCACAATCTGATTCTGTTCACGCGTACCTACGACCTGTTCTGCCGCAAGGCCTTTGGCCGCTTTCTGCACCATACCCCGGCCGAGGCCATGACCTCCCCCACCCGCGCCCAGGACGGCATCAAACGTGCTTGGCGACTGTGCTGCAAACGTGAAGGCATCGACCCACGCAAACCGACCCATCTGCCCTTGTTGTTCGCAATCGACTCCGAGCTTGGGATTGCCGACGGATTTCACTACGATCTGCATTGCGACGCGAAAAACCGCGACAACTATTGCGCCAGCCATATAGGATGTGGCGGCGGCTGTTCCAGCGGCTGCGGTGGTGACAGCGGCGGCAGCAGTTGCTCCAGCGGTTGTGGCGGCGGCTGCGGCGGAGACTGACGCCAATCATTCGACTCGCGACCTGATGGCCGCTGCATTTCCAAAGGTTCGACTCCGGAGAAACCATGATGTTGACCAGATTCGTCTTTGTTGTTGGCTTGCTGATCGGCACTGGCGCCATTGCGGCAGAGGGCATGATCGTCGTCGAGAGCCATCACAATTATGATGACACGGGTTCCCGCTTCATCAGTACGCTCGAATCCAAGGGCATGAAAATTTTCGCCGACATAGACCACCGGGCGGGCGCCGCCAGCATCGGCGAGGATCTGCGCCCCACCCGCACCATCGTGTTCGGCAATCCCAGGCTCGGCACTGCCCTGATGAGCTGCAACCAGACCGTGGCCATCGATCTGCCCATGAAGGCGGTCGTCTGGCAGGACGCCGAAGGCAAGGTCTGGCTGGGTTACAATGACCCGGCCTTCCTCGATCACCGCCACGGCCTGCCGGGCTGCGAAAAACCCCTGGCCAAGGCAACGGGCGCCCAAGCCAATTTCGCCAAAGCGGCGACCTCACCGTAGCATTCCTATCGGATTGACCCCCCATGAGCGACAAAACACAACGCAACAAACAGATCACCAAGGGGCGCTACGCGGAAAGCCTGGACCCCACCTCCGCCGACGAGGTCTACGACGCGGAGTTCGAGGGGATCGTTCGCCAGACCCTGGTCCGCATCGGTGACGACCCGAGCCGCGAGGGCCTGTTACGCACGCCGCTGCGTGTAGCCAAGGCCATGGATTTCCTCACCAGCGGCTACCAGATGAGCGTCAGCGAGGTGGTCGAGGGGGCCATCTTCAATGAAGACTGCACCGAGATGGTGGTGGTGCGAGACATCGAATTCTATTCCCTGTGCGAGCATCACATGCTGCCTTTCTTTGGCCGCGCCCACGTGGGCTATCTGCCCAACGGGCGCGTGGTGGGCCTGAGCAAGGTGGCGCGACTGGTGGACGTGTTCGCCCGTCGTCTGCAAGTGCAGGAACGCCTCACCCAGCAGGTGGCCGACGCCCTGATGGACAACCTCGCCCCTCACGGCGTCGCGGTTGTGATGGAGGCCAGCCACACCTGCATGATGATGCGCGGCGTGCAAAAGCAAAACAGCACCACGGTCACCAGCGCCATGCGCGGCAGCTTCGCCGACGACGCCCGTACCCGTGCGGAATTCGTGAGCTTTATCCGAACCTGAAGATCGAACGCTTCGAGCGTATAGCACCTGGTCCTGGCCTGTATCTGCCGATGCGGTTCGCAAAGCTCGCCGCATCGGTCTTGCCCAAGCCTTACACGCAATCCTCAACTACCGTTCCGATTCGTTTTTTTTTGACTCCGGTTCCGGTGCAACCACCTTCTCCAGCGAAGTGCGCAGGCTCAACATGCCCTGCTCCGCCAGTGCCACCACATTGATGTCGGTCTTCGAGAACTCCTCCCAGGTGCTCTTGCGGGTTCCGTAGACCCCGACCCAGGCGTTGCGACCGTTCTTCTTGGCGGTGTAGGCGGCATGGTCGGCGATGGCAACCACTTGTTCCCAGGTGAGCAGGTTAGCCTTCTTCAAGGGCGAGAACGGGTACATGGCGAAGCCGATGGAGCCGGACAGACGGCCAATATTGCCGCCGCCCAATTGGTACAGATGCTCGGCCAGGTGTTTGCGGATGCGCTCGGCCAGTTGCTCGGCGGCACGCAGGCTGCTGTTGTCGCCGACGATCATGAACTCGTCGCCACCCCAGCGGATCACCGTGTCGGATTTGCGGCAGTGTTTGCGCAGGATCTCGGTCACCTGCATCAGGGCCTGGTCGCCGGCGGCATGGCCGAAGGTATCGTTGATCGCTTTGAAACCATCCAGGTCGATCATCATGAAGAACATGGTGGGGGCCATGTTCAGCATATTTGCCTGGATCACGCCCGGCTGGGTATCGTCGAAGCGGCGCGCCACCGCGGCCAGACGGTCTTCGACGGTGTCGTACAGATAACGACGGTTGCGCAGACCGGTGAGCGGGTCCGTGAAGGTCGCCTCGCGCAGCTTTTCGTTGGCGGCGCGCAATTCCTCATTGCGTTCCGAAAGGGCCTTGGTGCGGGCCTGCACCTCGCGCTCCAGCTTGGCATTTTCCTTCGCGGCCCGTTCCAGCTTGCGGTTCTGGTTGCGACGGTAGTTGACCACGGTGCCACCCAGGAACAGGGTGTACAGGGAATAGGCCCAGGGGGACTGCCACGGCGGCGGCTCGACGATCAGCCTGAAGGACGCCCCGTCCTCGTTCCATACGCCGTCATTGTTGGCGGCCTTGACGGTGAACAGATACTCGCCGGCAGGCAGGCTGGTATAGGTGGCGGTGCGCACCTCGCCCGGGTCCTGCCATTCCTTATCGAAGCCCTCCAGCTTGTAGGCGTAGCTGTTCTTGTCCGAGGAAGCGAAGTCCAGGCCGGTGAAGCGGAAGGAGATGTAATCGTCCTTGTAGCTCAACTGCAGGGTCTGGGGTTTCTCATCGGCGCGGCTGTCGGTGTTCGCCAGACGACGGTATTTGAAATGGGCGCTCAAGACCACCTGGGGCTTGTGCATATTGACGCGCAATTGCTGCGGATCGAAACGCACCAGGCCATCGGTTCCGCCGAACAGCAGATTGCCGGACGCGGTCTTGAGGTAGGCACCGAAGTTGAATTCGTCGCCGCGCAGACCGTTGAAGCGGTCGAAATGGCGCACGAATTCCCGTTCCGGGTCCAGACGGCTCAGTCCCCGGTTGGTGCTCAACCAGACTTGGCCGTCCTGATCTTCCACGCTGGCAAAGACGGTGTCGCTCTTGAGCACATTACTCTTGTCATAGTGCTTGAACACAACCTTGCCCCGTTCGCGGTCGGCCAGGGTCCAGCGGTTCAAACCACCACCGAGGGTTGAGACCCAAAGACTGCCGTCACTGCCTTCCATGATGTTCCAGGCGGCATCGCTGGCCAGGGAAGCGCGATTCTTGGGATCGTGCCGATAACGGGTGAACAAACCGGTTCGCGGATCGAGGCTATTGAGTCCGCCATTCTCGGTACCCACCCAGAGCTTGCCGGTGGAATCCTCGTAAACACTCAGGATCCGGTCGCTGCTGAGCGAACCGGAGTCGCCGGCCAAATGGCGGTAGCGACGCACCTCACCGGTGTAGGGATCGACACGGTTCAGTCCAGCGCCATAGGTCCCCACCCAGAGCATACCGGTGGAATCTTTAAGGATACTGGTCACGGCGTCGGAACTCAGACTGTTGTCGTTGTTGGGCTCATGGCGCAGATAGGTAACGCTGCCGTCGGCCGGCTGAATCACGTTCACACCGCCGTTACGGGTACCGACCCAGACGCGCCCATCATCGGCGATCTGTACGGCCATCACGCGGGCGTCGTTCAAGCCAACGCCATCCTCGCTGGCGCTCTTACCGAAGTGCTGTACCTCGCCGTCCAGGAAGGGCACCCGGTCCAGTCCCCCGCCATAGCTTCCCACCCAGACGCTGCCGTCGGCCGATTCGTCCAGGGCGGTGATCACATTGCCGCTCAAACCGCCATCGCTACCCACCCGCAGGTAGTGAAAAGAGTCACTGAGGTAATTCCACTTGTTGGCGCCGTTGAACGAACCGACCCAAAGCACCTCCCCGCTGTCCTGAAACAGCGTGGTGAGACGGCTGTCCGAGAGGCTGCTGGGCTGGGTAGGATCGTGTTTGTAGTGAGCGAAACCGCCCGTCTGCGGACGCCACTCGTCGAGGCCGTCGTCGGTTGCCACCCAAAGCGTGCCCTGATGGTCCTGATAGACATCGCGCACCCGGTCGTGACTGAGGCTGTCCGCATCCTTCGGGTCATGACGGAAGACGTGGAATTTTCCGCTGCTACGGTCCAGCAGATTCAAGCCGCCTTCGTAGGTACCCACCCAGAGGCGCTCACGGCGATCTTCGTAGATCACACGTACATGATCGTTGCTCAGGGAGCCTTCCAGGCCCGGCTGATGGCGAAACACCTCAAACTTTTTGCGCGCCATGTCCATACGCGCCAGACCCTTGTCGGTGCCGACCCAGAGCTTGCCCCGGGAATCCTCGTAGACTGCAAGCACCACATTGCTGGGCAGACTGGACGGATCGGCAGGGTCATGGCGGAAACTCACGAAGCCGCCATGGCTGGGACTGTAACGGCTCAAGCCGCCGCCGTCCGTTCCCACCCAGAAATCGCCGGCATTGTCCTGAAAAATGACACGTACCCGGTCGCTGGGCAGGCTGTTGGGGTTATTGGGCGAATGACGGTAGTTGACGAAGGCTTCGCGCTCGCGATCGAAACGGCTCAAACCGCCGCCGTCAGTGCCGACCCAAAGCTCGCCCTGCTTGTCCACCAACAGGGACCATACCCAGTCGTGAGACAAGGAGCCCGGATCGCCGTTACGGTGTTCGAAGACCACCATTTCGTAGCCATCGTAGCGGTTCAGCCCCTCCTGGGTACCGAGCCAGATATAGCCCTGCCCATCCTGCACGATGGCATTGACGGCACCTTGGGAAAGCCCCTCCCATTGCGTGACCCGGGAGAACTGGATGTTGCGGGAGGCATTGCTGTCGGCAGTTGCCTGAGCGCCTGCGCCGAACAGCAGGCTCAGACCGAACAAACCATGGATAAAGGAACGCCATGTCGGGCGGAACGCGTCAGACCTGCGCCGGCGGCATAGGAGTTCCCGGATGTCCGCGCCCGATTCGGTGCCGGACGCTTCAGGAGTGCGTTTGGCGAACTCGGCAAGTGGTTTCATGGTCGTCTCGCAATGGGTAGCGGTGTCTTTGGCCAGGACCGTATCCAACCCACCTTCATCGCGGTGGAGGGGAAACGCCTGCTTTGAAGTCCTTTTTGCAAGGTCCGTACCGCCGCTTGGCCTCATCCTGCATCACTCCGACAAACAGCCCTGATTTCATCACCTTAGATTGGAAGGAGATTGAAGTCAGGCGATTTCACACAACGGTACCGCCACTTGGTTCACAAAATCGAACGACCGGTTTCACAATTTCCGGCGCGTTCCACGAAAAAAGTGGCGGGGCGACGAAAAAACCGGCGGACACGAAAAAAACGGCGTTTCCACGGCCTAGCCGGTCATTGAGTCTGCCGGCTCGCCGTTTTGCACCAGGACCTCCACCCAGCGCCGATAGGTGGCCGGCGTAACACCCATCAGGGCCGCACCCAAACCGTTGTTGCCGTGCACCCGATCCAATACCTGTTGCAGCAACACCTCTCGGGCATAGTCGAAGGCTGCCGGTTCAGCCTCATCCTGCACGATGTCGACTAACAGCGGGATGACGCCGGCCCAGTCAGCGCTGCGCACCAGCAGACCGGCTTGCCGCTCGCGCTTGACCTTGTCCAGTCGGCGACGGAAGGTCGTTTCCGCCATGCCCAGGGCGCCAGCCCCGCGGCTGACCACGTGGTCGTTGGCATCGGCCGCAGTCAGTACCAGATCGTCGGACAACCAACGCCCCAGTGGCAGCGGAGACTTTTCCGGCTGCAATGCCCCTTCGACCTGGCGGATCAATTCCTCGCGCAGGGCCTGCCAAGCTCCCTGCGGGGCCGGATCGGGTTGTGACACCGCCATGGGCACAGGCGCTTTTACCTGCGCAGCCTGCACCGGCTCGCTGACGGCGGCCTGGTCAGCCAGCCGCAGTTCGGCCTGACTGATAAGGTCGCTCTCCGACATGACCACCGCCTGCAGGATACGGTGTTGCAGTTCGCGCACATTGCCTGGCCAGGCATAGCCTTGCAGGGCCTGCTCGGCGGCGGTATCCAATTGGCGCGGGGGTTTGTTGTAGTCCGCAGAGAAACGGTCCAGAAAGTATCTGGCCAAGGGCAGAATGTCATCGGGCCGCTGGCGCAACGGCGGCGCACTCACCGTCACCACCTGCAAGCGGTAGTAGAGGTCAGCGCGAAACCGGCCTTCCTTGACCTCTTGCAGCAACTCGCGATTGGTGGCGGCGACGATGCGGGCGTCCACGGCGATCGTGCGGGTGGCCCCCACCGGGGTGACTTCTTTCTCCTGCAGGAAACGCAGCAGCTTGGTCTGCACATCCAGCGGCAGTTCCCCGATCTCGTCCAGGAAAAGCGTTCCTCCCTCAGCCTGCACAATACGGCCCTGGGAGGCACCCTGGGCTCCGGTAAACGCCCCCTTGGTATGGCCGAACAGTTCCGCGTCGATCAGACTATGGGCGATGGCGCCGCAATCCACGGTAACGAAGGGCATCTGGCTGCGGGCGCTGAGTTCATGAACGGTATGGGCCAGGCGCTCCTTGCCGGTTCCGCTCTCGCCGGTAATCAGCACGGTGACATCGGTAGGCGCAACCTTGCGCAGGGTGTTGATCACCGCCTGCATCTGCGGGGATTGATAGACCAGACGCGGCTGCTGAATGACTTGGCGAAGCTCCTTGATTTCCTTGCGCAATTGCAGACTTTCACGTTCCTTGTCCTGCTTCCACCGCTCCACCAGGGCGGAACGGTCCAGGGCCGTTGCCACCTGGCGGCTGAGGGCGTCGAGGAACACCAGATCCGAGGAATCCAGATGCAGTGCGTTCTGACTGCCATCGAAATAAAGACAGGCCAAACTGTTACCTCGTGCCATCAACGGCACGGCGTAGGCCACCGAGGCACGCTTGCCACTCTCACCGCCCGAGCGCAGGCGCTCGGTACGCTGGTGCTGGACGGCCTCGTGGATCAGACCCTTGGCGGTATCGTCCAGAGGCGGCAAAGGCTTTTCCGCGTTGCGTTCGCCGGAATTCGCTTGGTAGACACTGTGGGCCAGCAGTCGGGGCTCCGGCTGATCGGGCTCGCCGAACAGCGCAACCCGGTCCGGCTTGAAGGTGCGCGCCACGCGATCGACGAATTCCCTGGCGATGATCGAGGCATCGGCCCCCGACGAGACCACCGTGATGGTGTCCCACAGCAACAGCATATTGCGGTAGTCCTTCTCGCTGTCGGCGGTGAAGATCCCGCTCAGGCGATCCAGGTTTCCCTGCCCGGAATCCCTGGCGTGTTCTTCCCATAACAGGGTACGGCCACCGCCGCCCAGCTTGGCCCGGTTGAGCGCCTGATCCGCCCGTCGCACGAACTCCGCAGAATCGACCGGTTCGGAGCCGTCGTCCACCGTCAGACCAACACTGAAGGCAAGCCGGACCGAACCGGAAAGGTAGCCGTGTTGGGACAGGGAACGTCTCAAATTCTCCGCGGCAGCCTTGGCGGCAGAGCGGGAGCTGACGCTGATGATGACGGCAAACACGGCGCTGCCATAACGAAAGCACTGGTCGCTCTTGCGAAGGTTCTGCTGCAGCAACACCGAGATCTCACGCAGCGCCACATCACCGCTCTCCTGCCCCAGGCGCCGATTGATGGTGCCGAATTCATCCGGGTTGACCATCAGCAACGCCAGTTGGGCTTCCGAACCCCTCAGGTTGTCGAATCCATCCTCCAGGGCCAACTGAAACTCGGCACGTCCGGGCAAAGGGAAATTGCTCCGCGAGCCGGAGCGGGACAAGTGATTGATTCCCCAGGCCAGGTAGCCGCCCAGCATCGCCGACCAGGTCTGCCAGTTAGCCGACGAGTCGTCGTCGCTCAACGCACCGGAACAGGGGCAATTCCAGAAAAACGCCGGAGGACGGTTCTCTCCGTAAGCGAGCCCAAGCCATAGGCGGTGAAAATCCCCGCCCAAGGCGTCCGAAATTTCGCCGTCGGAGGCACGTCGCTCCGCTTCTGTGCCGACGACTTCCCCGGCCCGCGCGTGCCGCTCCAGGGCACCGATATCGACCCCGACCAGGTAGGCACCGACCCGTACACTAGGCAGTGAAAACCAATCCGACCCAACGGAGCGACCGTGCTCGCGAACAAAATTGGCGGCCTGCTCCTCGTCGGAAAGCTCCGGCACGGGCGAGCCGCTGCCATAGTGAAGCAGGGTGGCGCTCGGCTCGCCGGGCAGTTCACTCACGTACAGGGTGACCACATCGGCCCGGCTGGCAATGCGTAAATAAACCAGGAATCTGCGGATCAATTCTTTGGCAAGCACGGCACTACCTCATCGGCTCCAGCACCTGCTCGCAGGCGGACAACCAGCCGCTTACCCGGTCACCGGGCAGCTTCAGAGGAAATTCGTCGGCCAGACTTCCGCTGGCTTCGCCCTCTTGCTGGGAGAAGGCCCGCACAAACCACTCCGCCGCAAACACCGCCCGAATGGCCAGTACAGCGTCCGGACCCGAGCAAAAATCCACGTCGTGGTGGCGCTCCACCGCATCGACGACCACCTGAGGCAGACTCCACAGACTCAGCAAACGCTCCCCCAGCTCCGGATGCCCCACCTGAAAGGTGCGTCGTTCGTCCTCCAGCAGCAGCGACTGATCGCCATTGGACCGCCGCAAAAGGGGGAGATACTGGTCCGGCAGGTTGTATAGGAACAGTAATTCCCCCAAATCGTGGAGCAGACCGGCCACACCGGCGGAATTGATCGCCAGACGGTCGCCACCGTCCTGCTTGACGATCGCTCGTGCCAGGGCGGAGACCGTCAGGCTGTGTTTCCACAGGGAATCCATATCCACGCCGGGCACGGGCAGACGGTTGAACACATGCGTCGCCAGCACCAAGGCACTGATGGTATCGATGCCCAGGTAGTTCACCGCCTGATCCACCTCGGAGACCGTGCGCGGCAGGGCATAGAAACCGGAGTTGGCGATCTTCAGCACCTTCGCGCACAGCGCCGGGTCGCGCCCCAGGATCATCGCAATGCTGTGCACCGTACTGCTGGGCGAACTCATCTCCTCGCGAATCTCGAAATACAGGGTAGGCGGCGTGGGAATGCACTCCAATTGCGAGAACAGCCTCGACAAGGCGGGGTTTTCCGCCACCCGCCGCCACACCTTCACGCCGCGGCGAATACCGGCGGAGATCTCGTCCGGATCGCTGCCCGCCGAGAAGTACTGATAGGCGTACTCCTGGCTGGCGGTGGCGCAACGGCTTCCCGGTGTTTCCACCAGCGCGTAGCGCACCACAGACGGCGTGCGGCTCTTCACCTGGCTGAGAAAACCTTCGCAACCCTCCAGATCCTTGCCGAAATGGGCCATCACCACGGCAAACTCGCGCTGCCCCAGCATGTCCAGGGCCGCGGTCGGGTCGCTGCTGCGGACCATGTGAAATTCGTCGGTGGCGCTACCCAAGGTCCGCATCAGCGATTGCAACCGGCTTCCCTCGGTTTCGACAAACAGGACCTGCGGACCGCTCATTCGGGAAAAGACCTCATCTTGCGGGCCCATGTGGCGCCGATCCGGCTGCCAAACGCAATTCCCGCGAACCAACACCTGGGCCTTTTATCGACTCCGCCGGTTTAATCTTGAGCGTGCTCAATCGGCCGCCAAATAAGTCAACCACTGGTCCGCCTGGCGGCGGCTGGGCCCGAAGCTGCGCGCGGCACGGAAACAGCGCAGGGCGGCAGCGGGATCGCCACGCTCGTAGTGGGCACGGCCCAGTAACAGCAGGGCCTCACCGTTTGGCGATGTATCCGTGTTCAAGATCTCTACAACGGCCGACCACTCACCCTGTTCCGCCAGTAGTTGTGCCATCTCCACGGCCAGTTCGGGACTGGCGTTCAATGCCAGGGCCTCGCGGTACGCAAGCACAGCGCGCCGCCACTCGTGGGCCTGCCGCCAGGTTTCGGCCAGCCATCGCCAGTTTTCGGCATCGGCGCGGATACGGCCGGACTCCAGGGCTGCCTGCAACAGGTTTGCGGCCTTTTCAGGCAGTTCCCGGTAGCGCAGGTAGTCCACCAGCAGGCGCAGGTCGGCGGGACCGGCAAGCACGCCGAGCCGGTAGGCGAGCAGCAGGGTCGCCAAGCCCCGGTCTTCGTCGCCGTTCTGGCGATAGAGGGAGGACAGTCGTTGCCAATACTCGGCGCGTTCGGGGAATAGGCGGACCAGGGTTTGAAGCAGTTCCAGGGCGGAGGCGGTGTCCTCGGCGGCGAGATACACCGACAGCAACTGGCGGTAGTCGGGTTCGGAGGGCGGGTCGCTGCGGGCCAGGACTTTTCGGAGCATGGCGGCGGCCTGGGCGTGCTCACCCAGGGCGGCGTATACACCTGCGGCGAAACGCAGGGCGTCGGCGTCGACCTCGGGCTTGCCCTGATACCAGCGTTCCCAAGTCTGCCTGGCGTCTTGGAACTGCCCCACATTGGCTTGCAGCCGGGCCAGGAGGTAGCGGGTTTTCGCGGTCACATCGGCGGGCAGGGCATCGGCTTGCAGACTGCGCTTCAGGGACTCGATGGCGGCCTGGTCGTCGCCCCGCCGGGCCTGGACATGGCCATAGGCGAGCCAGAGCTGGGCCTCTTCGTGCTTGCGTCCGCGCACGCGCGGTTCCAGGCGGCGCAGCTTGGCCAGGGCTTGATCGTAGTCCTGCGCGGCCAGCAGGCGATGCACCTCGCTGAGGGCGGCGTGGGTCTTCTCCGAGAGCAGCTCGGCGCCAGCAACCAGCGGAAACAGACTGCACAGGAGCAACAGGGAGCGAAACACGCGCATCATCCCCCCAGCTTGAATTCGATCTTTTGCAGGGCCTTGGAGGCCACGGGTCTGCCGTCGCGCAGCCGCGGCTTGAAGCGCCATTGTTTGATGGCATCCAGGGCCGCCTCGTCGAACATCCGACGCGGTTTGGCCTTGACCACCTGCGGGTCCACTACCCTGCCCTGCTCGTCGATGGTGAAGGACAGTTCCACCCAGCCCTCGGTGTGCTTGCGGGCGGCACGGCGGGGATAGACCGGCTCCACGCGCAGCAGCGGACTGGCCTCGGCATTGACCGGGCCGGGTGCCAGATCGGCGCCGCCGGCGGGACCGCCGCCCATGCTCGGCCTCGGCTCGATCGACGCGACCGGGGTCGGCGAGCTGCCCGCCGGCTTGGGGGCAGCCGGCTCCGTGGCCTTGGGAGCGGGCTCGCTCTTGGCCACTGCCGCCGGCTTGGGTGCGGGTTTTGGTTTGGGCCTGGGCGCTGGCTTAGGTTTTGGCGTTGGTTTGGACTTTGGTTTCGGTTCGACCGCCGCCTTCGGAGCCGGCTTGGGCTCCACCACCGGAACGGGCTTCGGCGCGGGTGGCGGCTGATCGGGTTCGAAATCGCCCAGATAAGGCGTCTCCTGAACGACGAAGGGCGAGGGCTCCGGCATGGCGATGGCCGCGAAACTGGGTGGCGGTGGTACGCTTGATGGCGCAGCCGCTTCCGGCTGGGAAGGCGGCGGCTCTGCGGCAACTTGCGGCGATTCCGGCAAGGCCGGACCTGCGGCAGCAGGGTTGCTTTGCACCTTTTCCGCTACCTCGAGCGCACGTATCAGGGCGACGGAGTTGACCACCAACGGCGGCTCCGGCGGCGGGTGCAGGTTGCTGATCATGGTCTGCATGAGCAGAAACAACAGCAGCGTGAAGAAACCGGCGGCGACCAGGGCGAACAGACCGCGCATCATGGCGCCCTACTCCGCGCTGGCGGCGATGGATACGTCCCGAACGCCGGCCAGGCGCGTCTGATCGATGACTTGCACCAACAGGCCGGTCTTGGCGTTGGTGTCGGCCTGGATGACCACGGCGCTTTCGGGGTTCTCGGCGCGCAGCCGCTGGATGTTGGCCCGCACCGCCCGTATGTCCACCACCTTGCGGTCTATCCACACCTGGTTGCGGGCGTCGATGCCCACCATGATGTGGCCACGCTCCTTGCGTTCGGCGGTGGCGGCGCTGGGGCGATTGAAATCCACGCCGGATTCCTTGACGAAGGAGGTCGATACCACGAAGAAGATCAGGATGATGAACACCACGTCGAGCATGGGGGTGATGTCCAGATCCACTCCCTCATCGCCTCCCACGCGCGGACGCCGCCTCATGATCGTGGCTCTGCGTAGTCGCGCAGCAGGTCGGCGGCACGACGCTCTTCCTGGCGCGTCCGGTGGTAAAGGTGGGAGCTGAAGTACAGGCCCGACACTGCCACCACCAAACCTGCCATGGTGGGGATGGTGGCCATGGAGATGCCCCGGGCCATGGCCTTGGGATTACCGGTTCCAAGGACGGTCATGACATCGAAGACCTGGATCATGCCGGTGACCGTGCCCAGGAGACCGAGCAAGGGACAGACGGCGATCAGGCTCTTGATGAAAGGCAAAAAGCGTTGCAGCTCCAGGGAGAGTTCATGAATGCGGGCGGCGCGGATCTGATGGGCGAACCAGGACGACTGATCGCCACGCGCTTTCCATTGGTCGACGCGCCGGGCCAGTTCCCTCGGATAGACCCACCACAAATAGAGGTAACGCTCCAGAATCAGGGTCCAGAGCAGCAGGGAGACCGCAAAGATGACCCACAGTACCGAACCGCCGGCATCGAAGAAGTCCCGCAGCAGGGTAAGGGCTTCACGCGGCCCGGGCATGGCGATGGGCCTGTTCCGCGTGGTCGGCGATGATACCGGCGCTCTGCTGTTCCAGGATGCCCACCAGGCGGCGGCTCTTACCGCTCAGCAGGCTGTGCAACAAAATCAGGGGAATCGCGGCGGACAGCCCCAGCACCGTGGTCACCAGGGCCTGGGAGATACCGCCCGCCATCAGGCGCGGATCGCCGGTACCGAACAGGGTGATGGACTGAAAGGTCTCGATCAGGCCCACCACGGTACCGAGCAGCCCCAGCATCGGCGCGATGGCCGCGAGGATGCGCACCGTGCCCAGGCCCCTTTGCAGGCTGCCGACATTCTTCATGATGACCTCGTCCAGCTTGCGTTCCAGGGTCTCGGTGTCCACCTTCGGATCGGCGGCATACACCGCCATGATACGGCCCAGGGGATTGTTCGGACGGGGCGTTTCGCTGACCATCTGACGACGGATGCGCGCGCCGGCGACCGACAGCACGACCAAACGCTCCAACACCACCAGCACGCCGATGATCGCCAGGCCGACGATGACATAGCCCACCAGGCGACCCTGGGTGAGGCGCTCTCGCAGGTCTGGAATCTGGCCGAGCAGATCGATCACGGTGCCCCGGCTGGGGTCGATGACCATTTGGGCGACACCGCCGGGGCCGGTTTCCCAGGCGGCGGCGATCTCGCTCAAATGGGCGGCCGGTTGCCGCGCGGGCAACAGCAGGTCGCCGCTGGCGGGGCGATAGCGCAGAAACTGACCTTGGGAAACGGCGACGAACGGGCCTACTCGGGCAATGTCGAGGGGCTCGGCGTCGCCTGCGGCGTTCACCACCTTGGCGCGATAGCGGCTGGTCTTGCCGGATTCGGTCATCTCCTCTTGCAGGCGAAACCACAGCCCTTCGAGCTGAGCCAGATTGGGAAGCTCGCCCGTCAGCGCCAGGTCTTGCATGGCTTGGCGGCGTTCGGGGTATTGGCTGGAGACCAGCGAGTCTTCCAGCATGGCCTTGGTATCGCCCCAGACCTGCCGGTAGACCCCGGCCAGCTCGGCAAACGATCCGGCGCGTTCGTGCAGGCGTTGGCGGGTCTCTTCGATAGCGTTGCGATTGGCGTCGAAGCGTTCCTGCAGGGCGGCGGCGCGGGCCGTCTCCGCCGCCAGTTCGGCTTGCAAGGCCGCCAAGCGATCCTGCTGGCGGTCTGCCTCGGCGAGAAAACGGCTTTCGCGTTCCCGGTCCGCGGCCTGTTCCGTCTGTCGGGCCTCGCGCACTTGCGCCAGCAGCTCGTCCAGATTGCCCGGCAGGGCCTGCGCGCCGCAGGCGAACAGCGACAGCAGCAGAAACGATACGACCCTCATGGCGAGGGCACCGGCAGAGGCAGAACCAACAGCTCCGGCGCCGACTGTTTACGGGCCACGCGGTAGGCCTCGGCGAGGGTCAGATCGCCAGCATCGCTCAGGGGCTTCCAACGTCGCTCGGTGCGGTCCCAATAACCGGCCTCGTTGCCATCCAGGGTCCGGTAGAGCAAGGCCACCCGGCCCACGCGCAGAAAATCCACATTGCGTCCACTCCCAGCCAGGGTGCCGGCGTAGACCCCCAGGTCCCGCCCGTATTCGGTCTCGATCTGGTACGCCTCCAACACGCGGCGGTATTTTTCGGCGATGCCGGTCTCCGGGTCATCCAACAGCGTGCCCAGTTGCTCCACCCGCTGGCGGCGCTCCTCGGTCAGCAGGGGTATGTCCAGTTCCACGAAACGGGCCAGGGTATCCACCATGCGTGCGAGCAGGGGCATGACCTCACGTTGGGTGTGCACGAACTCGTCCAACTGGCTTTGCAGCCCGCCGAGTTCCTGCTCCTGGGTATCGACCATGCGTTGAACCTGGTCGTTGTAACGCTTCAGGCCATCCAGTTCCCGATGGGTCTGGCGGTACTGCTCCAGCAGCGTGGAAGTACGCTCAGTCAGTTTGTCGACCTTTTGCTGCGAGCGCGCGCCGGCCCGTTGCAGTTCCGCCTGAAGGTCGATTCCGGTTTTCAGGGGCTCTTCGGCCCCGGCCGCCGCCCCGACTACCAGGGCGGCGGCGAGTATCAGCGGCCGCAGCGGAGTCATCACTCGTCGTAGGCGTAGCGGAAATTCAGATAGAAGAAGCGGCCGCGGGCGTTGTGCAGCGCGCGATTGATGAACGGCCAACCTTCCAGGAAGGGATCTTCCGGCGGTTCTTCGTCGAAGACGTTGAGTATGCCGACGCTGACGGTGCCACCGGGCAGGCCGGAGGGCATCCAGTTGAACTGGGTGTCGACGGTGGTCCAGGAGTCGATGCTGTCGTCGGCCTCGGGCCGGTCGTAGCCACCGACGTAGTTCAGACCCACGCTGGCGCCATAGTGGCCTCGCTCCCAGGCCAATTCGGCACGGCCGCGAACGTGTGGACGGCCATCCTCGCCAGCGCGTTCCTCAAACCCCGAACCTTCGATGGATTCTTCCTTGAATGAACCCAGGTAGCTGACCGTCAGGCCCAGGCGGAAATCGCCCACGCCCTCGTTGTTCCATTTCACGCCGCTATCGAAATCGATGCCCCAGAGCTTTTGACCGGCGACGTTGAGGAAGGGGCTGCGTATGGCCACCACATCGCCGGCATCGTTGCGCGTCACCAGACCGGGCAGCGATGCCTCGTTGTTGATGACGTTCTGCGGATCGTTGACCACGGCGTTTTCGTTCTTGATGTACCAGGCGCCCAGGCCGATGTTCCAGGCGGAGGTAAGGTCCCAGACCAATCCCAGATTTACGCTGCGCGATTCCTCCGCCTCCAGGTCCTCGTTGCCGGTGCTGGTGACCTCCACGTCGCTCACCAGGACGCCGCTGTCCACCACGGAGTCGAAACTCTGGATCTCACCGCTGTAGAGTTCATGCAGGGCCGGCGCCTTGAAACCGGTGCCGGTGCTGGCCCGCAGCACCAGATTGTCCATGGCCTGCCAGCGCACACCGAGCTTGGGGTTGAAAGTGTTGCCGAAGTCGCTGTAGTGATCGAAGCGGCCCGCCAACTGGAACTCCAACGTATCGGTGAACGGGACGGAGAATTCGACATAGGCCGATTGCAGGTCGCGATCGCCCTCGGCGGAGGTACCGCCGATGCCGAGGATCTCGCCGGCCGCGGTACGGTCGTCGAAGCGGTCGTAGAACTCTTCGCGGCGCAGCTCCAGGCCGGCGGCCATCAGCACGGCCTTGCCATCCCATTGAAAGGCAGTGCCATTGACCTTGGCATCGGCAAACCAGATCTCGGAGCGCCCGTCGCGACGGGTGGTATAGGAAACGCTGTCGGCATCGAAGGTGCGGCTGTCGCCGAACAGATTCAGACTGCCGTCGAATACGGCATCCTGCAGATCGGCGGCGGCGGCATAACCGTTCACGCCCCGGGTTTCCGCATCCACACGACCATAACCACCGGCAAATTCCCATTCCCACTCGCCCAGGTAGCCGTTCAGGCCGCCCACAAACTGGTAGGCACGGGTGGTGAACTCATCGCGGCGCACGCCCAGTTCCTCCAGGCGGTAGAGCACCACGATGTCTTCGCCCAGGGGATTGGTCGGATTGTCACCGGGGACGAAAAACAGATCCGGGGCGTTGTTGGTGGGCGCCAGATCGCGCTCCGATTCCACCTGGTTGAAAAAGGCGCGGGCGAACAGGGTCCAATCCTCGCTGAGTTCGTGCTCCAAACTGCCGAACAGGCCGATGCGCTGTGTCTCGGGAATCAGGGTGACGGCCGGGGCAAAGTCGTAACCGCAGAAGGTCGCCGGCCCCTGGCTGATCAGCCGATCCGCCGGACAGCGCGAATCCGCCTGAGGCAGGCCGCTGGACAGCGGGATGATGGTGCCGGGGCGCCCCAACAGACTGCGGTCGTCGATGGGGCCGTTGGCAGAGGCGGTGATGTCCCGGTCCCTGGCCATCACCTCCTGGCGCTTGAGAAAGTCGAAACCGACAGTGGCGTTGGTGCCTTCCCAGCGACGCCCGAACACGGCACTCAGGCGACCCTCTTCGCCGTCCCCCTCGCCACTGATACCGCCATGCACGGCGCCGTCGAAACCTTCCATGTTCTTGCGGGTGATCAGGTTAACCACACCGGCCACCGCGTCCGCGCCGTAGACAGCGGAGGCGCCATCCTTCAACACCTCGATACGCTCGATGGCGGCCAGGGGAATTGCGTTGATGTCGACGAAGCTCTCGAAACCGTTCTCGGCAAAGGGATAGATCGGCAGGCGTCGTCCGTCCAGCAGCACCAGGGTGCGGTTCACCCCCAGACCGCGCAGATTGATGCTGGCGGAATTCGGTGCAAAACCCTGGGTGAATTGTTCGTCCACGGTGCCGGCGGCATTGAACACACTGTCGCGGAAGAATTCGCTGATGGTTCGTGCCCCGGAGCGTTCGATGTCCGCCCGGCTGTAACTGGCCAACGGAACCAGGCCGGCGGTCTCGGCGCGGGGAATGTGGGAACCGGTAACCTCGTAGGTGTTCAGAACCAGGGGCTGGTCATTGTCGCCACGACAGACGCCCGTCCCGATAGTCAGCCCTACGGCGCCAACGCCCAAAACAATGGCTGAGAGTTTACGATTCAACATGTTACGCATCCACGAGCCGATCTGCTGTCAGATGCCCGGATTAACGGCAGTGCGCGCGGAGACTTTAGCAACCCGCCGAAATTTAGCCTGAATCTCCTGCCAACGACTATCCCGCCAAAAAAAAGCCGCCCCCTGCGTTGCTTCAGGGAACGGCAAAGCGGAAGAAATCGGTAGGGGACGCGGCTTCCCTGCCGTCCCGGAAGAGGCTATGGATCGTCGTTCAGGTTGATCGATTGGCTGGACACGTTGAGCAACGGCAAAGTGTCGTTTACGGCGTCGGACCAGAGATAGCCGTCGGACCACAGATAACCGTCGCTCCACAGGTAGCCGTCGGACCACAGATAACCGTCACTCCACAGATAACCGTCGGACCAGAGGTAGCCGTCGCTCCAAAGATAGCCGTCGGACCACAGATAACCGTCACTCCACAGGTAGCCGTCGGACCAGAGATAACCGGCGCTCCACTGCGGATCTGCCCACTGCTTGGCGGTGCTCTCCACCAGGATCACGGTACCCTCCTCGGACCGGGCCATCTTGGGCGAGGGGGCCTGACCATAGACCACACCGGATTCGCCCAGGGCGGCGCCGATGTCCAGCACCCCGGCCCCCACGGTTGTCGGATCGTCCTGGGTCTTGCGCGCCGAACGCATCAGGCGGGCCTTGACGCTGGCCGGGTCCAACCCTGGGTCCTGATCCAGCATCAGCGCCACCGTGCCGGAGACCATGGCCGCGGCCATGCTGGTACCGGACAACTCCAGGTAGGTGTCGGTGCAGGAACTGCAACTCGCCACGCTGTCGCTGAGATCCACCGCCAGCTTGGACTTCTTCGGCACCGGTGCGGTAACACGGTTGCCGGGAGCAACCAGATCGGGTTTCAGATAGTGATCGATCAGGGTCGGGCCACGGGAGGAGTAGCTGGACACATAGTCGTCACTGAAGTCGTTGCCGGTACCGCTGTCTGTCAGCGAGCCGACGGTAATCGCCCTGGGACCGTTGCCGGGGCTGGTGATGGTGAAGTGCCCGTCGCGCCCATAGTTTCCGGCGGAGGCCACCACAACGATACCGGCGTCCACCAGCCTCTCGGTGGCATACACCAGGGGATCGGCGGCGGCCTTCTCGTCCACCGACTTGCCAAAGGACAGATTGACCAGCCTGATCCCCTTGGCGGCGGCGTTGTCCATGACCCAGTCCAGACCGGCCAGCACGTCGGAGACCATGCCGCGGCCTTCGCCGTCGAGCACGCGAACAGAATGTATGGGGGTTCCAGGGGCGACGCCAACGAACTTGCCGGCGGCATTGCCCTTGCCGTTGCCACCGATGATGCCGGCCACGTGGGTGCCGTGACCGAAGGGGTCGAAGCCCTCGCTTGCGCTGCCGGTGGCCTCGATGCTCAGATTGTCGATGGCGACATATTGATTGGGGCCGCGAAAGCCTTGACTGATGCGGAACCGAATCACCGTTCTGCCGGAGAGCTGCACGTGGTCGCCCAGGTTGATCTGCCGACTGTCGGAGACCTTGCCCAACACCTCGATCTGTTCAATCACGTTGAAGTTTTGACCACCGTCTTCCGAAGCCTCAACGGCGAAACTGTCGACGCCCCCCGCGCCAAAACCGGAAAAATCGAAACGCAGCGTAGCCAGGGTCGCCCCCTCCAGATTAAGCTCCCGCTGCACCGCTTCACCAAGACCGCGATCGCCGTTTCTGAGCCGCAATTGCCCCTTGGCGATTCCGACATCCCCGGAACCGGGGCGGCCGTCGTCTTCAGATTCAGACCAGGCGCCGGCCCAGGCGAGATCGCCATCGTTGTTGTCATAGGCGACCTTGCTGAATTTGTCCGCGAAGGTGCCGTCCACAGAGCCACCCACAACCGCGGCGGCATCCACACAGGCCGTGGCCTCCGAGCCGAATTCCAGGCGCACATCGTCGAAGCCGAGATAGTCGTAGTGGCTGCCGAAGCCTTCCTGCAAACGGACGCGCAGCACGAACCGCTCGTTCAGATCGATATGGTCTCCCAGGTCGTAACTACGGTTACCTTCGGTCCAGCCGGAGACGGTGATGGTGTCCAGCGCCGTGAAGCTGCTGCCACCGTTGTCGCTGACCTCCACGACGGCCTTGTCGACGTAACCTACGCCATAACCGTAGTGACGAAGACTCAGGGTGGCATAGCTGGCCCCGCTCAGATCCGCGGCGCGGCTGACCGCCTCCATCGAACCCCGGTCGTGGTTGTTCAGTTCCAATCCCCAACCGCGGCGGACGGAGATCCCGCCGCTCCTCGGGTTGTCGTCGTCGTTCAGCTCTTGCCACGGCCCAGACCAATAGCGCTCACCGTCATTGTTGCCATAGGTCCGAGAGGAAAATTTGTCGGCCAGGATATGGGACTGGCTGCCGCTGGGCAGCGTGCAGTCGACACGGGTGGCCACGCTAAGGTCATCATGTTCGCCGACCCCCGAGTCCACCACGGCCACGCCGACCCCGGCGGAGTACGGCGTCCGCCAGGGATTGGCGGCATACGGGTGGCGGGCGGTTTCGAAGTTGGACAGGGCGGATGCCTGTACCGGCGCGTCCTCGGCGATCAGGGCGATATCTTCGTTGTTTGCCAACTGGTCGATGGCGTTGGCGGGGATTTTCACGCTGCGCATGTTCATGCGGCGGAAATCGCGGCGGGTCTTGCCGCCGGACGTCTCCACCCGACTGCGCTCCGCCTCACCCTGGGGGTTCTTGTAGACCACGATAAGGTCCACCTTTTCCTGCCCACGGGTACGCTCCCAGTTCTTGACCCGCTCGGTCTTGACCCGATCGCGGTCAAAACCCCAAGCCGCTTCCGCAGACGGTATCAAGCCAATCAAAGCCAGCGAGACTGCGCTGGCAATTGCGGTTTTGATTGTGGCTTTCATGTCCTTTCTCCCACGCCCGGGGGCGTTCTGTTTTGGTCTTGCCCACCCTCATTGCAACCGACATGCCAATCTGTGACGAGGGTCAAACCGCCCCCGGAAGAAAAACACATAACAATATGATTTATTTATATAAATCTCGAATTAACCGAAATTTTTCGGCCGGGATGCCGAACGAAAAAATGGCGTATCCAGGCAGGTCGGAGCAGAAATTTCGGAGGATTCCACCGCTTTTGCGGTCGAGGAAAGAAAAAAGCGGCGCCGAATGGAGTGCGGGGGCAGTGAGGCGGTTGGTAGGGTTCGCCGACGGACGTCGGCGAACCGAAGGGCGTTATACCAGGAAGCGTTCCACGTCTTCAGCCAGTTGCGGCCTGGCGAAGCCGAAACCCTGCCCGAAGCCACAGCCGGATTCCAGCAGGAACTGGTGCTGCGCGTCGGTCTCTATGCCCTCCATGGTCAGGGACATGCCCAGATGGCCCGCCATGGCGATCAGACCGGCGATGATCTTGCCCGCCTTCTCGTCGGTGGGGACTTGTTGCAGGAAGGCACGGTCAATCTTCAGATTGTCGATGGACCAGCGCGTCAGATAGGCAAAGGACGAATAGCCGGTGCCGAAGTCGTCGACGGCCAGACGCACACCGCGATCATGCAGGGCGCGCAGAGTCTCTTCCACCCGCGGGTCACGCTCCATGATCTGGTTTTCAGTGATCTCGATCTCCAGATCGCTGTGCCGGATACCGTTGGCGGCCACCGCCTGGTCGATGATCTCGCCGAGATCGCCGTTGCTGAGCTGGCGGGGAGAGACATTGACCGCCATGCGCAGTCTGCCCATGCCGGCGGCCTGCCAACGGGCCAGTTGCTTGCAGGCCAGTTCGATCACCCGCTGTCCCAGGGGCAGGATCAGGCCGGTCTGCTCGGCCAATTCGATGAACTGATCCGGCGGCAGCATGGCGCCCTTGCTGTCGACCATGCGCACCAGTGCTTCCACGGCCACCACCCGCTGGGTGTCGATGGCGTACTGGGGCTGGTAATGCAGGATGATGCGGTCGTTCTCCAGCGCCGAGGTCAGCTCGGCGATCATCTCGGTACGATTGCGCATCCGGGTCAACAGGGCGGCGGAGAAGAACTGGAAGCGCTTCGCCCCATGGGTCTCCACGCCTCGCAGCGCCATGCGCGAGTAACGCAGCAGGTCATGAGCGGCGCTGGCATCGCTGGGATAGAGGGCGATACCGACGTTCCCGGTCAGGCTCAGACGCAGGCCGGCCAGTTCATAGAGCCCATCGCTGCCGCTCAAAAGCCGGCGTGCGACCTCGGTGGCGACTTCGTTGCTGGCGTCGTCCAGCAAAGCGACGAATTCGCCATTGCCAACCCGGAACAGCAAATCGGTGGAACGCAGGCGTTCGCGCAGTTTCTCTTCCAGGGCGACACTCAGTTCCTCAGAGGTGTTACGGCCGAAGGTTTCCTCGATCACGCCGAAGTCATTGGAGCGGAACCACAGACAGGCCAGAGGCGTTTCGTCGTTGCGCGCCTGGCGAATCTTACCGGCGATGGACGATTCCACCAGGCGGTCCAGGCTGCTGTCCGTGCCGCCGATGCCGAAGGGCACAACTTTGGCGGTACGTCCGTTCGGTGAGTTGGAGGCACTCATCGCGTGGTTGGATGCGTCGGCCGCCCAGGTCTGGGAGTCGATGCCGATCACGGTCGGCGCGTTTTCGCGTCGGGTGTTGGTGACAACCGAGGCCGGTTGAGGCCGATGGTGCTCGACGCTATCGCGAAGTGCGGAAAGGCTGGTGTTCAATGTTGCCGCGTTCATTATGGTTCACCCATGGATCCGCCAGGTAGTTGATTTTGGGAAACCGGCATCTCTGCCGAGCACATCCCTTACCTAGTCGTCGTTCAACTCGACGCTCTGCTTGTCGACGTTGAGCAGCGGTACGGCGTTGGCGACCGCATCGGACCAGAGGTAGCCATCGGACCAGAGATAACCGTCGGACCAGAGGTAGCCGTCGCTCCAGAGATACCCGTCGGACCAGAGGTAACCGTCGCTCCAGAGATAGCCATCGGACCAGAGGTAACCGTCGGACCAGAGGTAGCCGTCGCTCCAGAGATACCCGTCGGACCAGAGGTAACCGGCGCTCCACTGCTGGTCGCCCCAGAGGGTGGCGGTATCCTGCACCAGAACCACCGTGCCCAGATCGGACCGCGCCATCTTCGGCGACAGGGCGGTGCCGTTGAGGATGCCGCTGTCGGCCATGGCGGCCTCGATGTCCAGCACGCCGGCACCGGCGGCCGTGGGATCTTCGCTGACCTTGCGGGCCGAGCGCATCAGACGGGCCTTGATGGTGTCCGGGGTGATCCAGGGCTCTTCGCTGATCATCAGGGCGACAGCACCGGAAACCATGGCGGCAGCCATGCTGGTGCCGGACAATTCCATGTACTCACCGGTGCAGGTGTCGCAGACTTCCACATTGGCGGCCAGTT
>JAGRGI010000152.1 GCA_020445565.1 Chromatiales bacterium
ACGTGGCTCTCGGCGGCGAAGTTCACCACCGCATCGGGGCTGTACTCGGAAAACAGCCGACGCACCAGGGCCTGATCGCCGATATCCCCCTGTACGAAGACGTGATTCGGGTTGTCCGCCACAGACTGCAAGGTGTCCAGATTTCCGGCATAGGTCAGAGCGTCCAGGTTGACGACTTTTACGTCACCTTTCGCCAACTGCCCCAATACGAAGTTTCCGCCGATAAAACCGGCACCGCCGGTTACCAAAAGTGTGGTCACGTACTCAACCTGCGATGAATTGAAAGACTTGGCACGGTACTCGTTCGAGTCGAGAGTATAGAACGTTACAGGCCCCGATTTCTCGTCGGTTGCACAGGCACTGAAGTCCCAACCGGCGCATGGCGGCCGACGTCCAGCTAGCCTCTGTTATCGATCGCGTGCTGAATTTGCGCTATCTCAGCGATAAGCTTCGGCTGCGGAAGCTGTTGTGACAAGAGATTTTCGGCTGCGTGTAGATCCGACCTCGCAGAGCCGGGGTCACCAGCGGCCAGAAACACGCGGGCGCGCGCCACCTGAAATTCCGCCGCCTCGGCATCAAGCTTTATGGCGCGATTGTAGGCCTTGATGGCGGACGATATGCGGCCACGCTGCTCGTGGATGCGCCCACGCACAAAATGGGCCTGGGGGTTATCCGGGTCCAGCGCCAGGGCTTGGCCAAGCTGGCGTTGTGCTGCGTCCAGAGATCCCGAGAAGAGGTGGATCGTCGCCCAGACAACGGACGACTGTGCGCGTATGTCGGGGTCTACCGACCTTGATACGCGCTCCAGATCGCGTTTCGCCAGCTCTGCCTTACCAAGAGACACCTGGCAGCCCGCGCGCCACAGCAAAACCTGCTCCTCTGCGATATCGACTACCCAGGTTTCACCGTCAGGGCCGTCGTACTCGTAGACCAGTTCGGCATAGTCCCCCTGCCCGAAACCCAGAGCCAGACAAAGGTCGAAGTGGCGAATGGCGCGGTCATCATCGCCCAGATTGGCGTAGCAAAGACCCATCCCCACATGGGGCTCCGGGCGGGTCTCGTCCAGCAACAGGGCCTTTGCAAAAAGTGCCAGACCACGGTGCAAGGCGGGAACGGTACCGTCGGCAAGCGCCTGCGCGCACCCCGCCAGCAGGGCGGCCAGAAAGTCCGTGGGCGCAGCCTCATCCAGTGCATCGAACCGGGCGAAATGAGGAAAACTCGGTGTCTGAGGATCGTACATGCTGCGAAAGGCTCAGGCCGCAGAGAAGGGCAACCACAGCCCCAGCCCGACGAGGACCGCGATACACAACACCACGAGCAGGTAAGCCGCCCCCCAAAACAGGAAGGCTTCCAGCAGCAAAAGGCGATCCCGCACCCCTTTTATCACGCGAAGAAGTGCCAGCGGCGGCAAGGCGACGAACCCCCAGATCAACCAGAACACCGGACTGTAGCGCTGCTCCGAGGTACTGATCTCAGGCCCGAGCACAGGCAGGCTCAGCTTTGCGGTCAATCCCGGCAGATTGTTTTCCAAGCCATGCAGCCAATGCCCATAGCTATAGGCCAACTCGGGGCGAACGACGACGAAAAACAAACCCAGCACGACGTACCAGAGCAAGACTACCAAAACGGCCACAAGGCGCGAGGATGCCATAGACTCGATTTCCTGATAAGGGCGTCGGGGTTCACCAAACTGACGCAGGCGCCCAAACCAGGCAACACGGCTATTGTTGGTTCAGGCCATTGAAGTTGATGGGTGAATCGACCGGGTCGGCCGGTCTGCGGTTATATCCACCGCCCGTCGACGTATTGGTGCCCCAATTACTCCCGTTTCCTTCCCGATTTCTACGCCGGTCCGACGGGGGATCGGCCGCCACCGCGGCAGGCTCGCATTGCCCATACCTCTCCAGGTGTGCCTGTCTGGGAATCCATTTTTCGCCGGGCCAGTCGTCACCGATATCGTTACGATAGCGCAGGTGGATCACGCGGCCCAGGATTGGACCCGTACTGCCCGGATTGGCGGAGGTGAAAATGACCTTAACATGTCCATCCGCCGCCCGATGAGCCTGTCGCCCGGATACGTGCAGTTCGGCGAAATATTGTCCGCCCTGATCTTCCCCGGACGCTTCGGCCAATACCCGGTTCTCGGACTGAACCAGTATTTTGGGCGGAAAGTGGGATACCATTTCCGCGATGTAGTAATCCGTCGCAGGGACCCACAGATCGTATTCGACAAAGTAGCTATTGAGCGCCCGATAATTACGTAGCCGCAAATCAGGTCCATAAGGTCTGGGAAGCCGTCCGTCCTGCGCATACACCTCGGGTGAAAACTCTTTTCTGAACGAATCCTCCTCGCCCTGTGAAAGGTGCTTTACGACTTCAGGCGTGGCATAGCTGTCGGCCTGGTAGTAAAAGCAGTCGGCCGAGGCCGTAGATGCAAGCACCAGCCCGACGACCCCCGACAGGGCGGCCATCAGGCGTGCAGTGCTCCTGCTCCTCAAAAAGTCAGTTTCACCCAGGGTTTCTGTACTTTTGACTGTCATGAGAAATACCCCCGTCAGTTGCGCCGCAACGGCAATCGTCCCGTCTGCCCGTCACGCAGCCATTCAATTCCTCAGTGTTTTATTAAACACTGGCCACCCTGCCTCAGCGAGATAAACGGAACGGGTTTGTGTGACCTGTGACAGAAAATGCGCAGAAACGGCTCCTTTGGCGACGCACGCATGCCTCTCTCCAACCATGCCGTGCCGACACAAGCCCTGGCGATTCTTGTTGCCGGACATAGCCATCGTTTGCCGCTGGCACACAACCCGGCCGCTGCGACCGTTTTCCCGAACGCCTTTCCGATGTTCACCAAAGCGCGGAGAAGACATTACATAACTAAAGTGAACTACCCCCTTTGCCGATTCTGGCGACATTCCCAACCCAAAAGATGGATTGTCGCCAACCATGGCCTCCCCACAGGAACAAACCTTCGCCAAGTCCCGGCTCGCCTATCTGTCTGCAAGCTTCGCATCCCTGCTGCTGACCCTCACGCCGACATCGGCGGACACCTTCCCACCCGACTTTGCGCCAGTGGACGAGTCCAACGGACCGGTGCACTTCGCGCCGGCGGCCTGGCCCAGCGAACCGGCACTGGCCGCGGATTGCGCCTACGAATGTGGCGAGTGGAAACCGTATACCCGGTTTCAAAACGACATCACCGACCCGCGAACGCAGGACCCTTCCAACGGTGGCACGCGGCCCCAGAACTACGTCAATGTCGCCTCCTCGTGCATCGACCAGTCCTACCCGTCGATCTATTACCACTTGTACCGCCACCCAGTGGACCCGGCGCAGGACGTGATCATGTTCCGCTGGCGGGTGGAGCAGATCGCCAACACCTACGCCACCGGCCCGTCTCCGGGTAATTTCAGCGCCACCGATCCCTGGGGTTCGGCCCTTTGGACCGTGTTGTTCGACGTGGACGGCGACGGCTACCGCGACTTGGCGGCCCATCTCGACGGGTCATCGGGTTCACCGGCGGAACCTGTCGATCTGATCGCCGGCATCTGGGGCAATATCCCGACACAATCGCTGGACTACCTGGACGATCCCGACAATATCAAGTTGATCGCCCACAATCCGACGGCCTTCACCCAGGGCTCGCAGATCCTCAATTTCCACGACGACTACCCGACCAATCCACCGGATACCCTTTGGCCCGCGGGCGCCAGCAGCGATACCTGGGACTACGGCACCTCGCGCTCCAAGCTGGTCTACACCAATTCCTGCACCGAGTATTTCATCGATTATCAGATTCCCGTGCGCATGCTCGACGCCAGCGCGGATGGCCCGAATCCCGCGCTCAACGGTCCCAAGATCACCCGCGATACGCCGATTTCCATGCTGTTCTGCACCGCGAACAGCCTCAACGACCCGTTCCAGAAAGATTGCTCCCTGAACCGCACCTATCTGGGCGACACCAACAAACCCGCCCCCTACGGCGACTACCTGTCCTTCAACAAGGCCGAGCCCTACTCGCAGCCGATCATCTCCAGCGTTACCGCCAGCGCGCCCGCCACCTGCCCCGGCATTTACACGCTCAATGCCACGGTTCAGGACGTGCTGTACGTGGATGACGGCGGTGCCGTTCAACCATCCGTACAGTCGGTGGACTTTTTCTACTGGTACGACCGGGACGGCGACGGCACCACCATGGGCGACACCGGCAGCGAATGGATTTTCGCGGCTTCGGGCGCGGTGGTACCCGGTACCCTGAACCAATGGACGGCAAGCTGGGACGCCACCAGCCTGGCGCGGGGGAAATACCTGATCGGCGTCCAGGCCCTGGACGACAAAACCCTGCACGACGACGGCGTGCCGGACGCCCCGGTGGACAACCGTACCTTTTCCTACCTGCAAGGCAGCACGGACAGCGCCACCCAGTCACAGATCTACAGCAACGACTGGAGCTGGGACGGCATCACCAAGACCTGGATACAAGGGGTCGATATCGGCTGGATCAGCGGTCAGGAGGTGCTGTTTCCGCCCCATGTGCCGATACAGACACCCGGCGTCGACGAGGATTGGTACGGCAACCCGGATGTCACCGGCATTCAGACGGCCATCATCGGTGTCGCCATCAACGCCTGTGGCGTGGCGCCCACCATCGGCAAGACCGCCTCTCCCACCAATGTCGCCACCGGCGAGCCGGTCAACTTCACCATCACCATCGGCAACGATACCGGCAACACGGTCTCGGTCACTCAGATCGACGACCTGCTACCCACCGGTTTCAGCTACCAGTCCACCACCTCCATCGCCGTGGACGCCACCCCCCTCGGCGCCAACAGCGAACCCACGCCCGCTGACATGGGCACCATCAGTTGGACATTCGGTGCCGGCGTAGACATACCCGACGGCAGCCAGTTGACCCTGATCTTCGTGGCCAACGCCGGTAGCGACGCCGGCACCTATAACAACAGCGCCCAGGCGATCTCGGATTTCGGCACCTTGACCAGCCCGCCGGTGACCGTACAGGTCGATGCAGCCAGGCTGTCCCTGAGCAAGACGCCGAACACCTATCTGGCTCAGCCGGACGGCAGCACCCAGCTGATCTACACACTGCGATACGCCAACGATTCCGCGGTGACCGTGACCGCCGCGAGCATCACCGACGTACTCCCGGCAGACACCACTTACGTGAGCTGTTCCGGCGGATTGTCCTGCGGCAACAATCTGGGCACGGTGAGCTGGGACCTGGGCACATTGGCGGGCGGCGAAAGCGGTACGGTGACCCTCGCCATCACCGTCAACACCGGCTACCCCAGCGGCTCCTTGACCAATGCCGCCACCTTGGAGGCAATCGGACCGGATTCCAATCCCATCAGCGTGAACGCCGACGCCACCGTGGCGGTAAACGTACCCACGCCGGCCTTCAGCCTGGTCAAAACGGCCGATGCCGTTCAAATTGCCCCGGCCGGCACGGTGGTATGGACCTTGAGCTACGAGAACTACGGCAGTGCGGCGGCCAGCGGAGTGCTGATCACCGACCCATTACCCGACGGCTTCAGCTTCCTTGGTTGCAGCACCACGGGCAGCAGCCATTTCTCCGGCTGCACCAACACTGCCGACACGGTGACCTTCCATGACGGTAGCGGCGGCGGGGTAAGTGTTCCTTCCGGTGCCAGCGGCAGCGTCACCATCACTGCCCAGGCGGCGCCGGATCCGTTCACTTACCCCAATCCCGCCCGCAACACTGGCACCATCACGTGGACCGGCAATCCCACCGGCGTACAGGCCAACTCCGACGTCGGCGTCACCGGCCAGTTCTGTTCGGCGGTGTACTACTTCCATGGCGGCAATAGCGCGGATCAGATCGCCCCCACGGCGGCGGTCGATACCACCAATACCTTCAACATCACCAGCAGCACGCCTGGACAGATCCTGTTCACCTCCGCCCCGTCCCCGGAGGCCCTGACCATCACCGGCCAAACCCTGACAGTGAATTTTTATTTATCTTCCCTATCAGGCTCCATCTCGTTCCAGGTCACGCTGCGCAATGTCACCCAGGCACAAAACATCGCCGTGAGCCCTACCTCCACGGTCGGCAATTCCGGTGGCGCGCTAGAGCTTTACACCTTTACCGCCAACGTGGGCCAAGACATCAATGCCGGCGACGTACTGCAATGGCAGTTCGATTTCACCACCACCAGCGGTGCCAACAAGGACATTTCCTTCTACTACGACAGTACCTCGGCGAATTCCCGCTCCTCGTTCTGTACGGCAACGGCACCGGCCAACCTGGTGCTCGCCAAGACCGTGGACAAGAGCAACATCCCCAGCGCCGCGGGTACGCTGAACTACGTGCTTACCTATGCCAACGCGGGAGGCACCGCGGCAACGGGCGTGAATCTCGTCGATACGCTTCCCACCGATGTCACTTGCAACCAATACACCGATACCTGCACCGATTTCGCGGACGTGCCTGCAACTTGCTCCAACTGGACCAGTTGCTCTGGAGGCAGCGTAACCTTATTGAGTTCGGCCACGCTCAACCCGGGCGATTCCGGCCAATTCGCCGTCCAGGCGGACGTGGGCGGTTCCGCCAGCGGCACGCTCACCAACTCCGCCACCCTCAGCGCCACCGGCACCGATCCCTCCACCGCCACGGCGGACACCGTCGTCGGCAGTCTCAGCCCCGGCGGCGGTACACCGGCGCTGACAATTTCGAAATCCGTGGACCGCAGCCTGTTGACCGCCGGCCAGACCGCCACCTACACCCTCACGGTGGTGAATGTCGGCGATGGTACGGCTAACAACGTGGTAATCAGCGACGACTTTCCCGATCAGACCTATTTCACGCTGGTGCCCGCCAGTTGCTCGCCCTCCGCAGGCGGTTGCGCGGTCAACGGCGCCCCGGCAGATTCCTTCGACTGGACGCTGGGAAGCCTCACCGCCGGCAACGTTGCCAGCCTGAGCTTTCAGATGGTCGCCGGCACCAGCGGTCTGCCCGCCGGCATCACCTTGCTGGACAACTCCGCCACGGTAGCGGACGACGATTATTGCACCGGGGGCTCGCCACCCGCGTCCTGCACCAGTAACACGGTCACCGTGACCTTGAGCGCAAGTCCGGTGCTGGACATCGTCAAGACCTCCAGCGACGACAATGGCGGGGATCTGGAACCCGGCGACACCCTCACCTACACCCTGGTGGTCACCAACAGCGGTTCGGCCGATGCCAATGGTGTCGTGGTGACCGACCCGATCCCGGATCACACGGCCTTCCTGGGCGGTATTACTGCCAACCCGGGTATGGGCAGCTTCGACACGGTAGACAATCGCGTGGTATTCGATGTCGGCACGCTGGCCGCCGGAGCCAACGCCACCTTGAGCTTCCAGGCGGGCGTGTTGAGCCCGTTGGACAGCGGCACCACCGTCGTCCTGAACACCGCCACTGCCACCGCCAGCAATGCCCCGCAGCGTCAGGACAGCGCCAACGACACCACCACCGCCGCCCCGGTCCTGACACTTAAGAAGAGCGGCCCTGCCAGTGCCGCCTACCCGTCCGCTGTGTTGACCGCTGATGCGGTCAATGCCACCGAATTGAGCGTGGAAAGCAGCGCCCAACTGGCACTCGGCCAAGTCGTTCTGATCGGCGCGCAATACGCCACGGTGACACAGCTCAGCGACACCGGCATGGCGGTCGACACCCCCATCAACGCCAGCAACGGCGACGCCGTGATCGGCAGCGTGCGCTATGGCATCAGCTACCGGAACACCGGCAACGCCGACTCGACCAATACCGTGCTCACAGACACCCTGCCCGCCGGACTCACGTTCTATGCGGCGGACCCCGCCGCCGACAGCGCTCCCGCCATCGGCGACAGCGGTGCCATCGTCTGGAATCTGGGCACCGTGGCCGCCGGCTCCGGAGACACTGTAGGGGTCACCGTCTTCCCCACCGGCCCAGGCACGGTGCTCAATACTGCCGCGATCGAAAGCACCGAAATCGCCCTACCGGTCACTGACGATGCCCAAACGCTTTTCGGTGGGCTTTCCGTGACCAAGGAGACTTCCACGCCCATCAGTACCGCCGGGGGCATTGCCAGCTACCTGATCACCGTCACCAACAGCACAGCAACCCCCATCAACACGGTGGAGGTAAAGGACCAGTTGAGTGCCGGCTTCACCTACGCAGCCGGCACCGCCCTGGTCAATGGCGCCAGCCAGGAACCCGTACTGGACAACGGCGATGCCGGCCGACCGGTATGGGCTGTGGACGTTCCCGCCAATGGCTCGACCACCATCGCCTTCGATGCCGACATCGCCGCCAACGTCGGCACCGCCACCTACCAGAACGAGGTCGAACTCATCAAAGCCGGTGTCGGCATCCTGCCCTTCGACGCCCTCGCCACCACCCGTGAAGACGTTACCGTGCTGGGCGCGGACAAAGGACTGCTGGAGGGCTATGTGTTCTTCGACGATGGCAGCACGCCGGGCGCGTTGGACGACGCCGACACCCGCTACGCCAACGTCCCCGTGGTCGCCAGTCGCAACGGCGCAAGCTGCTGGCCACAGACGGTTGTCAATGCCTACAGCGCTGATTGCTATGTGGTCTACACCGACGCCAACGGCTTCTTCCGCCTCGCCGCCCCAACCGGCGACTGGTTGGTGGATGTCATCGACGGCCAGGGCCAGCTACCCAGCGGACTGTCCATCGTGGTGGGCAGCGATACCACCATCGTTACCATACCTTCCCAGGCAACGGTTCAGGATCTCAACGGATTCGCCATCCCGGCGGCCACCTATACCCTGGGCGGCCTGGTTTTCCGCGACGAAGACGACAGTGGCCTGCCCAACGGTGGCGAAGCCGGCACCAATGCCGGCGGATTGTTCGCCCTGTTGGTCGATAGCGGCGGAAACCTGGTCAACAGCACGGCTGTGGCCGCGAATGGCGCGTTTACCTTTGGCGGCGTAACGGCCGGCGACTATGAAGTCCGCCTGAGCACCAGCGCCGGCACCATCGGCCTGCCCGCCCCTGCCGCCGCCTTGCCGGCAAGCTGGTTCAGTACAGGAGAAAGCCTGGATGGACTGGCCACTGACGGCTTGGCGGACGGATCCTTGAACGTCTCCATTGTCGCCGCCGACCAGACCGCGTTGCGCCTGGGCGTCAACACGGCGGCCGCTGTGCCGGCCCCCACGCCCGTCCCAACGCTTCAGGCATGGGTACTGCTGGCAATGGGCATTCTGCTGATTCTGGCGGCTGGCACTCGACTTCGGGAATCGAGCGGTTGGTCCCAAGACAACTAAGTTTGGGAGAACAGGCCGCAGCAACGCCGCCCTGCCGGGGTTTCATACCCCGGTAGGGCGGCCTAGGTTTCTATGGATTCGTTAAGCCTTCGGCACGGTGATGGTGAGTACGCCCTTGTCGAAGTGGCTCTGCATGGCATCGGCCTTGACCTTGCCCGGCAGACTGAGGATTTGTTGGTAGCTATTGGTGAAGGACTGCTGTTCGATCAGTTGGCCGTTGTCGTCCTTGCGCTCGGTCTGGCCGTTGGTGCTGGCGCTGATGTTGAGCCGCTGACCGTCCAGGGAGACCGTGATGTTGTCCTGGTCGGCGGAGGGCAGATTGACGCTCACGGTGTAGTGATCGCCCTGGTCGTCCATCTTCACTTGGCCAAAGCTGTCGCCCGTAGCCATGCTGTGGAAGATTTCATTGAACATGCTCTCGCTATTGGCCTTCATGGCGCGCATCTGCCGGTGGAATTGCACCCAGGGATCGTCCCAGGTCTCTACGACGATGGCGTCGGCCTCGGCGTCCTGCGTCTGGGCGGCCTGTTTGTGGGCCTCGTACGCCTGCACACCGAAGACAGTGATCAGGGCGGCAAAGCCCAGGCCGATGGTGGCGATAAGTATGCGCTTTTTCATTGTCGGTGCTCCCGTGTTTCAGAGGGTTCGGTGATGTCTGCTACAGGTCGGCGATGAGACGCCCCAGTTGCAGTTGTACGGCATCGAAATTGAGGTCGCCCTGTCCCTTGTCCAAGGCGGTTTGCAGAGTAGAGACCCGTTGGATGACTGTTTCCAGATTGGGCCGCAGGGCCTCGCCGATGGTCTTTTGCGCGGTATCCAGCAGTCCCTTGGCCTCGGCCAGCTCCACCTTGGCGGAGTCGTCGTCCTTGCCGATGGCGTGGTCGATACGGGCATAGGCCAGTTGCAGTTTGGCGTCGATCAATTCCTTCTTGGCCTCACCGCCGCTACGTAGCCGTTGCCAGCCGGTGCTGACGTATTCCGCTGCCCGTTCCGACAGGGCTTTGGAGCGATGCCAGGCCTGCTCGAAGCGCTGGCCGACGTCCTTGCGATCCTGCTGCACCAGGGAGCTGAGGTCGCGGACATCGTCGATAAGTGACTTCACCGCCTGACGCGCCAGCTCGTCGCCGCTTTCGGCGGCCTTTTCCAGATAGCCGACCGCCTGGGCGAGATCGGCCCTGGCCAGATCGGTGTCGCCGGTGAAGTAATCGTCGCGTGCACGGGCCAATGCCCATTTGGCCTGGGCCAGGGGCGACTCGAAGGAAACTGAAACAAACACCACATTGTCTTCGGCGGCGATCAGGGACTGATCGGCGGCCTTGGTATCGCCGCTGTTCAGCGAGTCCAGGGCCTGGTTGACCAATTCCTGCGTGGAACGCAGGGGCAGATCGGCCTCCACATAGAGCAAGGCATCGTCGGCCGCGCGCAGTTGTTCCGTCGCCTGGTCTTTTTTGCCCGCCTCCATGGCCTTCCTGGCCTGATCGATGTGAGTTCTGGCGACACTGGTGGGCAGGTAGTCCACTAGCTCGGTCAGGGAGGCGTAGATGGGCACCAGGTCCGGCAGGACCTCTTTGGTGTCTTCATATTCCAGGTGTTTCCTGGCGACCCAGATACGATCCTTGACCTCAGTGGTGGGCAGGGACGCCTTGATGATGTCCAACAGCGTATTGGCCTGAATCAGCTCGGCCTTGGCGGCCTCGGCATCCGCCGGCTTCTGGTGCAGTTTTCCCCGTGCCTCCGCCACATGGCGCAAGACCTTGACCGCGGAGGCGGAAATCACCGCCTCGTCCGCCGGAGTAATCTGGCGACCGGGGGCATAGCTGGTTTGCTCTTGCACCATGGGCACCGTGGCCCGCACGGCGGCGAAGGCGTTGTGCATGGTGCTCCCCAGCATGACCGCCAGGGTTGCCACCACCAGGGGCTTGGACGAAAAACGGGTTGTAGGCATTGGGGCATCTCCAGGGTACTGCGACCGATTTGTCGCGTTCACCTTGCTCTGGAGCAACGCATATGCCAATAATTTTCTCTTTTATTTTTAGATTGTTATTATCATTCTCCCTGTAAGACTCGCCGATTTGGTGAATAGCAACCGGGGAGATGGGGAAAGTAAACCACCGTGAGCTCAGCTACCCGATGCGTAACCCGCCAGTTCCAGATAGCCTCGGCCCTGACGAGATCCGGACACATCCACCGCCCCCTCCCAATAGCGAACACGCAGACGCATTTCCTGATCCGGTATCAGGGGCTTTATGGTCAACTCCAGGGATCGGGAGGGGATGCTCATCTGCCAGGCGACCGGATAGACCGTGCCTTCAGGGCTAGTCCAGCTATCGCTTGGCCTCAGCTCTACGTCGGTCGATCCGAGATGAACCACTTCTCCCTCGGCAGTACGCAGAGTACCGGCACTATGTGGGTCGGTGCTGCCGCCGGCTCTACGCAGGCGGTAATACATGAGATCGCTGCCGTCATCCAATTGCAGGGAAAACCAATCCCAACCCTGTTGATCCGGCCCCAGGGCGCTGGTGCTCCATTCCCGATCCAACCAGGCCAGGCCGCTCACCGCCAGCTCCTTGCCATTGAGGCGAATTCTGCCGCTCGCCTGCAAGCGGGGCACAGAGTAGTAATACGAGGCATTGCCAGGGGCGGAACTCTTCTGGCTCAGGCCGCGGTCGCCCTGCAACACCACCCCGCCCAGCGGACTCAGGTTCAGGTCAAGGCCGATCTCCGGCGTTTCGGCCTGCAATCGCCAGGGTTCGGCGGCAAAGTTCATAGACCAATTCTCCAGCCAAACCCGCGGCGGTTCGCCTTCGACCCCCGTCAGTCCCAGTGCCTCGCGGGAAAAGCGTTCGAATGACAGATGCCTTCCGCTGGCTCCGTCGGAAAGCGCAAAGTGCCCCATCCAGATATGACTGACTCGCCAGGCGGAGCTGGATTCGGGCGCATCCGGGCGCAGGGCGATGCGAAACAAGGTCCACTGAAAACCGAATCGACGGCCGTCCTCGCCGTCCAGATTGCCGGTGACGTACCACCATTCGGTCTGAAAGCCGGTATGGGCGCCGTGGTCCTGGGGAAAACGGAACTCCCTGGGCTGCACGGCCCGCAGATAGCCATCGTCCGCCTGTCCACCCAAATGGGCTTGCAGCGCGTTCTTGGTCTGGGCGAAGGCAAGACCATGAATGACAAACAACAGCCCCAGCAACCAGCGTACGCTCACCGCTTACTCCTCCCGCAGGGCCGCGGCCGGCGCTACCCTGGCCATACGCCAGGCCGGATAGACACCCGCGATCAGGGCGGCGGCCATGGCCAGACCCAGGGCGTGCAGCAGCGGCTCGGCCTGAACCTGCAACTCCAGCAGCCAACCGAAGGCGCGGCGGTTGATGACATGGATCAGGGTCCAGGCGATGGCCAGACCCAGGGGCAGGGCCATCAGGCCCGCGATCAGGCCGAGAAAACCCGTCTGCGTGCTGATCAGCCCCATCACTTGAACGCGAGTGAAACCGGTGGCGCGCAACACCGCCAGTTCCTTAACGCGTTCCAGCTCCAGGGCCAGCAGCGCGGTGACCACCCCGACGCAGGCCACCAACAGCAATTGATATTGCATCACCCGGGTAATGGTAAAGGTGCGGTCGAAGACCTCCAGGGAATGGGCACGCAACTCAGCGGTAGAGCGTACCCGCACGCCCTCGAAGTCCGCAGCGACGCGCCTTACCTGAGCCAGCGCCCGTTCAAGGTTCACGGACTTATCGAAATACAGGCCAACGCCCGTGAAGCCCGCCTCACCCCAATCGCGCAGATAGGCCCGGTAGGGCAGGATCGCGACGCCGCGATCGCTGCCGTAGTCGGTGTATACCGCGGCAATCGGGTATTGCCGTGGGCCGCCGGGGCTCAGCAGCGTGAGCCGATCCCCCGCCTTCCAGCCTTGGCGATAGGCCAACGGCTCGGAGATCAATACCGCCTCGCCCCTTTCGAACCTGGGCCAGATCTTATCCGCCAGATCGGTATCCAGGCCGAAACCGGCGAATCCCTCCCTGGGGAGATCCATGGATTTCACCAACAAATCGCCGCTGGGGGTGGAGAGATTGAGGGTGCGGACGGCGGACTGCGTGCGCAGACCCGGCAGGGCGAACAGGCGCCGGACCAATTCATCATCCAACGGCGGCATGCGGCTATCCGGCCCAGCCACAGCCACATAGATGTCGGCGCGCAGGCTCTGCACCAGCCAGTCATCGACGCTGGCGCGAAAGCTTTGCACCATCAGCCCGACGCCGATACCCGCGGCGATGGCCACCGCCAGGGCCGTCACCACCACGCCGTTGCGACTGCCGGCGCGGGCGAAGCCGCGCAGACCCAAGGCCCAGATACCGGCCCGAGGCAAGGCGGAAACCAAGGTTGACAGAGCCATGGACAACCGCCCGGCCAACCAGGGCAGTGTCAACGCCACGCCGAAGATGCCGCAAAACAGGCCGGCCAGACCCGCTACCAGACTGCGCTCAGCGGACAAGACGATAAACGGCGCGAGCGCCAGCAGGGCGATTCCCAGGATGGCCAGCCTGGGTTCCAGGCGATGCACCCGTTGCTCCAGGGTAGCCCGCCGGGTAGCGGCGCGGGGGTGGGTGTTGGCGGCATCCAGTGCCGGCGGCAGACTGGCCAGCAGCGAGGTACCCAGACCGAGCAGCGTACCGACCAGAAACGGCCGCGGCGTGATGAGAAAGTCGCGCACCGAGAGCATGAAATACAGGTCGTTTACCGTGCGGCTCACCAGGCTCACCATGCCCTTGCCCAGCAACAGACCGAGCAGCAGGCCCAGAGCGGTACCGGCCGCCCCCAGCCAGAGCGATTCCAGCAGCACCCGGCGCAGCAACTGGCCACGGGTGGCGCCCAACATGCGCAGACTGCCCATCAAGGCCCGCCGTTGCAGCACGGAGAAGCTCATGGTGTTGTAGATCAGGAACATACCGACCAGCAGGGCGAGCAGGCCCAGGGCGGTGAGATTGACCCGAAAGGCACGGGTCAGACGGTCCAGGGCCGCGTAATTTTCGTCCCGCGCCAGCAACTCCGCACCGGCCGGCAGCAGTTCGGCGATCGCCTGGGCCAGCGCCGTGCCACGTTGGCCGCCGGGCAGGATCAGGTCGATGCCATCGATACGCCCGGCACGACCGAAGCGCTCCTGGGCGGTGGCGATATCGGTGAACAGCACGCCCTCCAGACCGGGGTTGTCGGCCTGCGCCCCGGTCAGCAGACCCACCAGCCTGAGTTGGTGTACCCTGCCCGCCTGGCTTACGGAAAAGCGGTCGCCCGACTGTAAACCCAGCCGGCGGGCCGAGGCCGGTGTGAGCAGGACGGCGTCGTCCGCATTCAGTAGATCGCTGGCCGATACCGGTACGGCCTCCCCTTGCGGATCGCGAAACGACGCCTCCGCCAGCCAGTCCAGGCCAAGCACCCGCAGGGCCTGATCGTCATACAACACCGTCGCTTCAACCTTGGGTGCCGCCTCGCGCAGACCGATTTCGCGGCGAATACGTACATACACGGTCTCATCGAGCCCGTCGGTTCCGGCCAGTATCTGATGGGTGGCGGAACCGGACAGGGCCTCCACACTCAGCCGCAGGGCCTTGCGGGCGCTTTCGTTGGCCAAATCCACCCCCACGCTCACGGCCACGCCCAGAGCGATACCGAGGACGGAAAGCAGCATCAATCCGGGGTGGCGGGTCAGATAGCGCGCCCCCGCCCGGCCCAACAGACTGTTCATGGCTCGACGCTGACCAGCCGGCCGTGATCCAGGCGCAAAACCCGATCCATGCTATGGGCCAGGTCGAGACTGTGGGTAACCAGCAGCAGGGTCGCACCCAGATCGCGGCATAGTCGGCGCAACAGCTCCGCGACCTGCTCACCGGTATCCGCATCCAGACTGCCGGTGGGTTCGTCGGCCAGCACCAGGGAGGGCCGGTGGACTAGCGCCCTGGCGATGGCCACGCGCTGTTGCTCGCCGCCGGAAAGATGCTCCGGAAAGTCGTCGGCCCTGGCGGACAGCCCCACCTGCTCCAGCAGATCGGCGCTGCGCTGCCGCGCCTGCGACTTTTCCACGCCCAGCAATTCCAACGGTAAGAGCACATTTTCCCGCGCCGTCAACGACGCAATGAGATTGAAGAACTGGTAGATGAAGCCCACCTCGCGGCGTCGATAGAGGGTACAACCGGGTTCACCCAGGCCGCCGATGTCCCGTCCGTTGACCCACACGCTGCCCTGATCGGCGGCATCGATTCCGGCCAATAGGTTCAACAGGGTTGATTTGCCGCTTCCGCTACGGCCCAGCAAGGCCACCTGCTCGCCACGCATCACCTCCATCTGCAGATCTTCGATGACCGGTCGCATGGCATCGCCACTGGCATAGGCTTTGCCGAGACCACGCAACTTAACGGCAATCTGGGAAGGTGACATGGGGCCTGCGCCGGTTCCGGATAGTAGCAGGCAAGCTATCCAAGGATGCTGGACGGGTCAAGATTTCCGCCCGCCGGCCGACACTGCAAGTTGAACGTTGACAGCCCAACTCCCCATCACTCCGGCGAGCCCCAAGCAGGCCCATGGCAATTGATTGGAAAACAAAATCCGTACTGATCGTCGATGACTTCGGCCAGATGCGCATGGCCATCAAGTCAATGATCGACTCGGTCTCACCCGCCCAGGTGGACAACGTGGGCAACGGCGAGGACGCCATGGCGGCCATGCTGCGCAGCCGCTACGACCTGATCCTGTGCGACTATAACCTGGGCCGGGGCAAGAGCGGCCAGCAAGTGCTGGAAGAGGCCCGCCACCTGGAACTGATCTCCGCCGATACCGTATTTCTCATGATCACCGCCGAAGCCCTGATGCCAAGGGTGCTGGGAGTGATCGAAAATCGCCCGGACGACTATCTGACCAAACCCTTCGTTCGCCAGGTGTTGCTGCAACGCGCGGAGCGCGCCATGGAGCGCAAGGCACAGATGCGCGAACTCAATACCGCCATACGCGACAAGGATCTGGATCGCGCATCGGAGATCTGCCGTGCCTCCCTGGAACAAAAGCAGCGCCACGCACTGGATCAACTACGCCGCTTGGCCGAGGTGCACGTGGAGTTCGGCAATCTGGCACAGGCCGAGCCTCTGTATCGCCAGGTCCTGGCGCGACGGGAACTGCCCTGGGCGCGCTTTGGCATCGCCAAGGTGCAATTCCTCAACGGCCAGATCGACGAGGCCTGTGCGGGATTTCAAGGTCTGATCGCCGACAACCAGCACTTTGTCGAGGTCTACGACTGGCTGGCCCGCTGCCAGCAGGCTCGCAACGAAAACGAGGCCGCCCTGGAGACGCTGCGCACCGGCACCAAACTGTCGCCGGACTCCCTGCGCCGACAGCGGGCTTTGGGCGATCTGGCGCTAACCCTCGACGACCGGGCTACTGCCGAAAAAGCCTATGGCAGCGCCGTGAAACTGGGGCGGACTTCTGCGTTTCGCGCTGCCGACGAACACCTCGCCCTGGCCCGAATCTGGGCCGCCCAGGGCCGTGCCGGCGAGGGGTTGAAGCTATTGCGCGAGACCCGCGCCATGATGAAGAAAAATCCCCTGGAAGAGATGCGCCTGACCTTGGGCGAAGCGGTAATGCACCAGGATGCCGGCCACCAGTCCGACGCCAAGCGTCTGTTGGAACGTGCGACGGAAAGCTATGCGGAAATCTCCGGGGCTGTGCCCGCGGAAACCGCTCTGCAACTGGTGGAGACGTCGCTGCGCCTGGGCCAGGGGGATCTGGCCAAGCAGGCCGCCACCGAAGTCGCACGAAATTTTTTCGACCAGGAGGACATCCGTCACAAACTGCACGAACTCTATGCGGATGACAAGGATCAAGGCGAGATCCAAGCCCTGCTGACAGCCACCCGCGAGCAGGTGGCCCGCGAGAACAACCAGGCCGTTGCCCTGTTTCGCGGCGGCGACGCGGAAGCGGCGCGGGTGGCGATCGAATCCGTCGCCAAACAGGCGCCTCGCAGCCTGGAGGTGAACCTCAATGCCGCTCGCATTCTCATGCACCTGATCGACCAGGGCACGCCCAAAGCCACGGCCTACCGTTTTCGGATCGAAGAATACCTGCGTCAGGCGCAGCGGATCGACGCCGCGGATGCGCGCTTGAAACACCTGAAAGTACGCTATGAGGGCCCGCCCAATACACTGGCGGCAGACAGGGGGTGACGATGAGCGGCACAAACAACGAACAGGATGATGGACCAGATCTGGACATGGGCCAGGTACTGGTTTCTGCCGTTCACGAGATGAAAAACTCTCTCGCCCTGGTGATCGAGCGTCTCGATCGCATGGGCGATATCTGCCACGGACAAGCCTGTAAACTGGACGGAGAGATCAACGAACTGCGCTACGAAATCGGCCGCATGAACACCCAACTGGTGGGTCTGCTGTCCTCCTGGCGCATACGCAACCGGCAGTATTACCTGGACATCCAGGAGAACTCGCCATGCGATCTGATCGACGAGCTGCTGCTCGAATACGGCCCGTTGTTGGCGGCCAAGGACATTGAGGTCACGGTGCACTGCGCCGAGGATCTGGCATGGTTCTACGACAACAATTTGATCTCCACCGCCCTGGGCACCGCCATCAACAACGCCTTTCACTACACAAAACACCGTTTGGAAATCCACGTGCGCGCAGAGGCTGATGGACTGTTAATGGAGATACTGGATGATGGCCCTGGCTTTCCCGATGAGTTCGTTCTCGGTTTGCCCTGCAGAGCAAACAAGGAAAGCCATTCGCCCTACGGTACCGGCCTCGGCCTGTGCCTGGCCAGCCTGATCGCCCATGCCCACCAGGAACGTGGCCAGCGCGGACGGGTGGAAGTCGCCAACCGCGCCGAAGGCGGCGGAAAATTTCGAATCTACCTGCCCTGACAACCCGTCCGAAGAGCCGTTCGTTTCCCTCGCGGTGTCTAGGACGTTGTCCGCAACAAACACCTTTCCTATGGCAGGAAAACCGTTGATCGGCGAAGGTTAGAACCCAAACACCAGCGTCCAACCATGTAGCCCCGTGACCCAGGTTCAAGGCTTGAACAGGATCAAATCCGTTCCGATTCCGTCCACCGCATGGTTGGCGTTATCAGGGCTGGGAATGGTCCGGGTGATGAACAAAAAAAGGGCTATCGGACAGTCATTGTGAACCCGGTCTACCGAGCCAACTCTCCGAGTTTCTCGATTGCCTGCCGCTTGAAGCTGGAATTGCCCTCAGCGATTCCCCTCAAGGTATTGCGTGCATTTTCCAGATCGCCGTTCTGTGCCAGGGCAACGCCGAGATGAAACTGAATTTCCGGTTGCCCAGGTAAAAGCTCAGCGGCTTCGCGCAGGTATCTCAAGGCCTCGTGCGTATCGCCTACGCCTACCAGTATCCACCCCAAGGTATCCAGGATAGCCGGATTGTTCGGCGCATATTTCACTGCATCCCGTGCGGTTTTCACTGCCATGGTGGCTTGCCCCGAACGGGCTTGAACGACAGCCAGATTGTTCAGCACTTCCGCATCCCTGGGTTGCAGATTCAAGACGAGCCGATAGGCGCGCTCGGCTTCATCCCAACGGCCGCTCCTGCGCCAGACATCACCGATCTGCCGGTAAATCCTCGGTAAGGCACCTTCTCTCTCCAGACGACCATTGAGCGAATCGAGCACCTTCTGAGCCGCCCCCAGTCGCTCCATTGCGGCGATTGCCCTGGCCATTACACCGTAACCGGTCATTCTGCACC
>JAGRGI010000153.1 GCA_020445565.1 Chromatiales bacterium
CGATGCCGCCGTTCCACAGCAGGTCCACCGGTGCCTGGAGGATGGCGCGAATCAACTCGGCGGGGGTCAGCCGGGCCGCATCGATGGCCAGCAGGGCCTTGACCTCGGCGCTGATGGGAATGGATTTGGCGCTGCGGGCGAACACCCCGCCGCCCTTTGATATAAAGGCGGGATCGTAGTCGCTCCATGAGCTGCCGGGCTGTTCGAAAAGGCGCTTGCGTTCTTCGAAGGCCGCCTCCGGGTCCGGGGCCGGGTCCAGGAAGATATGCAGGTGATTGAAGGCCGCCACCAGCTTGATCCGGCGCGACAGCAGCATGCCGTTACCGAACACGTCGCCGGACATATCGCCGATACCCACCACGGTGAAGGTATCGCGGGCGATATCGGTCCCCAGTTCGCTGAAATGGCGTTTGACCGACTCCCAGGCGCCTCGGGCAGTGATACCCATACGCTTGTGGTCGTAACCATGGGCACCGCCTGAGGCGAAGGCGTCGCCCAGCCAGAATCCATAGTCGGCGGAGATGGCGTTGGCGATGTCGGAGAAACTGGCCGTGCCCTTGTCCGCGGCCACCACCAGATAGGGGTCGTCCTCGTCGTAGCGCAGTACGTCGGCCGGGGCCACCGGTTTGCCGCCCACCAGATTGTCGGTCAGATCCAGCAATCCGCTGACGAAGGTCTTGTAGCAACGTATGCCCTCGGCCTGAATGGCGGCCCGGTCGCCGCCGGGCAGGCGTTTGGGCACGAACCCTCCCTTGGCGCCCACGGGCACGATAACGGCGTTCTTCACCATCTGGGCCTTCATCAGGCCGAGCACCTCGGTGCGGAAATCTTCGCGCCGATCGGACCAGCGCAAGCCGCCGCGGGCAACCTTGCCGCCGCGCAGGTGCACCCCTTCCACCCAGGGGGAGTAAACAAAGATCTCGTATCGGGGACGGGGCTCGGGCAGATCCGGCACCAGAGCCGGGTCCAGCTTCAGCGACAGATAGGGTTTGGGACCGCCGTCGCTGGCCCGTTGGTAGTAGTTGCTGCGCAGCAGAGCGCGGATGGTGTGCAGATAGCGGCGCAGGATACGGTCCTGGTCGAGATTGGCGACCTGGTCCAAAGCGGCCTCGACCTGCTGCACCAGCGTATCCACCTCCGCCTCGCGCTCGCCCTGGTAACGCGGATCGAAGCGGGTCTCGAACAAGCTCACCAGCAGCCGGGCAATGGCCGCATTGATTGCCAGACTGTCTTCCATGTAACTCTGGCTGAAGGGAGAGCCGGCCTGTAGCAGGTACTTGCACACGGCCCGCAGCAACACGACCTGGCGCCAGTCCAGGCCGGCAGCCAGGATCAGCCGGTTGAAGCCGTCGTTTTCCATGTCGCCGGCGTAGACCCGCGCGAATGCCTCCTGGAAGTTGTCCCGCATTGCCGCCACATCCACGACTAGGCCATGGTCGGCGGACAGATCGAAATCCAGGACCCAGAAGCATTCCGCCCCATCATCGCGGTTGATCACATAGGGGCGGGCACCGATCACGGTCAGCCCCATGCGTTCCAGCATCGGCAGGCCGTCGGACAGGGCCATCGGCCGGTCCAGCCCGAACACCTTGAAACGCAGGCGTTCAGCTCCGCTCTCCAGCGGCCGGTAGAGCTGCATCGCCAGTGCAAGCCCGCCGGCGTTCAGGCTGTCCAGCCGATGGGCATCCAGGGCCGCATTGCGTGGGCGGTAGTCGTCGCGATAAGCGGCCGGGAAACTGCCGGAGAAGCGCCGGTAGAGGCGGTTGCCCTCCGCCTCGCCGTACTGCTCCAGCAGGGCGGCGAGCAGTTTGTCGTCCCAGGACAGCATGGCCTCGGCCATACGTTCTTCGATGGCCGCCACATCCGGCTCGGCCACACCGCCATCAGGCGTCTGCACAATGAAGTGCACCCGCGCCATCACCGAGTCGGAGAACAATACGTCAAACTCCGAGGCATCGCCGTCCAGGCCCTCCGCCAGGATGGCCTGCATGCGTTTGCGCAGGGCGGTGTCATAGCGTTCGCGGGGCACGTAGACCAGCACGGACACGAAGCGGGCGAAGGGGTCGCGGCGCAAGAAAATGCGCAGGCGGTGGCGTTCCTCCACCCGCATGATGCCGGTGGCGATACGCAGCAACTCCTGTTCGTCGCACTGAAACAGTTCGTCGCGGGGAAAGGTGTCGATGATGTGCTGCAGCGCCTTGCCGTCATGGCTATTGGGCTCCAGCCCGGAGCCTTGCAGGACGTGCTGGCGCCGCACCCGCAACAGCGGGATGTCCGAGGGACGCATGCTGTAGGCGGTGGAGCTGTACAACCCCAGAAACCGCCACTCACCGATGACCTCTCCGTGCTCGCCGAAGCGCTTCACGCCGATGTAGTCCAGATGGGCCGGCCGATGAATGCTGGAACGGGCGGTGGACTTGGTAAGCACCAGGATTTCCGGCAAGCGGGCCCGGTCGCGCAGTTCGGCGGGGACGTGGGCGAATCCCTTGCTCTCGTGCCCCGCTTCGCCGACGCGCAGAACCCCGAGACCGCTCCCCGGCACCAGCCGCAACACATCGCCCTGCTCATCGGCGACCAAGTCATAGATCCGTGACCCGATGAAGGTGAAGTGATCGTTGGCGACCCAGCGCAGAAAATCCAGCGCCTCGTCGCGCTCCGCTGCGGCTATCGGCAACTCGCAGTGATGGAGTTCTTCCACTGCCGCCAACACGCGGTCGCGCATCGGCCGCCAGTCCTCCACCGCGGCATCCACGTCGGCCAGAACGCCGCGCAGATCCGCCAGCAAACCGGCGGTATCGCCATCCTGATGGTCCACTTCGAAACGCAGCAGTGCCTCCGCCCTGCCCTCACCGATCCCGAGCATCCTTCCGTCCGGATCGCGCTGGACCCGCATCACCGGATGGTTGATGCCATGAACGGTGAGCCCATGGCGCACCAGTTCCATGGAAAGCGAGTCCACCAGAAACGGCCGGTCATCCAACAACACATCGACGATGGTGTGAATGGAGCGCCAGCCGTGCTCATCAAGAGTGGGGTTGAAGGCACGCATGAGAATCGCGCCCGCCGGGCGCTGAGAAAACCATTCCCAGAGTCCCAGAATCGATCCGTAATGATCTTCCAGGGATGTCTCCAGAAGATCGTCGCTGGCCATGGCGAACAGGTAACGGCCGGCAAATGCCTTTACCAGGCGGGCCTGTTCTTGCTCAAGGCGTTCGGTCAACAGTTCGTCCAGCCGAACGAGTGTCTGTTCGCGGCGGTCCGGTAACGCAGGGTTCATAGATCGAAGCTCAAAGCGTTTAGGGAAAGGGCAGATAATCTGCGGGCCAGCAGCCGCTCCGGCCGCAACCCTGGCAGACACAAAAACAGTTTAGTGGATCGGCAGCCAGAACCGCCTGGCCACGCGCACGCCATAAGGGGAAAAACATTCCCATGGCGGGTATAGTTGCCCATCAGTCGATGGAAACCCTGCACGTAACGGCCTTGCACCCCCTACACGTCTGCCACGAATGCGACACCATCCAGCGGGTGCCAACCCTGGCACCCGGCACGGTGGCCCATTGCCGGGTCTGTGGCGCACACCTGTTCAGCAACCCGAGGGGCGGACTGAACACCCCTCTGGCACTGATGCTGGGGGCAACCCTGCTGTTCATTCTGGCCAACGCCTATCCGCTGATCACCCTCGACCTCAACGGCCTGCGGCACACCACCAGCCTGGGCGGTGCCTCACTGGCGCTATGGCGCAACGAGCGCCCGCTTCTTGCGGCGGTGGTCGGCTTCACCACCGTGCTCGGCCCTGCGCTGTTGATCTTCGGTACCACCTACGTGCTGGCGGCCCTGCGCTGGCATCGCCGAATGGCGGGAGTGGCAACGCTGTTGAGCTGGATCACGCGCTTTCAGCCCTGGGGCATGCTCGACGTGTTCATGCTTGGGGTGCTGGTGGCGCTGGTGAAGCTGGGCAGTATGGCCGAAATCGTACCCGGCGTGGGTCTGTTCGCCTTCGCGATCCTGATCTTCGTGTTTGCGGCCGCGGCAAGCACGCTGGACGCGCACCTGCTGTGGGATTCCTATGAGGATCTACGCTGAAATGGCCATGCCACGGGGTATCGACGCCGGCCTCACCCCCTGCGGCACCTGCGGATTGACGGTGCGGGTCACGGGCAGCGGGCGGCAGTATTGCCCGCGCTGCGGTTCCCTGATACGGCTGCGCAAGCCGGACAGCATCGCCCGTACCTGGGCGCTGCTGATCGCCGCCGCGCTGATGTACATCCCGGCCAACGCCCTGCCGGTCATGCGCAGCAGCCTGCTCGGCAGCGAGAGCGCCGACACCATCATGAGCGGCGTGGTGTATTTCATGCACCACGGCGAATGGCCGCTGGCGGCGGTAATCTTCATCGCCAGTGTATTGGTGCCATTGCTCAAGTTGCTGGCTCTGATCTATCTGCTGCTCTCGGTGCAGCGACGCAGCACCATACGGCGGCGGGAGCGAACCCGGCTTTATCGCATCACGGAACTGGTCGGCCGTTGGTCCATGGTGGATGTGTTCGTCGTCGCGCTGCTGGCCGCCCTGGTGCAACTGGGCAATCTGGCTCACATCGAACCGGGCCTCGGCGCCACCGCATTCGCCTCGGTGGTGGTGCTCACCATGTTCGCCGCGCTGAGCTTCGATCCTCGTCTGATCTGGGACCACCAGGAGCCAAGTACCGATGAACGATGAGTCGGAAAATCCCATCCCGGAGGCCACGGTCAGCCGCAGCGGCGGTGGCGCCTGGGTCATCTGGCTGATCCCCTTGACCGCCTTGCTGATCGGGGCCTGGCTGGTCTACCAGAGCTGGTCGGAACAGGGTCCGGTAGTCACCATACGCTTCGCCGACGCCTCGGGAATCGAGCCCAGGAAGACCCGCATCAAACTGCGTGAGGTGGACGTGGGCGTGGTGGAAGACGTGCAATTCAGCAACGATCTCAAGAGTGTTGTGGTGACCGGCTCGCTGCAAAAGAACCTCGCCCATGTGCTCACCGACAGCACCCGCTTCTGGGTGGTCCGGCCTCGTATCGGTTCGGCGGGTGTCTCCGGCCTTGGCACCCTGGTCAGCGGTGGCTATATCGCCATGGACCCCGGTGAAGGCGGCCAGCGGCAACGGGATTTCGTCGGCCTGGACGAACCGCCGTCGCTGGTGTCTGGCAATCCCGGTACGGCCTATACCCTGGTCGCCAAGGGACTTGGATCGCTGACGATCGGCTCCAAGGTCTATTTTCGTCAGATACCCGTGGGTGAAGTCACTGCCTATCGGCTGACGGATGACCGCAGCAGTGTGGAAGTCGATATCTTCGTCTTCAGCCCCAACGACGCATCGATCCGGCGCGCCACGCGATTCTGGAACTCATCAGGCGTGAATCTCAACCTTGACGCCCAGGGACTGCGCCTGGAAGTGGAGTCCCTGGCGGCCCTGGCCACCGGTGGTATCTCCTTCGACACACCGGCGGAAGCCAAGGACTTTCCCCGTGCCAGGCAGGGCAGCGTCTTCACGCTTTACAAGAGCGAGGCTGACAGCCGCGAAGCCAGCATCAATGTGTCGCTGCCTTACCTGCTGTATTTCCAGGACACCGTGCGCGGCCTGTCGGTGGGTGCCCCCGTCGAATTTCGCGGCATCCGGGTAGGTTCGGTGACCCGCATCCGCATACGCCATCTCGCCGACTCGGACCGCGTGGAGATTCCGGTGCAGATCGAACTGGAGCCGGACCGCATACCCATTGCCGGGGATTACACCATTAGCGATGGCGAGCGGCTTGAGCGCCTCAATGAGATCACCGAAAAACTGGTCGCCAAGGGCCTGCGCGCCCAGTTGCAGACAGGCAATCTGCTGACGGGCTCCTTGTACGTGGAGTTTGACCTCTATCCCGACGCCCCGCCCGCCAGGATCCGCAAAGAGGGCGCTATCTCCGTGCTGCCCACCCGTCCCAACACCCTCGCCAGCATCACCACCAGCGTGCGCAACGTCTTGACACGCTTGGAGGAATTTCCAATAAAACGGATCGGTGACGACATCGGCAAGTCCGTTGCCGGCCTGAACTCGCTCATCAACGACCCGGCGCTGGGCAAGGCCATCGGCGAACTCTCTTCCGCCTCGGCAGAGCTGAAAAAGCTGATTGCCTCCCTGGATCGCGAGGCCGCGCCCATGTTGCGAAGTTTCGACGGTGTTGCCGGAGATGCGCGCAAGACGGTCAATCAGGCCCGCAACGCCATGGTGCAGGCAGAAAAAACCCTGGCCGCCCTGCAAGGGCTGGTGGGTGAGGACAGCCCGGTAAGAAGCCGCCTGGTGGAAACCCTGGAGGAGCTTTCCGGCGCGGCCCGCTCGATACGTCTGGTCGCCGACTACCTGGAGCGCTATCCCGAGGCCCTGATCCGTGGCAAATCGCCCAATTGATGCCCACAATCGGACGGCGGCACTTTTTTGACGCCGCCCCTGGGACATCAATCGGCTAGAATCAAGTCCATCAGCCGCGAGACCGCTATCGGGCAGTATGGGCAGAATTGCGTTTTACGGTTACGCGCTACTGCGCCTCAACGGCGGCAACCGCAGATAACAACGGCATCCAGGACAGCATCCCCATGATCAAGCTCGTCATCAGGCTCAACGGACGTCAGACAGGTACCGTGCCGCTGATAAACCCGGTTACCACTATCGGCCGGCACAAGGATAATCAGGTGCGGCTCGACAATCTTTCCGTCAGCACGCATCACGCGCAGGTCATACTCGAGGGGCGCGGCTGCCGAATCGAGGATCTGGGCAGCACCAACGGGACCAGGGTGAACAATCGCCCGGCGCAACGGCAAGAACTCATGCCCGGCGACGTGATTCAGATCGGGACTTACGAAATCAGCGTCATCGCCGATATCGAGCGCAGCGATGACGACAACGAAGTCACCCTGATGATGTCCGCACCGTTGCGTTCCGGCTCTTCCGCCCCACCTCGCCCCAGCTACACGCCCCCCGAACGGCGCAAGTCCAACAATTTTCTTCTGAAGCTGATACTCGTCCTGGTCGTGTTGATTCTGATCGTGATGCTGGCTATGTAGATTTGGCCGACTCTGCCAGGTAGCGGTCCTTGAGACGGACGTAGTGCGCGGCGGAATAGGCCAGATAGTCTTTTTCTTCATCCGTCAGTGAGCGCACCCGACGCACCGGGCTGCCGAGATATAGCGCACCGCCTTCCAGATGTTTGCCGGTCGGCACCAGACTGCCGGCCCCGAGGATGATCTGCGGCTCCAGCACTGCCCGGTCCATCACGATTGCACCCATGCCGATCAGGCAGCAGTCGCCGATGGTGCAGCCGTGCAGAATCACCTTGTGTCCCACTGTGACCTCGCTGCCGACAATGAGCGGCGCCCCCCCCGGTAGATAGTGGCTGTCGTGGCTCACGTGCAACACCGCCCCATCCTGAATATTGCTGCGCTCACCGATGCGGATATGGTGCACGTCACCACGAATCACCGTCATGGGCCAAACCGAACAATCGTCGCCCAGGGTGACCTCGCCGATGACCGCGGCAGCGGGATCCAGATAGACCCTGGCACCCAAATCAGGCCGCAATTGTTCGAGTGATCGCAACATAGGTGGGAGTGTAGCCGCCATGAGACGAGTATACTCGCGTTTTTTTCACCCTCGCCAGATCGCGTGGCGCAATTATTGCTTTTGCCGCCTCTGGCACGGAAATTCCGAAACCGGGGTTTCAGATGATGGCCAACAGGGTTAACTGCCCCCGCAGCCCGATATAATTCGATCGGTACGTACGCAAGAGATAACTGGAGCCCCGAGTTTCCATGAACGAGATTTTGCACATCTTCGATGATCTGCCCACGTTCTCGAAGCTGTCTCCCGATGAGGTGGAGTCGAGCATGGATCGTGTGCTGGAAGAGGCCCGAGCTAAATTGGATGCCTTGGTGCAATCGCCAGGGCCGTATGGCTGGAGCAACCTGGTAGCCCCCATCGAGGAACTCCTGGACCAGGTCAACCGTGCCTGGTCACCGATTCGCCATTTGAATTCGGTTCGCAACAGCGAGGCACTGCGCGCCGCCTACAACGCCTGCCTGCCCAAACAAAGTGCATTCTGGACCGAACTGGGCCAGAACGAGGCCCTGTTCCGCGCCTATGAGTCGATTGCCGAAGGCAAGGAGTACAAACGGCTCGACGCGGCCCAACGGCGGGTCATTGACAATGCCATGCGCGATTTCCGCCTCGGCGGTGTGGATCTGCCGGCGGACCGCAAGGCCCGGTTCAAGGAGATCTCTCAGGAGCTGTCACAGCTCAGCAGCCGCTTTTCGGAGAATCTACTCGACTCCGGTCAGACCTGGGAAAAGCAGCTCACCGATGAATCGTGCCTGCGCGGTCTGCCCGAATCCACCAAGGCCCTGGCTGCCCAGCTGGCCGAACAGCGCGGCAAGGAGGGCTGGGTGCTGACCTTGGATTTCCCAATTTATATGCCGGTGATGACCTATGCCGACGACGCCTGCCTGCGCAAGGAGCTGTACCAGGCCTATATGACCAGGGCCTCCGCCGACGGCCCCGGCGGAGCGCAGTACGACAACACGGAGGTAATGGACAGGATCCTCGCTCTGCGCCACGAAATGGCCCGCCTGCTGAGCTTCGACAACTACGCCCAATATTCCGTGGCCACCAAGATGGCCGAAAATACCGACCAGGTTATGGAGTTTCTCACCGATCTGGCGAGCCGCGCCAAACCTCAGGCGGAAGGTGAGCGGGACCAGGTGTTCGCCTTCGCCAACCGGGAATTCGGCATGGAGAGCCTGGACGCCTGGGACCTGGGCTACTACGCGGAGAAACTCAAACAACAGCGCTATCACCTCAGCGCCGAGGATCTGCGACCCTATTTTCCCGTTCCGGCGGTTATGCAGGGCCTGTTTGAGATCGTCGGCCGACTCTATGGCATCCGAATCCAGGCCGTCGACGGTGTCGACACCTGGCACCCGGATGTCGCCTTCTATCGCATCGTAGGCGCGGACGGCGAAGACCGCGGCGGCTTCTACGTCGATCTCTATGCCCGCGCCCAGAAACGCGGCGGCGCCTGGATGGATACCTGCCTGGATCGGCGTCGCACCAGCACCGGGCTACAGGCGCCGGTTGCCTATCTCACCTGTAATTTCACCCCCCCGGTGGGCGACAAGCCGGCCCTGCTGACCCATCAGGAGGTCATCACCCTATTCCATGAGTTCGGTCACGGCCTGCACCATATGCTCACCAGGGTGAACTACGCCGGTATCGCCGGCATTCACGGCGTGGAATGGGATGCGGTGGAGCTGCCCAGCCAGTTCATGGAGAACTGGTGTTGGGAGAAAGAGGCCCTGGACCTGTTTGCGCGCCACTACGAGAGCGGCGAACGCATGCCCGATGAGCTTTACGAACGGATGCGTTCCGCGCGCGACTTCCAAGCCGGCATCCAAATGATTCGCCAACTGGTGTTTTCCCTGTTCGATTTTCGCATCCATCTGGAATACGACCCGGCCAGCGGGGCACGGATCTACGACATCCTGCGCGAGGTGGAGGACGAGATCGCCGTCATCCAACCCCCGGAGTTCACCCGCTTTCCGCAAGGCTTCAGCCATATCTTCGGCGGCGGCTATGCGGCGGGTTATTACAGTTACAAATGGGCCGAAGTGTTGTCGGCGGACGCCTTCTCCAAATTCGAGGAGACCGGCATCTTCAACCCCGATACCGGCCGCGACTTCCTCACCAACATCCTTGAGGTGGGCGGTTCACGGGATGCCATGGACTCCTTCGTGGCCTTCAGGGGCCGCAAACCGCGTATCGACGCCCTGCTGCGCCACAGTGGCATCGCGGCCTGATGCGGATTGCCAGTTGGAACGTCAATTCGCTCAAGGTACGCCTGCCGCAGGTGCTGAGTTGGTGCGAAACCGCAGCGCCTGATGTGCTCGCCTTGCAGGAAACCAAGCTTACGGACGAGAACTTCCCCCTGCTGGACATTGAGGCCGCAGGTTACCGGGCGGCCTATTCCGGGCAAAAGACCTACAACGGCGTCGCCCTGCTGGCCCGTGCGCCGCTAAGCGATATAGTGACCGACATCCCGGGGCTGGACGATCCCCAACGGCGCATCCTGGCCGCCACCGTGGGCGACGATCTGCGGGTAATCAATCTCTATGTCGTCAACGGTCAGGCCGTGGGCACCGAAAAATATCACTACAAGCTACAGTGGCTGGAGCAGGTGCGCGCCTTTGTCGCCAATCAATTGCAAGCGTTCCCGCGCTTGGTCGTGTTGGGCGATTTCAACATCGCCCCGGAAGATCGTGACGTGCATGACCCGGTCGCCTGGAACGGGCAGATCCTTTGCTCGGACATGGAACGGCAGGCATTCCGCGCCTTGCTGGCGCTGGGTCTGAAGGACAGTTTTCGCCTTTTCGAACAGCCACAGGACAGCTTCAGTTGGTGGGATTACCGGGCCGCCGGATTCCGGCGCAATCGGGGACTGCGCATCGACCACATCCTGCTCAGCGAACCAATGGTAAGATCCTGCACCCGTTCCTGGATCGACCGCGATCCGCGTGGCTGGGAACGACCTTCGGATCATGCTCCGGTTCTGGTGGATTTGGCTTGACGACCTGTAGTCGGCCACCTAGCCCAGCGAACCAGGAAAAGGGCGCAACATAGGCGCGGCCGAAGCCATGCGAGCACGGCGACACTCGCCCAAACCACCAACAAGAACACATGCGATACAAAGACCTGCGCGACTTCATCGAACAGCTTGAGGCTCGCAACCTGCTCAAGCGGGTGCGCACCGAGGTGGATCCGCACCTGGAAATGACCGAGATCTGCGATCGCACCCTGCGCGCCGGCGGACCGGCCATCCTGTTCGAGAATCCCAAGGGACACAGCGTACCGGTACTGGGCAACCTGTTTGGGACCCCGGAGCGGGTAGCTATGGGGATGGGCGCGGAATCCGTCAGCGCCTTGCGCGAGATCGGTGAATTGCTGGCCTTCCTCAAGGAGCCGGAGCCCCCCAAGGGTATGAAAGACGCCTGGGAGAAACTGCCGATTTTCAAACAGGTGTTGAACATGGCACCCAAGGTGGTGCGCAACGCGCCTTGCCAGGAAATCGTTGTGGAGGGGGACGCGGTCGACCTGGGCAAGCTACCGATTCAAACCTGCTGGCCCGGCGATGCGGGGCCGTTGATCACCTGGGCCCTGGTGGTCAGCCGAGGTCCCAACAAGGAGAGACAGAACCTGGGAATCTATCGTCAGCAGGTGATCGGCCGCAATCGCGTCATCATGCGCTGGCTGGCACACCGCGGGGGCGCGCTGGACTTTCGCGAGTGGCAGCAAAGCCATCCCGGTGAACCCTTCCCCCTGGCGGTCGCCCTGGGGGCTGACCCGGCCACCATCCTGGGCGCCGTGACACCCGTACCCGATACGCTCTCGGAATACGCCTTTGCCGGATTGCTGCGGGGCGCCAAGACGGAGGTGGTGCGTTGCGGTTTGTCGGACCTGCAAGTACCCGCCGGCGCCGAGTACATCCTGGAGGGCTTTATCTATGCCGATGACATGGCCGCGGAAGGCCCCTTCGGCGACCACAC
>JAGRGI010000014.1 GCA_020445565.1 Chromatiales bacterium
ACTACATCATGGCCACCTACGGCCTCTATCTGAGCATCTTCAACATCTTCATCAGTCTGTTGCAGATACTCGGGATCATGAGCGATGAATAAGGCCATGGGGGCTGCCCCAGCTGAGCCCAGCGGCACACTGTGAGCAGTCAGTGAGTTCGAAACCCCGGCCCAGTGCCGGGGTTTTTCGTCTGCGTGAGGTAGTCGAAGTGGATTTGATGATGAAAATACTCGCCGTGGTGGCGGGTGTGATGATGCTGTTCTTCCTCTGGCCGGCCTACAAGCATTGGTCCGCCAACAGTCCGAAGGCGGAAAAAGGTGATTGGTCCGCCGCTCTATTCGCCTTGGGTGGGGTAGTGTTGCTGGTGGCCCTGCTGGTGATGACGGTTCGCTGAATCCGTCGGCTTGTCAGACTACCCTTCGCGGTCTATGCTTGTCTTGAGTTTTCCTTTTGTTCTCTAATTGGCGAGAGTCGAGGGGGTGAGCGATGGGTGATCTGGATAGGGTTTATGCCAAGCGTCAGCGGCCGGAATATCCGCAGGTGCGGGAATCCGCCTTGACGGCCGAGGAGGCCGGTCTGGTCGAGATTCCCTTGTTGGGTTGGGTCGCCGCGGGCCAACCCATCGACCTGAACGAATACCGACGGAGGGTTCGGGTGCCGCCGAACTGGGTGCGCAGCAATACCTACGCCCTGGAGGTGCGCGGCCATTCCATGATTGATGACGACATTCAGGACGGCGACATCATCGTCATCGAAAAATGCGAGTGGGCCAACAATGGCGAATCCGTGGTGGCCATGATCAATGGCGAGACCGTCACCCTCAAGCGCTTTTACGTAGAGAAGGCCGGCATCCGCCTGCAACCGGCCAACCAGACCATGGCGCCGATCTATCTGCGTAACGAAGAGGTGCGTATTCTCGGCATCGTCACCGGGGTGTTGCGCAAGCGCGAAGAGACCCTGGCCGTCCGTTACCAGGGCGCCGGGGCGAGGGCCTCCGGCGGAATCTGATTGACGGATTGTATGCTTTCGCGTGGGGTTGGCGTTTCCGCATAGGCAAGATCCTCCGCTGGCGGAGGGTCGCTCGATCTGGATCCCTGAGTGGGCTTGGCGTAACATCAGGATTCTCTTACATAGCCGAAGCCCTGCCGACTGTTATGCTCGTTGATTCCCATTGTCACCTGGATCGCGTCGATCTCAGCCCCTTCGAGAACGGTTTCGATGGCCTGCTGGAAGATGTCCGCGGTAACGGAGTGGCGCACATGCTGTGCGTCTCCATCAATCTGGAAGACTATCCGGCGATGGTGGAGCGGGTGGCGGGGCAGGGCGATATTTCCATCTCTGTGGGGGTGCATCCCAACGAGGACGAGGGCCACGATCCCAGCATCGATGAGTTGGTGCGACTGGCGCAACATCCCGCCAACGTCGCTATCGGCGAGACTGGTCTGGACTATTTCCGCAGCAACGGTGACCTCACCTGGCAGCGCGATCGATTCCGCCGCCACATCGCGGCCGCCAAACTGGCGGTCAAGCCCCTGATCATTCACACCCGCGAGGCCCGCGAGGACACCATCGCCATTCTCCAGGAAGAAGATGCCCGCGACGCTGGCGGTGTGATGCATTGCTTTGCGGAGGACTGGGAGACCGCCCGGCGGGCCATGGATCTGAACTTCTACATCTCCTTCTCCGGCATCGTCACCTTCAAGAACGCTACTGAACTCAAGGAGGTAGCGCGCCAGGTTCCATTGGATCGTATGCTCATCGAGACGGATTCTCCCTATCTGGCTCCGGTACCCAAGCGTGGCAAACCCAATCAGCCGGCCTATGTGCGCTTCGTCGCCGAACACATCGCCGAATTGCGTGGTGAGTCGGTGCAGACCATCGCCCAGGCGACCACGGATAACTTCTACCGCCTGTTTTCGGCAGCCAAACGGACAGATTCGAACGCCTGATAGTTGCCGTGTTCGACACCCTCAGTCTGATTTACCTGGCCTGGGGCGGACTGCGCGGTGCCCGCCGCGGGCCGGCCAAGGAGTTGCACAGCCTGATCGGCTTTGCCTTTGCGTTAACCTTTCTGCTGGGTTTCAGTGTGTTCACGGTAGCCCGTGAATTCGTCGAATCGGCGACCGGCCTGGGCCGCAACCCAGGCGGCCTGTTGGGCACCGCCCTGGTGTTTGGCATGACCTTCTTCATCGTCCGGTCGTTTCGCGGCGCTCTGCACGACTGGATCGATAATCGCTGGACCCGTCCCAAGGCCGCCCTGTGGGGCATGAGTGCCGGGGCGCTCCGTAACGCCTTAGTGGTCGCCCTGTTCATCGCCGCCACCGATTATTTACCCTTTGATGCGATCCAACAGTCGATTCTGGAAAATTCCACTGCCGGCAGGGTGTTTGCCAGCCTGTTTCCGACAGTGACCTAAGCAGTGGCCCGCCCAGGAATGGTGTCAGTTACTCGGGGCTGAGGGGTAGACGTGATGTGCCGATTCCTCAAGTGATTCAGAGCAGGCGAATGTGCGGGATGAAGTTCGGCAGGTTTCACTTGGTGCTGTGCGAGGCAACGCCCAAACCCTCAACCTTCACTGCACAATACTTGAATTCCGGAATCTTCCCATCCGGGTCCAGAGCCTCGTTGGTGAGAAGGTTGGCGGCGGCTTCATGGTAGCAAAAGGGAAGAAACACCTGCCGACGCCCCAACCCGGCATCCGATCTCGCCAACACCTCAACCTGGCCCCGCCGCGAGGAAACCCGCAGGCGATTCCCAGGCTGCACACCCAGTTCGTCCATGTCCAGGGGATGCAGGCTGACTACTGCCTGCGGTTCCAGGGCGTCCAGGGCGCTGGCGCGGCGGGTCATGGCACCGGTGTGCCAGTGCTCCAACTGCCGCCCGGTGATCAATACCAGGGGATAGTCCTCGTCGGGCAGTTCATCGGCCGGGCGCAGGTCGGTGGGCACGAAGCGCGCACGGCCGTCGGTGGTGGGAAATTCCTTGGTGAAGATCACCGGTTCGCCAGGGTCGCCTTCGGAACGGCAGGGATAGGTGACGGCGTGTTCCTTCTCCAGTCGGTCCCAGGTGATGCCGGCGATACTGGGCATGGCCAGCCGCATCTCCTTGAAGACCGCGCGCGGACCGTCATACTGCCAATCCAGACCCATACCCCCGGCCATTGCGATCACGATATCCAGGTCCGGACGGGCTTGGCCTGGCGGATCGATGGCCTTGCGGCCCAGTTGTACGCGCCGGTCGGTGTTGGTGAAGGTGCCGGACTTCTCCGGGAAGGCGGAGGCGGGCAGCACCACATCGGCGAACTGGGCGGTCTCGGTTAGAAAGATGTCTTGCACCACCAGATGCTCCAGTTTGGACAGGGCCTCACGGGCATGGGCCAGATTGGGGTCGGACATGGCCGGATTTTCACCCATGATGTACATGCCGCGGATCTGGCCATCGTGGATGGCGTGCATGATCTCCACCACCGTCAGGCCGGGGTTGGGATCCAGTGCGGTTCCCCAGATGTCTTCGAACCAGCCGCGTGCCTCGTCGTTGTCCACCCGTTGGTAGTCAGGAAACACCATGGGAATGAGCCCGGCGTCCGATGCGCCCTGGACGTTGTTCTGGCCCCGCAAGGGGTGCAGACCGGTACCGGGTCGGCCGATCTGTCCGGTCATCAGGGCCAGGTTTATCAGGCAGCGCGCGTTGTCCGTGCCATGCACGTGCTGCGAGATCCCCATGCCCCAGAAGATCATCGATGCCTTGCTGGCGGCATAGACCCTGGCGACTTCGTGCAGAGTCTCCGCGGGGATGCCGCATATCGGCGCCATCTCCTCCGGTGAGAAGGCTTGGAGGCTCTGTTCCAACTTCTTGAAGTCTCGGGTACGCCGCGAGATGAAGCGCTTGTCCGTCAGCTTTTGCTGGATGACCGAGTGCATGATGGCGTTCAACATGGCCACGTCGGTATCCGGGTTGAACTGCAACACATAGCGGGCGTGGCGCGCCAAGGGTGTACGGCGTGGGTCCATGAAGATCAAGGTCTTGCCGGCGCGGGCCGCATTCTTCATGAAGGTGGCGGCGACCGGGTGGTTCTCCGTGGTATTGGAGCCGATCACAACGATGACGTCGGCCTCGGTGACATCCGCCACCGGATTGGAGACCGCCCCGGAGCCGATCATTTGCAGCAGGGCAGCCACCGACGAGGCATGACAGAGTCGGGTGCAATGGTCCACGTGGTTGCTGCCGAAACCGGTGCGAACCAATTTCTGAAACAGATAGGCTTCCTCGTTCGAGCCCTTGGCCGAACCGAAACCTGCCAGGGAACTGGCGCCGTGTCGTTGCTTCAGTCGGGATAAATTCCCGGCCGCCAGTTCCAATGCCTCTTCCCAACTGGCCTCCCGGAAGTCCGCCAGGGCCTCGCCTGGATCGTCATGCAGACGCTTTGCCGCCCCGTCCCGGCGAATCAACGGTATGGTCAGGCGATCGGGATGATGAACGTAATCAAAGCCGTAGCGACCCTTTACGCATAAGCGTCCGTGATTGGCCGGGCCGTCGCGGCCGCTGACCGCTACAATCCGTTCGCCAGAAACATGAAAGTCGATTTGGCAGCCGACCCCGCAATAGGGACACACCGAGGCGACCCGCCGCTCTGTTTCCCCGCCGGCGGCATTGGACAGGGCCAGGGTGGGGCAGGCTTGCACGCATTCACCGCAGGCCACGCAGGAGGAATCCGCCAGCGCGTCATCCAGATCGAACACGATGCGTGCAGTGGCGCCGCGCCCGGCAAAGCCGATGACGTCGTTGCCCTGGGTCTCACGGCAGGCTCGCAGGCAGCGACCGCATTGGATGCAGTCATGCATCTGCACGCTGATGGCAGGGTGGCCCCGATCGGCGTCAACGGGCGCGCGATTGACGAAACGGCTGGCGGGCAAGCTCATGGCTTCGCACCAGTGGCGTAACTCGCCGTTGGGGTCGTCGCCTACTTCCGAGCGCAGCAACTCCAGTACCATGCGTTGTGAGTGTCGCGCTCTTGCGGAGTGGCTGTGGACCTCCATGCCTTCGGTAGGTTTACGACAGCAGGACGGAGCCAAGGCCCGTTCACCGTGGATCTCCACCACACAGGCACGGCAGTTGCCATCCGGCCGCAGGCCATCCTTGTGGCACAAATGGGGAATGTCGATACCATGTCGGCGGGCCGATTGCAGAATGCTTTCGTCCGCAAAGGCGTCAAGGTCTCGGCCATCCAGGCGGTAATGCACGGTGCTCATAGGCCGCAGTCCTCCGGAAACCAACGCAGTGCGCAACGCAGGACGTTCGGCGCAGCCTGACCCAGGCCGCAGATGGAGGCATCCTGCATCACCGCAGCCAGATCTTCCAAAAGCGTGGCATTCCAGCGGGCCTGACTCATGAGATCCGCGGCCCGTACCGTACCCACGCGGCAGGGCGTGCATTGCCCGCAGGACTCGTGTGCGAAAAAGCACATGGCGTTGAGCGCGGCCAATGCCACGTTGTCCTGCGCCGACAAAACGATGATTGCCGCGGAGCCGATGAAGCAGCCGTACTCGCTCAAGGTGTCGAAATCCAACGGAATGTCGGCCAGTTTCGCGGGCAGTATCCCGCCCGAGGCACCGCCAGGGAAATACGCCTTCAGCTCATGACCCGCCAACATGCCGCCGCAGTACTCGTCGATGAGTTCCCGAGCGGTGATGCCCGCTGGAGCCAAGTGCACCCCTGGCTTGTTCACCCGACCGCTGACCGAGAATGTGCGAAGGCCCTTGCGACCGTGACGGCCCTGAGCCTGGTACCATTGCGCACCGCTGCGCAGGATCTCCGGTACCCAGTAGAGGGTTTCCAGATTGTGCTCCAGAGTCGGCCGCCCGAACAGGCCCCGTTCAGCAACGAACGGAGGTCGCAGCCGCGGCATACCGCGTTTTCCCTCAATGGATTCGATAAGCGCTGATTCCTCGCCGCAGATATAGGCGCCTGCACCGCGCCGCAGATGGATAGGGGGAATCGGGCATGGCGGATTGGCCTGCAAGGCCGGTAATTCCTCTTCCAGAATCGTCCGGCAGGCGGCATACTCGTCCCGCAGGTAGATATAGATGGCTTCGGCTTCGATTACCTTCGCGGCGATCAATATCCCTTCCAGACAGGCGTGAGGATCATTTTCAAGGTAGTGACGGTCCTTGAATGTGCCGGGTTCACCCTCGTCCACGTTCACCACCAGATAGCGTGGTCCTTCCCGGTCACGAACGCTGCGCCATTTGCGACCGGCAGGAAAGCCCGCACCGCCCAGACCACGCAGCCCGGCGTTTTCGATCGTGCAGATGATGTCCTCCATGGTCCATCGCTCGTTCACTGCGTGTAAGGTCTTGTAGCCGCAGTTGCAGTGATAGCGGCTCAACTCCCGGGCAGCCGGAACCGGCGCTTGCAAGCGGCCTTCCGTAATGGCCATCCTTACGCGCAATGCGTCGGCCCTGCGGACCGGATTGGTGCCGACCACGGCCACCGGTGCACCGTCACACTGGCCAACACAGGGAACCGGCTGGATGCGGACAGACTCGCCGAGGACCGAGCGCAGCGCCACCATCAGCTCCCTGGCCCCCGCCAGTTCGCAACTGATGGACTCGCAAACCCGTACGGTGATTCCCGAAGAGGGAGGGTCGCCCTGTGCGGCCAGATCGAAGTGGTGGTAGAAGCTGGCTACCTCAAAAACCTCCACCGGTGCCAGCCGCAGCAGTTCGGCCAGGGCAACCAAATGAGAATTGCCGAGATAATGGAAATGGTCCTGAAGTCGGTGTAGATACTCAATCAGCAGGTCGCGCTGATAGGGCGGTGGGCCGATCAATGCCTCCACCGCCTGTAAACTGTGGCTCGAAGCCTGATGGCCCTTGGGGCGAAACCGGACACGACGGCGCTTGGAATCGGGCTCAGACAACGAAAAAGCTCCCGAGGTAACTACTCAATACCAACGTGAATTGTAAATGTTTGGCGCGCCGTTTCATTGCCGGATACCTCTGCTAGGAGAATTTCGACACTTCTGCGGGTTGACTTGAGAAGCTGCCGGTAAGCGCCATAGCGGTATTGCTCTGCGTATTCGTTCTCCGGCAGAGGCTCGTTCCATCGGGTGCAGTGGCGGTTGCGTCAACAAAGCACGTTGCCAATCTTCGCTGCGGCACCCATTCTCGGGCAGGCTTCTGCCGGGCTCGTGACCGGAAATCGTGGGAATACATGCAACAGACTGGTGCGCGACGGCCGCGATAATCCCTGATTGAGGGCATACAAACCCCTCGACGCTGCCGGTTTGAGGACACGTTGCATCGCGTGGGTGTATCACTTCCGGAAGGCGGCTGCCCAAGGCCGTTCGATGTTTGAACCTCTCACTATCGCTTAGTCACGCCGGTCTTGATGCCGGAATTTCCTGCGCACTTTGATCGGGTGTCCGTTTCAGTGCGAATTGGATGCGTGCGCCTCGACAAGGCACGGGCTTTGCTTGTGGACTGCTTTTGCGCCGTAGTGCTAACGGCCTACCCGTGACGTGAGTATAAAAAGCCATGCAGCTATTCATCAAAGCCGCGGAGGTTTGGCAGCCGGATATGGCCAGTACCGAGCTACAACTCGTCGATGGCTACTACGGCGGACTTTCCGATTTCGAGGCTGTCAGCAAGGAGATGTCTTTTCCCTGCGGCGTCGGTTTGCCTGGAGAAACCTGGGAAAAGGGGCGCCCCCTGTTGTGGTCGGACTTGACCAGTGACGCCTTCATGCGCAACCAGATAGCCAGACATTCGGGAATTGCCTGCGGCCTTTCCATTCCGATCTATGCCGGCGATTTTCTCCTGGCCGTGGTCGTTCTGTTTGCCGGTAGGGGTAGCGAAGTCACCGGTGCGGTGGAGGTTTGGGACAATGAGTCCGGAAGCGATGCCGAGCTCCGGCTCGCGCAAGGCTACTATGGCGAGTTGGAACGGTTCGAATGGATATCGCGGCGATTGTCGATTTTGCGAGGACGTGGGCTGCCTGGTGGGGCCTGGGCCCAGGGCAAACCTCTGATCATCGAAAACCTGGGTGACTCCAATACCTTTCTGCGAGCGCGTAATGCGGCGGAAGCCGGGATCACAACCGGGTTGGCGGTGCCTTTCATCGATCGGGACCGGGTGCGGGTAGTGACGTTCCTTTCTGCTCGCGGCACGCCCGTCATGCGTCGTTTCGAAGTTTGGGAGGTTGACGACACGGGGGAAAGGCTGGTGTTTGGTTCCGGGCATTGCGAGTCGGGTACGGACCTGAACGAAAAGTATGCCCAAACCCACTACACCAAGGGGAAAGATTTCCTGGGTGAACTATGGCTTACCGGCCGACCGTTGATTCGCGCAGGAGGGGAGGGGACCGAGACGGGCCTTTGGATACCCCAAATCGTTGCGGGAAGGCTCAGTGCCGTCGTCGGATTCATCTTCTGATTGATCGCGGAAATCCGGCATCGAACTGGACAGGCACTATTCACGGCCTCGACTATGTTTGCTGCGCTATCGCGCGTCGAGTCCTCCTGGGGCCATTAGGCTGCTGTTTGCCATGGGCTTGAGAAGCGCCGCAACCCGCCGGTCCGGTTGTCGGATAACCGCCCGGTCGGGTTACGGCGTGATCGGTATCTGAGGCGCAGCCCTGGGCAGCTGCCGCTACACGCTAAGCGCCACCTCCAATGGTGATGGTCGGATACTTGCCTTCATTGCGTAGGGCTTCGGCGCGCGCGCAAAAATTGGCGTAGCCGGAGAGATTGGGGGTATAGCCCCAACGGGCTTCCCACAGGGCGTCCAGGTCCTCGCCTTCGCCATACAACTCGCAGGCGGTCTCCAGGGCCGGTAACTGGCACGCTGTCTGGAGTTTGCCCTGCAATGTCTGCTGCGTAATCCATGGGTTGTAGTTGTAGGCGCTGTCGGTCTCGGGAATGAGGCAGCTCAGAAAATGCGAGTAGGCAGCGACGGTTTCGCCGCTGGCACGCGCGGCGGCGCGAACGCCGGTGCCCCAGTAGTAGCTGTATCCCCCGGGAGTGAAGAGTTCGGCTCCGATGACGTAATGTGGATCGAACCGTGCCCACCAGGGACGCTGAAAAGTGATGGAGCAACCGTCGGGGCTGTCGCTCGACGGGCAAAAATAGGTCTTGCTACCGGTTTCCGCCGAGCCCCAGGGAATGGCGCCAAGGTTGACCTGAGCGTAGGCGTCGCTACTTTCCGAGAAGGAACCCGCGGCCTGCACTGGGACGTCAGGTGGATTGATGAAGCTCAAGTCGTTGATGGTGCCCGCGAAATCCACGCAGTTGCGATAGAAGGCGAAGTAGGGAGAAAGCGGGGTCTTGTAGGCAGCCGGCATGACTGTGGAGCAGGCATCGGTGGCTCGGCTTCTGGGGTCGCCGAAGATCTGTGTGAGCGTCGGGGCGAAATCCTTCAGTTGATCGAGAATATCGTCCCGCAGGTCTCCTTGTGCCGCCTGCCAGAAAAGCAGACCACCGAAGCTACCGTTTTCGGTACCGCTTCCGAGAACGCCGTTCAACGTGCCGACCAGAAGGTCGATGGCCAGATTCAACAGGCTGCTTTCCATTTTCTTGAACTTGAGGCGGATGCCGTCATAGAACGTGATCGCGGGTACACGCAGAAACTGCACGTCGGTAAATTCGACTCCTACGTAGCCAAGGTTCTGTACAAAGTCGTCTACCGGATCGCCGTTTTGGGCGGTCTTCAACGTAACCTTGCCGTCGATTCGCAGGGGTAGTTCATCCATACGCATGCCGCCCAGGCTGATTTCCGAGGTGCGCGCCTCTTTATAGCCACCAAGCAGGCCACCGTTGTAGAACAGTACGATTTCCTTCTCGAACCAAGGGCTGTAGACCTCGAAGCCGGGCAACTCCGCAATGATGCTGAAATGCACTTCCTTGGGGTGGTCGGACGCGTCATCGGGATAGTAGGTCTTGAAATACCAGTCCATGGGATGTACGCGGACGTTTTCATCGGCCTGGGCTTCGTCTGACTGCCAGTAGGTTCGGGCATAGAACTGGTAGTTCGGGTCGGTTAACTCGACCAGATTGTATTCGTCGTTGGCGCGTCTTTGGGTCGCCAGGGGACCGATATAAAAGGGAATGTGCAGGTCTACGCCTTCGACCGGATCGTTGTCCCAGAATCCGAAACGGGGATAGTCGATGGCTTCCTGGGGCGGATCGATGGTTTGAGGTTCCTCGACCCGGTCGATGTGGGTGAGGTACCGGAAGTTGTGTCCCTGGACCTGGATGACGTCATCGGCAGACCCCAGGGGGAATTCGCCACACTGGTAGGCGCCCGCCTCATCCGGCACGTCCCAGGGTTCGCCGCCGGCAGGATGCGGTTGGTTGCAACCCTGGTAAAAGCCTTCCTCAATGAGGGTACGAATACCTCGTGCAATGGCCATGTAACTCGCATTGGCATGGACCTCGGTCGGCTCCACGGGCGAGGGGTGTTCGTGTAGCCAGAAAAGCGGGAAGTAGCCCCATAGATGCTGGCCCTGGGAGCGTTGCACGCGGACAAAAATTTGTTTGCCGTTGTAGATGGGGAGATCATCGAATACCGCTACCGCCTCATCCTGCTTCGGTATTGCGACAATATTGTTGTCGCTGAAAAGTTGGTCTGGCGCGAGTTGCGGATCCTGAATGATCGGCAGTTGTGAGCAGCACACGTAACGCAGAACGTAGTTTTGCTCGCTACCCTGAAAAATTGGAGGTAACGGATCGATTCCACCGCCGCCGCCGCCGGGGTCGCTGCCGGCCAGATCGCTGCCGGCCGTCAATGGGGTTTCGTTTCCGCTGGAGAGAAATTCGCCGGCGTCGTATAGGAAAAGTCCGGGTTCGGTCGTGGCTTCGGCTTCTGCAGGCCCCAACAGGCCGTCGCCTTCGGCCTCGTTGAGAAAGTAGGCCACGTAGTATGGGTCGTTGCCCGGTTCTGCCGCGAAACTGCTACCTGAAATGAAGCCGTTGCCCTGCTGTGTATTTCCATTCAATTCGTTGAGAAAGGCGATGCGAACCGTCTCCGTGGGGAAAAGCGACTGTGGCGGAATGGCCTGATCCAGTTGATGCGGCGATACGATGAGGATTTCCTTTGGGCCGTCCAGGAAATCGCCCACCGCCACGGTCGGTGTGGGGTCCTGGGTTTCGGCGACCAGGTCCAATGAACTGTCCGGTTGCGTGGCTACCAAGGTGTTTTCCGTTTCCCGGCTGGTGTCGCGTGTCGCGCTCAGCGAGTTTGTCCGCGCCTCGCTGTCCGTTGCCATGAGGCCGAATATCACCATGAGAGGTACCCACTGCCTCCTTCGGTTTTCGGTTGTCATAATCTCAACTCCTCCAGGATAACGTCCCGGTTCTTGTAATGGTTGCACCCACGACATGACGTCGAAATCGGACGTGTGAGTTCGTCCATGTGAGGAAATACGTTTTCGATCTTGTGGACGGATGCGAAGTCGTTCCCGGTACCGTAGAGTAGTGCGTGCAGGCGGTACAAAAACTGGCTTGCGTAGTGGCATCGAGTGGGCTGAAGGGGGTGAGATAATGATCGTGCTTTTCACGGATTTTGGTATTGCCGGTCCCTATGTAGGCCAAGTCAAAGCGGTATTGTTTCGCGAGGCCCCAGGAGTGCCGGTCGTGGATCTGTTTCACGATGCGCCCGTGCAGCGACCGGATCTTGCCGCCTATCTGTTGCCGGCCTATATGGCTCCTTTCAAACGCGGGACGGTTTGTATGGCGGTCGTGGACCCGGGCGTGGGAGGCAAGCGTAAGCCCTTGCTGATGGAGGTGGATGGTTGTTGGTATGTAGGGCCGGACAACGGCCTGTTGGACGTGCTGCCGCACCGGGCGGAGCGCGTTCGTCGGTGGCGCATCGATTGGCGTCCGCCGGAGATGTCCAATACCTTCCATGGTCGGGATCTGTTTGCGCCTGTGGCGGCCCATATTGCCACCGGTCGGCTGCCCAGCTATTCGAAAGTGCCACGCCACGAATACGATCCCAGCCCTGCCGAACCGGACCTGGCGAAGGTGGTGTATATCGATCACTACGGCAACGTGATCATCGGTGTGCGCGCATCGCGATTGCCAGAGGGGGCCGTAGTGAGTGTTGGAGGGCGGGAGCTGGCCAGGGCCAAGACCTATTCCGACCTGCCGGAAGGCATGGCGTTTTGGTATGAAAATTCCGCCGGCCTGCTCGAGCTGGCAATCAACCGGGGTAGAGCCGACGTCGACTTGAACGTGCGTGTCGGCGACCCGGTTTCCGTTCCCCTGCTACCCTAACTACGAGGGTGGCTGTCTGTATCTGTCATTGTGCAGGTCGGGCGGCAGACATCGGGGAGGTCAGGAATGGCGGTATCCGTTCGGTACACTGCCAGATTCCCGCGGCGGTAACTGGGCGGTCGCAATCGTTTATGAATGAAAAGCAGCAGGTTGTCTTATGTTCGACGAGAGCCTTTGCGCGGGAGGAGGGCCTGCAGAGGACATGTTTGGACAATCGGATTCTGTGCTCACGTTTGTTCAATTGGCTCACCTGAAAGCCTCCTATGACCAAAAACTCTGCCACATCCACTACAACCCCCGCACTTGGGCAGGTTCCCAGACGGCCGGTGTTGTTGATCATCCTGGATGGTTTCGGCTGCAATCCCAGCCGTGCGCACAATGCCGTGGCCCTGGCGCAAACGCCCAATCTGGACAGGGCATTCGCCACTAGCCCGCATACGCTCTTACAGGCATCAGGAAGTGCTGTGGGTTTGCCGGACGGGCAGATGGGCAATTCCGAGGTCGGTCATATGACCATCGGTTGCGGCAGTATCCTGCGCCAGGATCTGGTCGCGATCGACCAGGCTATCGTTGACGGATCCTTCTATACCAATACAGCCTTTTTACAAGCGATCAATGCCGCCAAGGCCAAAAACACACCTGTCCATTTGATCGGTCTGGTCTCGGATGGCGGTGTGCACAGCCACATCCGCCACCTCTACGCACTGCTTCAACTGTGCAACCGCCACGGCGTTAAGTCCGTGGTCCACGCGATTACCGACGGACGTGACGTCGCGCCGAGATCGGCCCTGGATGGCGTCCCGGAACTGGCGGCTGCCGTACAGCGGGCCGGCGGCGTTATCGGCAGCGTCTGTGGCCGTTTCTACGCCATGGACAGGGATCACCGTTGGGAACGTACCGAATTGGCTTTCCGTGCCATGGTGCAGGGCGATGCCTTGCGGGTGGATTCCGCTGAGGAGGCGATTCGGGCCTGCTACGAGCGGGACAGCAGCGATGAGTTTGTACAGCCGGCCGTTCTACCGGACTGGGCGCCGATTACGGCGGAATCGCCGGTGATTTGCTTCAATTTCCGCCGCGACCGGCCGCGCCAGTTGTTGAGCGCGCTGTTTCGCGAAGACTTCGATGGTTTTGACCGTGGCGATTTTCAGCCGGTGCCGGTCACCTGCATGACCCAATACGATCAGTGGTGGCCCTTGCCCTATGCCTTTGCCCAGGATCAGCCGGCCACCACGCTCGCCAAAATCGTCAGCGAGGCCGGTCTGCGGCAGTTTCATTGTGCGGAGACGGAGAAGTACGCCCACGTCACTTTCTTTCTCAACGGCGGGCATGGCGATCTCTACAGCGGCGAGGTCCACGAAGTCGTGCCGTCGCCGCCGGTCGCCACCTATGACCTGATGCCCGAGATGAGTGCGGCCCAGGTGAGTGACACTGTCATCGGGGCCATGACGAGCGGTGATTTCAGCCTGATCGTGGTGAACTATGCCAATGGCGACATGGTGGGGCATACCGCGGTGCGTGAAGCGGTGATCCGGGCGGTGGAGACGCTCGATCTTGAGGTGGGCCGATTGTTGGATGTGGCGAAGGAGCGGGGCTATTCCGTGCTACTGACGGCCGATCATGGCAATTGTGACGAGATGGTGGACCCGGTGAGTGGTCAACCCCATACCCAGCATACTGTCTATCCGGTTCCCTGCCTGGTTGTGGACCCAATCCCCTGGCGCTTGTCGGTGGGCGCCGGCCTCAGCTCCATCGCACCTACGGTTTTGCAATTGATGGGCTTGCAGCGCCCGCCGGAAATGTCGGGTGCTTCGCTGTTGCTGGGCGAGTGAGGTGCGCAGGGGGCGGCAAGCAGCCATTCCCGTGACCTTGATGGGCTGTTGTGGATCTCGAAATCCCTGAGTCCGGCCGCAGTCCGTTCGGCGTGATATGCTGGGCCGATGCGTATTCATCTCATTGCTGTCGGTCAGCGTATGCCTGATTGGGTAGAGGCCGGATACCAGGAGTTTGCTCGTCGCATGCCGCCGGAATGCGCCCTGCGGCTGGTGGAAATTGCGCCCGGCAAGCGCTCCAAGCGGCCGGATGTGGCCCGGATCGTTCGGGATGAAGGTGGGCGGATTCTCGCCGCGGTGCCCAAGGGCGCCCTGTGTGTGGCACTGGAAGTTACCGGCAGGGCTTGGACGACCCCGCAACTGGCAGAGCGTCTGCAAGTGTGGCTGGGGGAGGGACGCGACGTGGCCTTGCTGGTGGGCGGCCCCGATGGCTTATCCGATGAATGCCGTGCGGCTGCCAACCTGGCTTGGTCGCTTTCGCCGCTGACCTTCCCCCACGCACTGGTGCGGGTGATGGTGGCGGAACAGCTCTACCGGGCCTGGTCCATCGTCAGCGGCCACCCCTATCATCGTGCCTGAGTGTCATAATTGGCTCTGGCATATTCCGCCTGCGGACTGGTGTTTCGGGGCACGGATCTGCACAGGGTGAACCTTTGACAGCAACACCTGTGAACAGTGTCGAACCGCAGATCTATCTCGCGTCCGCCTCCCCGCGTCGGGCAGAGCTGCTGCAACAGATTGGCGTGGGCTTCTTGGTTCGCCCGGTGGATATTCCCGAACTGCCTCTGCCGGGCGAGAAACCACATTCTTTCGTCGAACGGTTGGCCAGGCAAAAGGCGCGCGCCTGCGGTGCGGTTCCGGCGCTGGGTTCGGACACTGCCGTGGTGCTGGATGGGGAGATTCTCGGCAAACCGCGCGACCGGGCCGATGGGCTGGCCATGCTGGCCCGGCTCAGCGGGCGCGAACACCAGGTGCTGACCGCCGTCGCGCTTGTGACCGCCGAGTCCGAATCCGTTCGGGTAAGCACCAGCCGGGTCTGGTTTCGTCCCCTTGCTGACGCAGAGCGGGTGGCTTACTGGGCCACCGGCGAGCCTGCCGACAAAGCCGGTGGCTACGGAATTCAGGGGCAGGCCGCGATGTTCATCGAGCGGCTGCAAGGGAGCTACAGCGGCGTGATGGGCCTGCCGTTGTTTGAGACCGCGGAGCTGCTACGCGCCGCCGGAATAACGCCGGCCTGGCTTGCGGGGGGCTCGTGATGACTGAACCTGAACGATGCGGTCCACCGGACCGATTGCCAGCCGAATTCGAAAATCACTTTGAGGCCGGACGACAGCCAGAGGCGATCGTGCCGGAAAACCGCAATGAGCGACGAACTGCTGATCAACGTCACGCCGCGGGAGACCCGCGTGGCGTTGGTGGAAAATGGCGTGCTCCAGGAACTCTACCTGGAACGCGCGAGCTGCCAGGGTCTGGTGGGCAACATCTACAAGGGGCGGGTATGTCGGGTACTGCCGGGCATGCAGGCGGCCTTTGTCGAGATCGGTCTGGAGCGCGCGGCGTTCTTGCACGCCTCTGACATCTGTCTGCTGGAAACCGAGGGACTGCCTCCCAAGGAACGCTGCAACGACGCCATCCAGGATCTGGTTCGAGAGGGGCAGGACATCCTCGTACAGGTCATCAAAGATCCGCTGGGCACCAAGGGCGCCCGTCTCACCACCCAGGTTTCCATCCCCTCGCGCTACCTGGTATTCATGCCGCGTTGCGAGACCGTGGGTATCTCGCAGAAGATCGAAGGCGAGGAGGAGCGTCAGCGCCTCAAGGCATTGATGTCCACCTTCATGGAAACCCATGAGTGTGGCGGTTATATCGCCCGAACCGCGGCGGAGGGGGTGAGTCAGGAGATGCTGGAGGCAGAGATGAGCTTCCTCTGCCGACTGTGGAAATCGATTCAGGAACGCGCGGCTTCCGCGCCGCCGCGTTCCATGGTGCACGAAGATCTACGTCTGGTGCCACGTTCACTGCGCGATCTGGTGGGGCCGGATCTGGAAAAGGTGCGAGTCGATTCCCGCGAGACCTACAACCGTGCCCTGGAATTTTCCCGCAAGTTCATTCCTGAGGTGGCTGAGCGTCTGGAATACTACCCTGGCGAACGGCCTATCTTCGACCTCTACAACATTGAGGACGAGCTGGACAAGGCCCTGCAACGCAAGGTGCAGCTCAAGTCCGGCGGCCATCTGGTATTCGATCAGACCGAGGCCATGACCACCATCGACGTCAACACCGGTGCGTTCGTCGGGCACCGCACTCTGGAAGAGACCATCTTCAAGACCAACCTGGAGGCCACCCAGGCCATCGCCAGGCAATTGAGGCTGCGCAATCTCGGCGGGATCATCATCATCGACTTCATCGATATGACCGAGGAGGACCACAAACGCCAGGTCCTGCAGGCCCTGGAGCGCTACCTGGAGAAGGATCATGCCCGCAGCCATGTGAGTGACGTGTCGGCCCTGGGGTTGGTGCAGATGACGCGCAAGCGCACCCGAGAGAGCCTGGAACACCTGCTCTGCGAGGCATGTCCCACCTGCGGGGGGCGAGGTTCGGTGAAAACCGCCGAGACGGTCTGCTACGAAATTTTCCGCGAGATCCTGCGCGAGGCCCGCCAATACGACGCCCAGAGCCTGCTGGTTCTATGCTCTCAGGAGGTGGTCGACCGCCTGCTCGATGAAGAATCCACCAGCCTCGCCGAGTTGGAGGAGTTCATCGGCAAACCCATCAAGCTCCAGGTCGAACAGCTTTACACCCAGGAGCAGTACGATGTGGTGCTGATGTAGTCCGCACTCGGTCTGCCGAGACGGTTCAAGGATAACGCCTACCAGGATGAAACGACTCAAGAAAGCAGCACACCATACCTATTCGGGCAGCCTGAGTGTGATTGCCTGGTCGGTTTTCCTGTGCCTTGTGCTGCTGATCGCCGCTCGCCTGCTGTTTTCCTCCGGCCCCTATTTCAAAGGCTGGTTGGAGTCCCGCCTGACCGAACTGGCCGGCCAATCGGTGCATATCGGCGAATTGGACACTGTCTGGAATGGCTGGAAACCGCAGCTCGAACTCAGCGACGTGCGTGTGGAGGACGCCGAAGGCGGGCCTGGCTTTCGCTTTAGCAGCCTGTTTGTCGATCTTGATCTGGAGCGTGTGCTGACCCATAGCCGGCTGGAGATCGGACTGATCAGGCTGGTCGGCGTCGACCTTTCCCTGGAGCGTTTGCAGGACGGTCGTCTGGTGCTTTCCGGCCTGCCTGAAGACCCCGGTACCGCTGGCTCGGTGGGCTTGCCCCAGTGGCTGTTTCGCATCCGCCACATCGGCGTCAGCGATTCGCGATTGACTTGGCAGAATCACCAAACCGGCCGGCCTGCCCTGCATTTCGAGAATGTCGATCTGCAATTTCAGAGCACCGGTCGACAGCACTACCTGCGTGGTGGCATGGATCTGCCCGGTTCGGCCGGCGGACACCTCGAACTGGCCGCCGATCTGGCGGGGCCCGGCACGGACCTGCAACGTTGGGGCGGTCAGCTCTACCTGCGGGCGCGGCAACTGGATGTCCCCGGTTTGATGAGCCTGGCCGATGCATTGCCGCTCAACATCATCGGCGGCAGACTCGACGCCGAACTGTGGGGCGACTGGCGCGAGACCCGGCTGAAATCGGCACAGGTGAACGTGACTGTTCGTGACGCCGTCGTCGCCCGTCCGGGTGACTCCGGAAGAGTGCACATAGCGCAATTGCGTGGTGGGGTTCGCTGGCTTGACCGTGACGACGGCTGGCAATTGCGAATGGGTTTGGATGAAGTCCGGGTGGGGGCGGATCACTGGCCCCTGACACGCCTGGATGTGGACTTTGGCAAGGGAGGCGAGTATCGGCTGGCAGCGGACCGCCTGCGGGTACAGGATCTTCTGTCCGCTCTGACGGAGGCGGGATTTGTCGCCGGTGAGCTGCGGGAGACCCTGTCCGGTGTCCAGCCCAGGGCGCTGGTGGAGAACCTGCGTTTGCAGACCGCTTCCTCAAATTCGCCCCTGCGTTACGATTTTCAGCTGCGCGATCTGCACACCCGTCCGTGGCGGCGTCTACCGGGCCTCGGGGGTGCAAGCGCCCGCATTCAAGGCGATTTGCATGGCGGCGTGATTCACCTCGATAGCGCTGCCGGCAATTTCGAGGCGCCCCGCTTGTTCGTTGCCCCGCTGGTGGTGAAACGGGTGTCCGCCAGACTGTTCTGGCACCGAGGTGCCGAGGGCGACTGGCGGATACTGGCACCGGACATCAGTCTGGCAAACGACGAATTGAGCGCCCTGGGCTATGTACGGATCGATCACCCCGACGAAGGTGAGCCCTGGCTGGAGATCCTGGCCAATTTCGACGGGCCCGGCGCAGGGCGCGTGCCCCCCTATCTGCCGCAGAGGGTCTTCTCGGCCGACCTGAACCATTGGTTGGACAATGCCTTCCGGGGTGGCCGGGCGGAAGCCGGACAATTTCTCTACTACGGACCAATGCATGGCTTTCCCGTGCCTCATGAAGGTTGGCGCGGTGACAGCGTATTCGAGGTGCGCGCCGAGTGCCGCGATGTTGATCTGCATTTTGCGGACGGCTGGCCGGACCTGAACAAGGTGGACGGCTTACTGGTGTTTCGCGATGCGGGTATGGAAGTGGATGTCCACGACATCAAGATCGATGGCGCGAGGTTTCGCCATGGCTACGCACGCATAGTACAACTCGGTGCCAAGCCCCCCGTTCTCAAGGTAAAAGCCCGGGCCAACGTGGGATTGGTCGATGGTTTCGCGTACTTGGATCGCACCCCCGTCCGCGAGCGCTTTGAGCCGGTTACGGGCCGCATGGAGGTGCGGGGACACGGCGAGCTGGATCTGGCCCTGGACATTCCGCTACGCAAGGGCGGTCACGTGAAGGTCGCTGGCGCTCTGGCGATGGAGGGGGCGCAGTTGCGTCTACCGGAACCGGCGCTGGTCTTCAGCAAGCTCTCCGGCATCCTGAATTTCACGGAAAACGGTTTGAACGTCCGTGGCGCGACCGCCCGGATTGCGGGTCAGACGATGCGCTTCGATCTCGATGGCGGCGAGGCGCGCTCCAACGTGCGGATTCATGCGAGTGGGCGTACCACGGTGGATGAACTCAAGAGTCAGGTGAAACTGAAATCCCTGGAACACCTGGACGGCCGTTTTTCCTGGCATGCCGATTTCGAAGTGGAGCCTCGTCAGGGCAGGGTAACGATGTTGTTCCGCTCTGACATGCTGGGTACGGCCGTCAATCTGCCGGCACCCTTTCGCAAGTCGTATCTCGAATCCAGACCACTGACGATTCAGGGTGCCTATTCCGCGGGCAGGGTCGAACCGTTGCAGGTGGCCTATGGCCCGGACATCTCCGCCTTTGTCCTTGCCGACGCCAGTGGCCGGCAACCGGAGCAGTTGGTGTTCCGGTTCGGTGGTGCTGTAGCGGGTAGGGCGGATCGCCCCGGATTGTACGTGATCGGTCAGTTGGACGAGTTAAGCCTGGACCCGTGGCTGGCGGTGATGGAGGCGGCGGAATATGGCCCCGATTGGCCGCCTTTGCAGCAGGTCGACCTGAAGGTGGGCAACCTTGGCCTCTTGCAGCGTAGTTGGCGTGGCGTTGAGCTGCGCGCGGAGCGTGGTGCGGACGGGTTGGTGGGGCTGGTGGACTCCGCCGCCGTTGCCGGCTCCTTTCGTGTCCCTGACCGGGTCAGCAAACTGGGGTTCCTGGAGTTGAACCTGTCGCGTTTTTACTGGCCGGACACGAACGAGAGCGAGCCCGATCTGGCACCTGGCGGCCTCGATGATCCGCGCCGCTCTGCGCCCCTGAAATTGCAGATTGGCGACTTGCGCATCGGCAAGGTCGATCTGGGCAGTCTGCGTGTCGTGACCGAGCACATCGACACCGGGCAGAAGATCTCACTCCTGGATCTGACCAACGCCGAGTTTTCCATCAGCGGCGGAGGTTCCTGGGAAATGCTCGGCAACCAATCGGTTTCCAACGTTACCATCCACTTGCGCGCCAGGACCTTGTCCGGCTTGCTGCGCCGGTTCGGCTACAGCAGCGCGATCGAAGGGGCAAACACGGCGTTGGACGGAAATCTGTCCTGGTTGGGCGCGCCGCGCGACTTCAGCCTCGCCGGATTGAAGGGCAACATCGACCTGGAGATTGGCGAGGGCCAGTTTCTGGATCTCGAGCCAGGGGTGGGAAGAATGTTCGGCCTGTTCAGCCTGGACACGATTCTGCGTCGGCTGCGACTGGATTTTCGCGACCTGTTTGGCAAGGGCTACAGCTTCGACAGGATTCAGGGGCAGCTCAGTGTTGCCGGTGGTGATCTGTTCACGGATGACTTCGTCATGGCCGCCCCCTCGTCGCGGGTGGAGGTGGCCGGCAGACTCGGTCTGATTGCAGAAGACTACGATGAGCGGGTGAAAGTTATTCCCAGGCTCATGTCGACCTTGCCACTGGCGGGCGTGTTGACCGGCGGAGCGACCTTGGGAGGGGCCTTGCTGGTGGCTCAAGCGCTGCTGGGAGAGAAGGTCGATAAGATCCTGGAGATCGATTATCGGGTAACCGGGCCCTGGACAGCCCCAGTGGTGGAGCGGCAGGGTGTGCCGGAAACTTCGATCGGTCCAGCCGCCGCTCCCGCTGATCCGGCGGACTTCTGAAAACCATGCCGGGGAGCGCCGACCAAGGCAATTGCCGCCCTGACGAGAAAAATCTCTGGGCTGTTGTTGTAACGGGATCTGCTCTTTTTTGACGCGCCAGGGATGAATTAGACAGTATTTGTGCGCCTGCCGTATACTGGTCCCCCAGCCAACGCCGGTGAACCCGGCGAAGTCTTCGATACCCTTATCTCGCGTCAAGACGGGAACACCCCAGCGGCGTTTCCCGTTTTTGCGTGCCCGGAGAGTGGAAAATGCCCTTGCCTCGGCCCGCGTTGCTTGCACTGGAGGATGGCTCGCTGTTTCGCGGGCGGTCCATCGGTGTGGATGGATCGACTTCCGGAGAGGTGGTGTTCAATACCGCCATGACCGGCTATCAGGAGATCCTTACCGACCCCTCCTATGCGAGACAGATCGTCACCCTTACCTACCCCCACATCGGCAATGTCGGTTGCAACGCGGACGATGAAGAGTCCGGGGGCGTGATGGCTGCGGGGCTGGTGATACGGGATCTTCCGGCACTGGCCAGCAGTTGGCGCAAGGAAACCACCCTGGAGCAGTATCTGCTCCAGAACGGTATCGTGGCCATAGCCGATATCGACACCCGACGGCTGACCCGGATCCTCCGCGAGAAGGGCGCCCAGAGCGGCTGTATTCTCGCTGGGGAGTCGGCGGACGAAGAGCGCGCATTGGAACTGGCGCGTGCCTTTCCCGGGCTCAAGGGCATGGATCTGGCCAAGGAAGTCACCTGTCGCTCGACCTACGCCTGGCGCCAGGGGAACTGGGACCTGGTCAATGGCATGCCCGAGCCGTCCAGCGGCGATGACCTGCCATACCGCGTCGTTGCCTATGACTACGGTGTGAAACGCAACATCCTGCGCATGCTCGCCGAGCGTGGCTGCGATATCACCGTGGTGCCGGCCCGGACACCGGCCGACGACGTGTTGGCCATGAAGCCGGATGGCGTGTTTCTCTCCAACGGTCCAGGGGATCCAGAGCCCTGTGACTACGCTATCGAGGCCATTGCCCGGATCGTCGACACCGGGGTGCCGACCTTCGGCATCTGCCTGGGCCACCAGCTTCTGGCACTGGCCAGCGGCGCCAGCACGGTGAAAATGAAATTCGGTCACCATGGCGCCAATCACCCGGTTCAGGATCTCGGCTCCGGGCGGGTGATGATCAGCAGCCAGAACCACGGCTTCGCCGTGGACGAGCAAAGCCTGCCGGATCACCTGGTCGCCACCCATCGGTCCTTGTTCGACGGTAGTCTGCAAGGCATACACCGCACCGACAAGCCGGCTTTCAGCTTTCAGGGTCACCCCGAGGCCAGCCCCGGCCCGCACGACGTCGCGCCGCTGTTCGATCAGTTCATCAACATGATGAATGCCTACAAGGGATAGCCCCGAACCCCGGAGCGGTAGCCGAAAAACGAATTTCACCCGCCCTGTTATCTGGGGCGCGGACAGACACGCGGAAGCATCATGCCCAAACGCACAGACATTCACAGCATCCTCATCATCGGTGCCGGCCCTATCGTCATCGGCCAGGCCTGCGAGT
>JAGRGI010000154.1:0-664 GCA_020445565.1 Chromatiales bacterium
ACGGCGCCGGCAAATCCACCCTGGTTCGCGTGCTCCTGGGTCTGTTACCGGCCGACCGCGGCAGCGTTTGGCGCAGGCCGAAACTGCGTATCGGCTACTCGCCCCAACACGTGCATCGGGACCCTACCCTGCCCATGACGGTAGGACGCTTTCTCACCCTGGGTAGCGGTCGCCTGCCGCAAAAGGCCCTGGAAGCCGCCCTGGATGAGGTGGGTGCGAAAAGTATTCTGCAGCACCAGATCGCCGGCATATCCGGCGGCGAACTGCATCGCGTGCTGCTTGCCCGTGCCCTGCTGCGCGAGCCGGACCTTTTGGTGCTGGATGAGCCCCTGGCCGGTGTGGACGTCAACGGCCAGTCCGAGTTGTATCGGCTGATCGGCGAAATACGCGACCGCCACGGCTGTGGCGTCTTGCTGGTCTCCCACGACCTCTACGTGGTGATGGGCGCCACCGACCGGGTGGTCTGCCTGGATGGCCATGTGTGCTGCACCGGCCGACCCGAGACCGTTGCCACACATCCGGAGTTCGTTTCCCTGTTCGGCAATCAAGTGGCCGACTCCCTGGCCCTGTACATCCATCACCACGACCACGAACACTCACTGGGCGGTCGAGTGAAATACCTGCACGACGGGCATCACGACCATGGATGACTTCCTGTTGCGCG
>JAGRGI010000154.1:712-11424 GCA_020445565.1 Chromatiales bacterium
TGGCGGCGCATGGCCTATTTCGGCGGCGCCCTGTCCCACTCCGCCCTGTTGGGCGTAGCCCTGGGTGTCATGCTGAGTATCAATCTCACCCTGGCCATCCTGGTGTTCTGCCTGCTGTTGGCGGCGCTGCTGGTGCTGTTGGAGCATCAACGGCTGTTGGCCAACGATACCCTGCTCGGCATCCTCGCCCACGCGACCCTGGCTCTTGGCTTGGTGGCCGTGGCCTTTATGGAAAACACCCGGGTCGACCTGATGGCCTATCTGTTCGGCGACATCCTGGCCGTGGACCGGGACGACCTGATCCTTATCTGGGTCTTGTCACTGGGTTCGCTCATCGGGCTCGGCCTGCTCTGGCGCCCCCTGCTCGCCATCACCGTCAACGAGGAGTTGGCTGCCGTGGAAGGTATCTCCGTGGGCCGGGTGAAACTGGTGTTCGTGTTGCTGATCGCCGCGGTCATCGCTGTCGGCATGAAGATCGTCGGTATCCTGCTGATCATTTCACTGCTGATCATCCCCCCGGCGGCCGCGCGCCGTTTGTCCAACACGCCGGAACAGATGGCCTTGGGCGCATCGCTTGTCGGCGTGATCTCCGTGCTGCTCGGCCTGTACGGTTCGCTGCAATGGGACCTGCCCAGCGGCCCGGCCATCGTTGTCGCCGCGACCCTGCTATTCTCCGTGAGTCTGTTGCTACCCCGGCGGAGCTGACGCCATGCAGGACACCCATATCTCTCTGGCCCACGGCAACGGTGGCCGCTTCATGCGCGAACTGATCGACGAGATCTTCGCCCGCCATCTCGCCAATCCGGGTCTGGACGTACAGGCAGACGCCGTCGCCCTGCCCTGGTGCGCCGACCGGGTGGTGATCACCACCGATGGTTTCTCCGTACAACCCTTGGAATTCCCTGGCGGCGACATCGGCGGTCTGGCGGTGCACGGCACCTGCAACGATCTGGCGGTGAGCGGCGCCGAGCCCCGCTACCTCAGTCTCAATGTCTTCATCGAAGAAGGTCTGGAGATTGCCCTGCTGGATCGCCTCATCGCATCCCTGGCCAGGGCGGCCGAGGAAACCGGCGTAAAGGTCGTGGCGGGCGATACCAAAGTCGTACGACGTGGCGAAGGCGGCGGTCTCTACCTCGCCACCACCGGTATCGGACACTTCCGCACCCCGGCCCGCCCGGCCATGAACGCGATTCAACCCGGCGACAAGGTCCTGGTGAGTGGCCCGATAGGCGATCACGGCATCGCCGTCATGCTGGCCCGCGAGCAGTTCGGACTGCGCGGCGATCTGGCCTCGGACTGCGCCTCCGTATTACCCCTCACGCGGGCCTTGCTGGCCCTGCCCGGCCTGCGCTTTCTGCGCGACCCCACCCGTGGCGGTCTGGCTACGGTGATGCACGAAATCCATGCTGCGACCGGCCTCGGCATCCGCCTCGAAGAACCGGCCATACCGATCCGCGATTCGGTGCGCTCGGTCTGCGAAATGTTGGGCTACGACCCGCTCTACCTCGCTTGTGAAGGACGTGTGGTTGCCCTGGTATCGGCCGAAAACGCCGATACCGCCCTGCAAACCTGGCGAGAACTGCCCCAGGGCCAACAGGCCGCCATCGTCGGATCGGTAACGGCTGGCGGGCCGGTATCAATGCTTACGGAACTGGGCGGCGAGCGTTATCTGGAGGAACTGGAGGACGATCCTTTACCGCGGATTTGTTGACCCCATCAATGGACACTACGGATCGATGGCGAATCCACGCCAATCCCTCAGTTCGTATACCTCAGAACGTTCATGATCGACAAACGAGCCGCAAGGGGGCCGTTCATGCAATGGAAGAACACAGAGCAACGCTACGGTTCAGTCGCCATGTTCCTGCACTGGGGGATCGCTCTGGGTATCCTGGCGTTGATCGGTCTGGGGCTGTACATGACATCCCTGCCCGATGGCAACGACAAATGGGACTTCTATTCGCTACACAAGTCCATTGGCATGCTGGTTTTTCTGTTCATCGTAATGCGCATCCTGTGGCGCATCCGCAGCATCGTACCGCCACTGCCCGCCGGCCTGAAAACCGTGGAGACCCTGCTCGCCCGCCTGACCCACGGCCTGATCTATCTCGCCATGGTGTTGATCCCCATCAGCGGTTACGTGGATTCATCGGCTGGCGGATACAAACTGAAATTCTTCGGCCTTTTCGATGTTCCCAAGATCATCGAAAAGGACAAGGCCCTGGAACAGCTCTCATTGGCCGTGCACGAATGGACGGCCTATCTGTTGATCACCCTGATCCTTTTGCACGCCGGTGCCGCTTTCAAACACCACTTCGTCTACAAGGACGACACCCTGCGGCGGATGTTGCCGATTCTTCGTAAATAAACCGCAATTCGCCTATCGTTTGCTGGTGCATTTTCCTGCAGGTCGATCCGCACTAGAACGACCGCAGGAGTGGAATTCGCGAAAAATGCTGCACGATACGGGCCCGTGCCTGTTTGGTATAGCCGAAATGCTCGCCGTTTTCGCTCCAGGCTTGCATTACGTCGGCACAGGCATCGGCTATCCATGACTCCATGCGCTTTTCATCAACACCAATCTTCTCCGCCATCCGAAGGAAAGTCTGCCCGTTCACTTCTTCCCAACGCTTGGTACCCCCCAGATTGAGTGCCAATCTGTCATCTGGCTGGTACTGGATAGTAGAAACCAGATCATAGGCAGGTGACAGGCGCGCGCTTACCGGTTCGGGGTAGATCAGTGTCCAGTTTTTATGGTGTGCATCACCATTGCCGCAGGCGACAATGAACACCAACCGATGCAGAAAAGCCCGCAAGTCTTCCTCACCGGCAAGGATCAGAATTAGCCGGGCAAGGTTGTCATAGCTGAATTTCTTGTACTTCTCTTCCGGGTAGAGATCAAGTATCTGGGCGAAGTCCTCCATATGAACCCGCGTTTCCAAGGACGGACGGTCGAATCGGCGCACGGCCAGGGCATAGGGTTCGGGAAACGTGTTGTAGCTCGAAGGTAAGCCCACAATATCGACCGTCCTCACGAGAGCCATTTCCGGTATCGGAATACCGCTGGCTTCTGCCCATCGCATTGTGGCGTACTCGTTTTCCGGCACCCGGTCAAATCGCGTATCCGGTAGCTTTACTATCCAATCGCCACCTCTGCCACTGACCGGTATAGTCAGACCACGCTCGGTTCTGCGTGCAGAAAACTTCAGTTGCACGCCTGCCAGCGAAAAATGCCAGGTTTCTGCAAGGAGATCGCCACTATCGCCCGTGGAAGTACCCAAATCCCCTTCTTCGGGCTGGGTCCAAGGCTCGTTATCGACGATTCGGACGGCACCGGGTAAGTCTTCACCGAGGTGGCGCAAGAGAAAGAACTCCCTCGCCGGGTGCACCTGCGCCTGTGCAGCGATCAATTCCCGCAACGGGCCTTCCGGTAGCAAGTTTGAGAACCATGGGGGTGTTCGCGCCCGCGTATGATGGATACGGTTGAGATCATCAAGGAACACTTGGCCTAGCACCGGGCGAGGATAAGCCGCCTTGTAGGACTCCAGCAGTTTAAATTCGCAACGCTCCTGCGCGTCGAGTTGCAACTCACCCACCGGGGTTTGATTCAACAGCACGCGCAATGTTCTGGCCATTCAATCCTCCTCGGCTTCGCCAAGGATGGCCTCGATCGAAGGGCGATCGCTTTCGTCCCAGCGCGCGTGGCGGGCAAAAAATCGGTCGAAGTGGCCCTGCAGGAATTCCGCCCTGATTGTCAGAAATCCCTCGACGTCTCCTTCCTGAAGTCTCTCCAATGCCGCCTCGGATATACCGTGGGATGTCAGCACCAGCGGGTTTCGTACTACCGTGAGCAGCCGGCGTAGACCATGTCGACGCGGATGGATCAGGCGATTAGCGACCGATCGCAAGTCTGGAATGTCTCCACCATGCCCGGTGACAATGGACGGAATAGGCAAATCGTCATCACCCAAATCGCTACTTGGATCATCAAATATAGGTTCACCGCTTTCCAGATCTCGTGGGTGCAGATCCAACAGAGCCAAGGTCTGCAACTTACTGGCGGCCCGGCGAAAATTGAAAGGATTGTGGACGCTCGGCATGTCATCAGGGCGTCGCGCAACCATCGCAAGGAGTTTCTGTACCGAGATCTCTTCCCCGCCCTGGACGATACGCTCCAGGTTGGCGGTGGTAGATACCGTATCGCCCCTGTGCGCGCCGTTCAGCGCACCCCGCCATACCCATCGGGCCAACAGTTCCCGCGATCGCGCCTTGGGGCTGGGATTGAAATGGAAGAACTTGCCCAACATCACGATGGGCTGTTTGTAGGGCAGAAGATCGTAACGAGGTATTCCCACATCCGTCACCAGGAATTGGATGACCCGTCGCGCCGTCTCGGCCGTCTCTCGATAAGCGCTTTCCGCCTCGCTCTCGGAGAGACGTGGCGGCCCCTCGTCCTTGCGTTCAACGACATCTCTACCCAACAGGACCCTGAGCAACCGATACAAGAGTTTTTCTTCGAGCTTGCCGAAACGCAGGGCCTCCAGTTCCGCAACGATCTGAGGTACAGACGCGGGTCGGGAACGGGTCCGTGCCCCGTGCAGGGCATCGAATACCTGGGATTGCTCCAGTTTGCGGCCGGTTGAGTTGATGCGGCCAAAGACTTCCCGCAGGGTTTCTTCCCTGTCGGTACGCACCAAATAGGCAGGAACCACGTACTCGCGAATACGTTTGCCCAGGCGAAAGGCTTTTTCCCGCCGCGTTTGGTTTTTCCCGGTATACTCAAACGTCCAGCGCATGAGTCGTTCAGATTCAAGCGCTTCGGTCATGGGCAGCCAACGGGATGGGTCGTCCTCAGGGTTTTGAGGCGGGACGATGAATTTGCCCAGGTCCAAGTCGAAATATAGGGCAAACTCATCCTTATCCGGCTGAGTGGCTAGCAGCACCCGAACCAGGGACATCAACCGCTGTTGTCCGTCCACTACCCAGAGGGCATCGCTACGTGCCCCTCCACCGACTCGTACCGTACCGAAGGTGACCTCTCCAGCCTCCGCACTGGTCTCCCAAAACAACAGAGTACCGATGGGAAACCCACGATAGATGCTATCCAAAAGTTTGGCAGCGTCTTGACGTTTCCAATTGATGCCTCGTTGAAACGAGGGTATGCGCATACGTCCCTGTTTCAATTCCGCAAGCAGGTCTTCAACGCTGAAGGCGCGCGCCTCGGGACGACGCTCCAGGGATTCAGTGGTGGCTAGCTCGGACAGGTACGACATCCTCTGATTATCAACCAAAATCGATTCTGGCGAACAATTCTAGCGAAAACTCAGCTTATGGACCGTAAACCGGGAATGTCCAAAATCCTTCGTAACTATTCAGCAGCTTGCCAATCGAACTGCCCAGGGCCGGCAGCAGCACCTGCCTGAGCCAGGGGCCAAACGACTTCACGAAATCGACGAGAATACCGGTTCAACATGCGGTTCTACCCTATCAGAACAATTCAATATCCGTATCCAAGGCCGACGATTGATTCGATGAATCCTTTGCCTGATTTGCCGAAAATGCATGTAGCACAGCCTCCTGCTTCTCCATGATGTTCCGCAGGTTATTGAGAATGAAGGAGAATGAAGCCGCCAGCTCCGTACCCGCGTCCATCTTCACGGTAACCTCTTCAACCGCGCTGTCGATGCGATTCAACAAGAATTCTTCCTGGTCCTCCTCAAGCCCCATGCGCAGCAGATCGTCGCTTACGTCGTGCACCAGGCGTTGCAGCAGCGAGGCTGAGTTGGCACGGTTGTTCACAAGCAGCTTACCCAACTGATAGAGGTTGCGCCGCGAGGAGCCAAAGGATTGCAGCAGGTCGTTACCCAATTGGGACATGGCCCGCTGGGTCTCGATCACGTTGATCTTGGTATTGGCCGCCGACAGCAGTATGGGCAACAGATCCTTGAGCCGCCCATAACGCTCCTGGTCGTCCAAGGGCATGTTCTTCACCAACAAACTGGCATTGGGAAAGTTCACCAGGGTGCGCTGGCCAAAATCCAAAAAGCGCGCGCTGCGGTCACTCATCTCGATGAGTTCCTTCTCCAACGGACTGACGGCGCCACCGGAAGCAAACCAGCAGTGCGAATCGCCCACGGCCGCCATCAGAGTGCACTCCAGTGACAGGCGATCTGTGGTCTCAAACAAGCCCTGGGCGGTTTCTTCCACGCTCTGGTAGCCCAGGCTGCGCTCTAGAAAATGCATCGCATGACCTAGTTCGCTACTTCCGCTGAGAGCGATCAACGCAGTCTTTTGCGCCATCTCGTATTGGGTGCGCAGCTCCTCGCGTTCCTCGCGATATTTCAGCAACACCTTGATGCGCGCCAGCAGGTGCTCAGCCTCGAATGGCTTCACCAAATAATCGTCAGCGCCAACTTCATAGCCTTGCAGACGTTCGCGCAACGACGAATGGGATGACAAGAACACGATGGGCACGGTCTTGGTCGTGTCAGTGGTCCTGAGCTTTTCACAAACCTCGTAGCCGTTGATGCCTGGCATCTCCACGTCCAGCAGGATGATATCGGGAACCTCGCCTTTGGCCGCCATCAGGCCGGACTCGCCGTCGTCCGCGGTACGCACGCTCAGACCTCCCTCAGCCAGAGCCTTGCGAATCATCTTCTGGACGAATCTGTCGTCGTCTATGGCTAATACGTCTATCGTTCGGTCCATACCGATCACTGTAAGCGGCCGCGATAGGGCAGCTCACTGCCCTTGCCATTGTTAGCGGCCGAAACCGTCAAGGATTTAGCGACCACGGCGCCTATACTGGGGAAATATGGCAAATTCCCGCCGAGTCTGGTCGATGCGTCTGCAGAACAGTATTTTTCTCTGGGTATTTCCCGCCGCCGTCATTCCGCTTACGGTTTTGGCCCTGGTGGCCACCGCCTGGAGCGAGCAGCGCTACCTGGAAGACGCCGAACGCCAACTGTATGCCGGCCTGGGCAGCGTCATGGCCGGTTTGGAGCGACGCCTGCTGGTGGAGCGCGATGTGGTCACGGGCCTGTCGCGGGTACCCGCCGTCGATGCCTTCGTGCCGGTGCTGGAGGCCCTTGAGCAAGGACGGCCGCACCACCAAACCCTGCGGCGTTTCGAGCAGGTCAGCCGATTTTTCGAGACATTTCAGTCGGTTCGTACCAGCCTGAACACCGTGCGGATTCTCGATTTGGAGGGCAATACCCTGGTCAAGGTGCGCAATGGCCGACGGGTCTCTGCCCCCACGGGCAGCCTGGGCAGTCTTCCCTATGTCGAACCGGAACCCCTGGAACCGCGCTTCTCGACGATGTTGGCGGGACTGCGCCCCAGGGAGATGGGCAGTCTTCTGCTGCCGGTGGAAAATGCCGTCGACACACCAGGCCGCCTGGCGGCGGTTTTCAATACCGCCATGGTACTGGAGCGTGGCGATAAGCCGGTAGGCTATTTGACCATCGATCCGCCAGCGGACGCCCTGAGCCGCATCCTCGGTGTCGCACCGCGCATATTGCACGGCACCCTGTTGATTGCGGAAATCAACCCGTCCGACCCGGATAGAGACGGACTGATCCTGTACGACGACGAAACCGGAATCGACTTTCAGGGCGTGCGATACGACAGGCCGCGTCTGGTCGAGCGCTACCCCGGCGTGTACGCCACGGCCATGGTGGAACCCTATGGCACCGTCGATCATGAAGACGGCCGTACACGGGTTTATTTCCAGGAGTTTCTACCCTACCCGGATCGTCTGGTGAGCTGGATGATCGGATTTCGTGTGCAGGCCAGCGACCTGCGAGCGCCATTCCGACATATTCGCGTCGGTATTGTCGCCAGTCTGATGGCGGCCCTGCTCCTCAGTCTGGCCCTGGCCCGCACCGGTTCGCGCCGCATCGCCAAACCGGTCACCCGATTGGCCGACAGTCTGGCCGCTTTCGCGGCCGGTCGGCGTGAGCATCGTGTGAAGCCGGCCGGTCCCTGGGAGATCGAACAGGCCGGACGCGCCTTCAATCGCATGGCCGACAGCCTGGACGCCGCCGAACGCGAACGCGACGAGGCGCGTCTGGCTCAGGCCCGCAGCAGCCGCCTTGCATCCCTTGGGCAGATGGCGGCCGGCATTGCCCACGAGATCAGTAACCCCATCAACACGATACTGTCCCTCACCACGCTCATCGAGCGTGAGCTGCCTGTCGAGGCGGCCGCAACCCGTGCCGACGTACAGTCGATTCGCGAGGAGAGCGAACGTGCTGCCGAAACCATCCGGGCAATACTCAATTTTTCCCGGGAGATCGGTGGCGAGAACCTGCCCTTCGACGCCGAATCCTGGGTACGGGAGACAGTACGCCTGGCCGAGAAGGAATGCCGGGCCTGCGGCGCGACCATCGTGGTCAACATTGAGGGACAATCCACTCTGAGCGGCGACGCCCGCCTGCTGCAACGGGCGCTGCGCAATCTGCTGGAGAATGCCGCCCAAGCCAGCCCACCCGGTGAGGACGTGATCGTCAACCTACGCCGACAGGACGAAATGGCCTGCATCGAGGTACTCGACCGGGGCACGGGTCTGAATGCCGAACAAGCGGACCGGGCCTTCGACCCCTTCTACACCACCAAACCCGAAGGCCAGGGAAGCGGTCTGGGCCTGTCCATCAGCTTGGGTATCGTTCAGTTCCACGGCGGTAGCCTGGAGTTGGGCAACCGGGACGATGGTGGGGCCGTGGCGCGTATCTTGCTGCCGATCACCGATGAGGCCATCGCGCCGGGGCAAGCAGAATAAACCAGACAACCGACTTTCAATGAGCAAAACTTTCGATCTGATCTTCGTCGACGACGAGGCCAAGGCGTGCGATTTGTTCGTGCGTTTTTGCCGCGGAAAACCCTATCGCGCCCACACGTTTCAAGACGCGCGCGAAGCCCTCAAACATTTTCGAAACCATGGGGCAGATCTGATTATCACCGACTTACGCATGCCCGGCATGGACGGTATCGAATTGCTGGCGCAGATTCGTGACGAGGACCGGGATGTGCCCGCCATCGTCATCACCGCCTACTCCACCGTCAACGCCGCCATCAACGCGCTGCGTCTGGGCGCAGTGGATTTTTTAAAAAAGCCCTTCGACATGGAAGAACTCCTGGCATTGGTTGATCGAACACTCAATCATTCCCGCCTGGAACATGAAGTCCGTTTGCTGCGGCGACAACTCAAGGATGAGCGCAGCCAGCAGGAGCTGATCGGCGAATCCGAAGCGATCAGTGAAGTCTATCGGGTGGTCGAAAAGATCGCCGACGTACGTTGCAACGTCATCATCCAGGGCGAATCCGGCACCGGCAAGGAGCTGCTCGCCAAGGCCATTCACAACACCTCGGCCTCGCCGGAAACACCCCTGGTCGTGGTGGATTGCGGTGCCCTCAGCGACACCCTGCTGGAGTCCGAACTGTTCGGCCACGAAAAGGGCGCTTTCACCGGCGCAACTCACACCAAGCGGGGCCTGTTGGAGGTCGCCGACGGCGGCACCGTATTCCTGGACGAAATCGGCAATATCTCCGAGGCCATGCAGGTCAAACTGCTACGCGTCATCCAGGAAGGCCAGATCATTCGCGTAGGCGGTGTTCGCCCCATCGGTATCGATGTGCGGTGGGTGGTAGCCAGCAACCGCAACCTGGAAACGATGACCCGTGACGGATCATTCCGTCTGGACCTGTTCCACCGCCTGAATGTCGTTAAGATCACCATGCCCGCCCTGCGCGAGCGCCGCCGTGACATTCCACTGCTGATTCATCACTTCGTCAACTATTTCAACGACAAGTACCAGCGAAACGTCGAAGGATTCGACAGCAATTCCCTGAAATTGCTGCTCGACTATCCCTGGCCGGGCAACGTCCGGGAACTTCGCAACTTTGTGGAACGGCATGTGGTACTCGCCGAAGACAGCCAGATGTCGGTCACGGACCTGCCCCCCACCTCCACCGATCCTGAGGCGCTTGACGGCGACTGGCCCACCCTTGAAGAAATCGAACGCCGTTACATCACCAAGGCCCTGGACCACGTCGGCGGCAATCAACGCCAGGCCGCCAGCCTGCTCGGCATCGACAAATCCACCCTCTGGCGCAAACTCAATCAGTATCGGCGCGGCCAGGTTTCCCTGGACAATTCCGATTGATCGGATGTGCATATTGCAATCATGAAGACTGCATTTTGCATACGCGCACTTGTCAAAGACCGCCCAAAGACCTCGCGCACCCGTATTTTTCCCAACACCACGACAATGGCACGCACGCTGCATTGGCCTAACGACCCGTAGCTGTCACAACCACAACGAAATCGGGTGGAGGAAACCTGACCATGCAACGCAGAATTTTTCTGAAAACCTCGCTCGCCAGCGCAACGCTGGGAGTCGCCGTATCCGCCGGGCTGCTCAGTCCGCGCAGTGTGTTGGCCGCCTGGCCCAAGTCCGCCTTCGATGCCAAGAGCGTCGAGGACGCGGTGAAGGGATTGGGAGGCGGTAGCACCGAAACCAGTGGTGACATCCAGATCAAGGCTCCGGACATCGCCGAGAACGGTGCGGTGGTCCCGGTGACTGTCGAGACGTCCATGCCCGCCGACTCCATTGCCGTCATGGCCTCCAGCAACGGCACCCCCCTGGCCGCCGACTTTCTGCTTGGCGAGGGGGCCGACGGCTTCGTATCCACCCGCATCAAGATGGGCAAGA